>CATONV010000052.1 GCA_951801655.1 uncultured Oscillospiraceae bacterium | reverse complement strand
GAGCAGAGGGGAGGGACCGAGGATGATTACTGGAAATGAATCTCTCCTGTTCGCTCCCCGATTCATGGACCCCCAGGCGGAGCCGTACGGCCTGTTCTGGTGTGCGAATGCTGAGGATGTGCAAGCCATTCAGATCAACGCTGTCTGTAAAACTCTGACGGTTCCGTGGAAAGAGTTGACGGAGTGGGCCGAGTTCATCGGTCGCTATCCGTACATAATCGTCGCTGTGCCTCCTGGCCCGGTCCGGGATGAGATTGCCGGTGAGCTGCAAGCCCGCTTCCCCCTCCCGGTCCTCATTCCAGGGAAGGACGCTTTTCACGGCTGCGCCTCTGCCCTGGAGCTGCGGGAAAACTACGGTCTGTCAGCCATAGATCAGCTTGTCCTGGACGCTGAGGAGCTTCCTTCCCCCGGTCTGCTCAACGTGGGCACGCAGATAGATTGCGACGGTGAAACCAACACCAAGCGGACAAGCTCAGGTCTGGCCCTGCTGGATCGGGAGATAGGCGGCTTTGCTCCGGGGGAGCTGTCCGTCTGGACCGGGCGGAGGGGTGAGGGAAAATCGACCTTGCTGGGACAAATCCTGCTGGACGCTATCAATCAGGGGCACCGGGTGTGTGCCTACTCCGGGGAGTTGCCAGCAAAGCAATTTAAGCGGGTTATCCGCCAACAGGCGGCCGGTTATCTCCACGTGACCAAACTGGAGGACCCCTGGACCGGCAAGGAATATTATACCGTCTGCGATGATGTAAAGGGGCCTATCGACTGCTGGTTTGACGGGAGCCTGTTTCTTACCGACATCAGAGACAAGGGAGCTCACGATGAGGACACGATCCTGCGGCTGTTCGAGGGAGCCAACCGCCGGTATGGCTGTGACACTTTCCTTGTGGACAACATCATGACCGCCCAGCTGCGGGGAGAAGCGGAGCAAGGCTATTATCGGGCACAGAGCGCATTTGCAGGCCGTCTGGCGGACTTCTGCAAGCGGCTAGGGGTACATGTTCACCTGGTAGCACACCCCCGGAAAACGGAGGGAAAGCGGCCCCTGGAGGCTGACGACGTGGGCGGCAGCGGCGATATTACCAACAGGAGCGACAATGTGTTCAAGGTCGAGAGGGTCCCAGAAGAAAAAGTGCAAGAGTTTGGGTATTCTTCCCTACTGACCATTCTCAAAAACCGGGAGTTCGGCGCAAGGGGTAAAGTCAAGCTGGAGTTTAACGAGCCGTCCCGGAGACTATTCCAGAAGGACGGTTCACCCGCAAAGCGGTATGGATGGGAGATGAGAAAAACATGAAGCAGTTAATCTGCCCTATTGGCAAAAAGCCTTGTGATCGGGACTGCCCCGACCGATACCCGGATCAGCCCGAGGGCGGCTGCCGCCTGACCACGGCCCAGGAGCTGGGCGCAAAGATTGTTATTCTGGGCAACGGTACCGTTGGTATGCTGTTTACGCCTGGAGAGGAGGATGACCAATGAGCTATTTCAAAGCTTGCCCCCACTGCGGGGCGAACCTGGACCCCGGTGAGGTCTGCGACTGTACCTTGACCCAAGTGTGCGCAGAGGCCCGTGAGACCTTCCCGGAGCGCTTCACGGGGAAGACCGACCGGGAGGTCGTCGCCGAGATTGCCAGCGTAGTAAAAAGAGCCGCCCAGGGTGCAGCGAACACCCGGGACGGCAGGGCGGAACAGATTGAACGAGCTGTTTCCGCCTCCAATAATACCAGAAATTAAGGAGGATTGCAAGCATGGTTTGTCAGGTGACAAAAAAGGAAAGCGATCTTCAGCGGTGTGCATTTATGATTTTGCATGACCAGTGCCCCCCGGATCGTAAGCATTATCTGTGCATGAAACAAGAGGATGACACCGGGGATTGTACCCTGTGCTGGGACAATTATCTGCGGGGCGTCATAGCAGGAAAGATTGAACTGCCCAAAGAGGAGAGGAGGGCAATAATATGAGCGAGATTGAGAAAATGAGGCGGTACATTGAGAAGTCCAAAGTCCCCCGTACCCCACGCTACGACGCTTCAATCAATGAGATTATTGCTATTGCGTCGGAAATGTCCCCCATGGAGGCCGCAAATTTCGCCTTTGTCTATGGCCGGGCTAAGGGTTACCGGGCAGGAAAAGCGGAGGGGGGGGAGGACGGTATGACCCTGGAGGAGGAGAAGAACAGATACCCGAACCTGTGGAGAGTGGCACAGGAGCTGGCCCGTTGCAAGTACCCGGAGAAAGTTTTTAACGCCCTGACGGCGCTGCTGTCGGAGGAGCCTGAAATACTCAGAGAGGAGGCCGAGGTATGAAGGAGGAGATCATCAGACTATTAAACAAGCTCAGTGACCGTGATCTTCGGGGAATCTTGTATGTTCTCCAGACATTGACTAAGGAGGAGGTACAGCATGAAAGCGAAAATCATTGATTTGTTGAATAAGGCCAGTGTGCTGGAGCTTGAGTTGATTCTCCGGTTTACCCGGGCTTTGCTCCGGTAGGCGGCTATGGTTAGAGAGGTAGGTGGGCGGTGGTGGTACTGCTGTCCCCGCTGTGGGAAAAAGCTGAACCCCCTCCAGACCGGAGCCGTGTGTTGGGGTGTGTTGGCACAGTGCAGAGCGGCCCGTTGCGGCTGGGAGGGGGAGATGGTTGTGAGCGCAGAAGATTGGACGGCAAAATAAATGCTTGCATAGCAGAAACAAATGTGCTATAATATAAGTGATTATAGGAAATTTCATATTGATGAGCCATTGAGCCTTTAGACCGTTGCAGTCATGCTGGAGCGACTAAAGGCTCATTTTATTTTGAATGGAGTTGATATCTACGTGTAAAAGATCACAGGCAAAAGGCAGACGGGCCGAAATCGAGCTTGCCGGACTTCTCCAAGAACGTGGCTATAATGTGAGGCCAGGGGAGCCGCTGAATTTTGGCCGGGAGGCTGACATTGTGGGGCTGGCCGGTATCCACTGTGAGGTGAAGCGCCGGGAAGGTGTTGACCTATCGGCGGCACTGGCCCAGGCAGCAAAGGACGCTGAGTTTTTCGGGGATGGCCTCCCCACGGTTTTCCATCGCGGGAACCGGCAGCGGTGGCGGGTGACGATGGAGCTTGACCACTGGCTTGCCCTTTACGAAGGGAAAAAACAAGAAAAAATAGGAAAGGGGTGTGGCAATGACACCGAGACAGCAAAAGGCCCTTGCGGCTCTGCTGACCTCCCCCAGCAGGGCGGCGGCAGCTGAGGCGGCAGGGATAACGACCCGGACCCTGCAAAATTATCTTTCAGACCCAGTGTTTCGGGCAGCGTACCGGGACGCATTTGGGAACATGGTCGAGGACGCCACCCGGCAAGCCCAGCAGGCCATATCTCCGGCCCTGTCCACCCTGCGGGAGATCGTGGAGGACAGGGAAGAGGACGCCCAGGCCCGCATATCTGCGGCCCGTACTATCTTGTCCCACGGCTTGAAGCTGATCGAGACAACGGACATTTTGAACCGGCTGCAAGAGTTGGAGACGGCGATGGAAGGAGGACGCGATGGCGAGTATTGATTCCCGACTTGCGGCGCTGGCTGAAGCCATAGAGCGGAAGCGGATGGAGCAGGAATACCCCGTGGACGAACTGTCCCGGAGCTTGTACAACATGGGGCAGAGGCTTTCTAAGATGGATAGCCTAGAGAAAGCGGCGTTGCTGGCTGAGTTTAACCGGGATGATCCATTGGATGGGACAGGCAGTCTCGATTTGAGTATGGAGGACATAGAACGGTTCATTTTAGATTACAAAGGGGGGTGAATATATGTCAATTCTTTCCAGGCTGGAGCGCATCCTGGGGCAGATTGCCAACTGCGGCAGCGTGGAGCGGTTTGAGGTCCGGAGCAAGGGCCAGGGACAGCTGCCCGATTTACTGAATGAATTACTGAGCGAATAGAGAGGAGCATTTAAAATGAATTACACTGTAACAATCAACGGCAAAGAGTACATCCTGCCCACCCGCACCATTGCGGTGGATGATAAAATGTCAAGGCTGGCCGCTCTGGGTAGGCGGTGCAAAACCGGCGAGATCACCCGGAGGGAGGTAATGGAGGGCCAGCACAGATTTGTGGAGGAGATGGCCCCCGGCGCTTTCCCGGACCTGGAGACGGCGGACGTCAACATGATTCTGAAAGCCTGCATGGACATTGTGAATGTTTATGCCGCCCCTTCTCTTGAAATACTGCAAGGCGTTCTGAATAACCCTGACATGAAAAAGGCTGTTGAACTTGCAAATTTGAACCAGTAACCCCTATGGAGGTACAGAACAATGGCGAATGACGGTACTGTAAAAATTGGGGTAGATTTTTCGGCTGACGACATAAAAAGGGGTTACAAGACCATTCAAGATGAGGGCAAAAAGACAGCTAACTCCTTGAAGAGCGTAAATAACGCCCTGAAATTAGACCCGAAAAATGTTGACCTTTTGACAGAAAAGCAAAAGCTCTTGACGAAAGCTGTTGCCAGTTCTGAACTTGAAGTGTCGGAACTCACAAAAGAGCTTGAGAAAGCAAAGGCGTCCGGAATGGATGAAACGGACGCAGAAGGGTATAGGGAGCTGGTTCTGGCTCTGTCTGAGGCCACCGTGGAGGCCCAACAGTATAACGCAGAACTGCGGGAAATAAACCAGGAATTAAATTTTGACCACGGAAGCGCTGACATTTTAGTCGAAAAGCAGAGGCTGTTAACAAAAGCGCTTGCGGAAGCGGAGGCCCAGGCCTCTGAGTTGAGCGAGGCACTGGAACAGGCCAGAGAGGCCGGACTGGATTCCGAGGACGCGGAAGGCTACCGGGAATTGTCTGAGGCTTTAGAGCAGGCACAGCAACAGGCACGGCAGTACGCTGATGAACTGGAAAACCTGAGCGAAAACACCGACGAATGTACAGACGATACAGATTCATTGTCTGAAAGTCTTGCGGGCAGTGTGTTAGCCGGGCAGCTTGCCGCCGAATCTTTCGGCTTTCTCATGGAAAAAATTGGGGAGCTTGTCCAATGGGTATTAAACCTTAACGAGGCTACTGAAGAGTATCGTGTTGCTCAAGCCAAATTAAATACCGCCTTTGAAGCGGCGGGGTATAGTGCCGATGTGGCAAATCAGGCTTTTTCGTCCTTTTACGGGATACTTGGCGATATTGACACGGCTGCGGAAGCGTCGCAGCTCCTTGCCTCGCTGGCCCGGAGTGAGGAGGACGTTGCCAAATGGACACAGATTGCGGCTGGGGTGTACGGCACCTTTGGCGACGCTCTCCCCATTGAGGGATTGATTGAGGCGGCTAACGAAACCGCTAAAACCGGACAGGTCACCGGCGTTTTAGCGGATGCCCTGAATTGGGCGGGCGAGAGCGAAGACGCATTCAATGAAAGCCTTGCCCTTCTGAATGATGAGGGGAAGCGGGCAGAACTCATCATGAACAACCTTGGAATAATCTACGGAGAAACAGGCGATATTTTCCGTGAAAACAACGAGACTATCATGGAGAGCCGGGAAGCAAACCTCCGTTTCCAGGAAAGCATGTCCCGGCTTGCGGAAAGCATCCAACCATTTTTGACTACGCTTACCCAAATGGCAACCACCTTCATGGACTGGTTCAACGGTATCCCGGATGGAGCACAGGCAGCGGTTGTGGGTGTTGTGGCATTCCTGGCCGTTATCAGCCCGATTGCCGGTATTATCACAGCAATTACAGGGGCGCTGGGGGCGGCTGGTATTGCAAGTACAACCTTCTCCATAGCTGGAACTGCGGTATCCTTGACGCTGGGGCAATGGGTTATTGTGATCGGCGTTGTGATTGCGGCGGTGCTGGCGCTGGCTGCGGCAATCGCATTTCTGACCGGACGGGGCAAAGAGCTGCAAAGCATGAAAATGCCGGAAGTCCCGGATTACAGTGGAGCGGTCCAGGGGGGTGGTCGACGCTCTGGCGGTCCATCTCTTCAGAGCGACGGACCATCAGCGGCCCCTATGGCTCTGTCCGATGGCGACACAGCTTCTAGCCCAATGAGCCGTGCGGCCCCTGCCCTGGAGACGGCCATGCCGTCCGCCCGGGACCGTATGATCTCCGACCTTACGGCGGCAATGCCAGCGGCGCAGAGCCGGGTAGCAATCGCCACGGCGGACATGGCCCCGTCTGCTGGTTACTCCGCACCGCCCCCGGCCAGCTATGGCGCAAGCGGGAACGACAGCGGGCGGCAAACGCCCATTATTGTCCGGCCCAATATACATATCCATTTTGACGGTGACCTTGCCCAGTTTGCTCAGGTATTCAAGCCTGTTATTGACGCAGAGGACGCCCGAGTGGGCGTTGGTGTACAGTAGAAGGAGGAGAGTGTGGAATATTACTATGTGACTTGCGGAAGGGTGTACCGGCTGCCCACCCGGACCCTGGAAGTGGATGAAGCCATTGACAGGATTGTGACAGGGGAGGACCGTTTGAGGGCTGGGGAAATCACAAGGAGACAGCTTCGAGGAGAGCAGCGTGATTTTATTACCCTCTGTACCGGGGAGCAGTTACCGCCCCTTGAAGAAATGGATATGACCGATCTGGAGCTTGCCGCACTGGCCCTGGTTGACTTCTATCTGTCCCCGGCCAAAACGATCTACCCAAATATCTGAGGAGGACTACTATGCAGAAGATGATTGAACATGAGCCAATGATAAGAACCACAAAAGGGATGATACCGCAAAGCGCCCTCCACGATGTAAACGAGGTCGCAAAGAATCAAGCCCCGCCCCCGGTCCTGGGGCCGGTGAAGCTGGACAAGACCTGTCCGCTCAAAGGCCGGATGTACGACGCCCGCTGTGATACGTCCTGTGCCCTGTATATCCCCGAGGTGGGGTGTGGTATCAAGGGGCGGCGCATGGGGGCCGGGACGGCCTGCCCCTGGCCCGGTATGGCCCATTGTGGCAAGAGCTGCGCCCTTTATGAGGATGGCAGCTGTGCCCTGGTAAAATAAAAAAAGGAGTGTTTTTATGAGTTTTTACAAGGTTTACGCTGTCCAACTGGACCACGCTTTTAAGGAGGCCCGGACCAAGTACACAGAGGCATACGAAGCGCTGAGAGCGGCAGAAAAGCGTGTCGAGGACGCCAAGCACGAAACCGACTTCTATTACAAGGGGGACGCTGACCTCTGGCGGGAAGAATGCGCCGCCAAGCTTAAAAGAGCACAAAATGTATTTGCTCATGCCGGAGTCGAGATATGGGAGGACTTCGACAAGCAGGTGAAAGAGATTGGTAAGAACCTGGAGAGCACCCACGCAAAAGCGAACCTGGCCACACCGGAGGATATCGACCAGAACGGTTTGGAACTGTTGAAGAGCGGGATTCTGAATGCCCATGATTTGTGGGCGCTCCTGGACCAATACGAGGACAGCCCCACCATGCAGCGGCTGATTGCCCAGCACGTCGAAAAGCTGCTGAAAGACACGAAGGACACCCAGACCCGCCGGGAGTTGATCGCAGTACGCCAAAAGGCAGCGGCCAACGACATTATGGAGGTGTGGAAGAACCTGGAGGACACGGCCCGGATTTGTACTGGACAGGCCCACGGAAAGGGGGAACCCAGATATGTACTTTCTATCTCCAGCCAGTGGGAGAAGCTGACCGAGAACACAATCAAGAACTTTTAACAAAAAGGGACAGGGAGCTTCCACCCTGTCCTTCTATTTCGAAGGAGGGGTATCGTGAGCAACGAGGAGCTGGTGGCGCTGATTCAGGCCGGGGACCGTGACAGGATCGTGGAGCTGTGGCACCAGGTACAGCGCATGGTCTATAAACAGGCCACACGTTGGGCTGGCCTGGGCGGGACTACCATTGAGGACCTGACCCAGGCCGGCTTTATCGCTGTGCTGCGGGCCGTGGACAGCTACGACCCGTCCAGAGGGACGAAATTCTCCACACACCTGTTTCAACGTCTGCGGGCGGAGCATGACACATTTTTGATAGTTACGGTTCTTACATAAAGCAAACCCGCTTCGGTCCAGATGAACTGAAGCGGGTCCGTTTTTATCCTTCTGTGGGGTAACCCTCAAAGGCTGCGATGTCGATGGAGTAGTAATTGGTATTGCCTCGTCTCTTTTTAATCAACAACCCATCCGGAAATTCTTCCAGTTTCTTGTTAAGTGTGCCCCTGCTGATTTCGACATGGTTGAGAACTACGTTTGTTGGGACACCATGCTCAGAGAACAGCGCTGCTTGGATTAGTAGGTGACACAGGGTTTCTAACGTAATATCTGCCTGTGGGAAAACATCCGGAATTTTCTGGGTACAGCGGTTTAGTCTGGTAAAACCCTGTTGGAGGGAATTTTTCAGTTTCTCTACTGAAATTTGAATGAGACTTAGGAACATGTGGAGAAACGGTGTCAGATCCCCCCGATTAAGAGAATTGTTGCAGATAGTAAAGGCATGGTAATAATCGTTGATATTCTCTTTTATGGTGTAAGAGATGCGGTATCCAGTCACCGGTTCCAACTCCTGAGACAACAAATAGCTGCAAATAAATCTTCCCAAGCGGCCATTTCCATCGTAAAACGGATGGATATATTCCAGCAGATAATGGAAAATCGCAATTTTGAACAATATTTCGCTTTTGTCGTTGTTCAGAAAGTCCAAAGCTTGCTCTGTGGCCTGAATGATTTTTTCCTCTGGGTATAGACCCTTATGAATTTCTTTCTGCGTTGGGCTGTATACGCTGACGGAGTCTTTCCTAAAAAATTGTCCGTCGGGAACGTTTTCCGGGTTTTCCTCCGCAACCTCAGCCAAAGCTAATTCGTCGTAGATATCCCGGATGTCCTGACATGTGTTGAGGGGTAGTTCCTCTTTAACCATAAGCATGTTATATTTTTTCACCAGTCCGTAGAAACGTTTCCCCTTACTTTTCGTCTCTAGCTCATCCAGAATATCACTGATTTCTTTTCTGGTGCTCCTGACGCCCTCAATGCTGTTCGTCAACACAATTTCGTCTATTAAGCACCGCCTCGAAAACTGATGGGTCGCCGCTCCGGGCAATGAGTTGCACAAATTGGACACCGCTTGGTTCATCCTTAGAATGTCTGTTAACATGTGATAAACCTCCGGCGTCTGCACAAAAAACGCACGGTGACCAGATACCTCAAAGTCCAAGTGTACTGAGTACTCGCTGTGGTAGCGTTCTTGGTATTGCTGCTCATAGTCGGCTTTATTCTTATAGTAAAGGTCTGAAAGTGTGATATAGTTCATTAGTTCACCTCCGAGCATTTGCTTTTTAACGCTATTTTGACAAAGTGTCTCTCGAATCGATAAGTCCATTCACAAAATGACTATTTTTTGTGAATGGACTCGATTTTATCATAGAGGTCTTATCAAAGTCAAGGGGAATTTGTAAAGGTATTAGTAAAGTAAACAGAGCCCATTGAGACGACTGAAGGCACTCTCCCATCTTGGCAAACACAATGTTCAACTCGTCCTCTGGTTCTTGTTGCCCCCCTAATTCTGTGCTTATAACTGACCATAACGACCAAACAACGACCAAAACGGCTAAAATCAGGGGAAAGAAAAACCCGCTACCCCATGCAGCACAAGGGATAGCGGACTTTCTTAAGGTGGTGGACGATACAGGACTTGAACCTGTGACCTCCCGCACGTCAAGCGGATGCTCTACCAGCTGAGCTAATCGTCCGGAACAACGAAGATCATTATACTCAAGGGGGCGGTGTTTGTCAATAGTAAAATTGAAATTTTTAGGGTGCCAAGAAAAATTTTACTGATTCAGATAAATTTTAAATATTTGGTGAATTGCGCCAAAGAGTGTGATATAATGTAAACAGCGTCTTTCCCATTCTTTCACAGGAGGAATGTTCCATGTTAAAACTTGATCTCTCCAAGCTGAGCGGCTTTCTGCCTGAGGACTATCTGACCTCGCGCAAGGAGCGGCTGACCAACGCGGCCCAGATGCTGGCGACCCACACTGGTCCTGGCGGCGATTTTACCGGCTGGGTAACTCTGCCCCGAGACTATGACAAGGAGGAGTTCGCCCGCATTCAGGCGGCGGCCCAAAAGATTCAGAAGCAGTCCCAGGTGCTGGTGGTAATTGGCATCGGCGGCTCTTATCTGGGCGCTCGGGCGGTCATTGAGCTGCTGCTGTCCAACAACTACAATCTGAAGAAGAAGGACACCCCTGATATCTTCTTCGCCGGCAACGGTCTGTCCACCGACGCCCTGCTGGAGCTGCTGCAGCTCATCGGCGAGCGTGACTTCTCCGTCAATGTCATCTCCAAGTCGGGCACCACCACCGAGCCCGCCGTCTCTTTCCGGATTTTCAAGGAGCTGCTGGAGAAGAAGTACGGCAAGGAGGGAGCCAAGGAGCGCATCTATGCCACCACCGACAAGGCCAGAGGCGCTTTGAAGGGGCTGGCCGACACCGAGGGCTACGAGGAGTTTGTGGTGCCTGATGATGTGGGCGGTCGATTCTCCGTTCTCACCGCTGTGGGTCTGCTGCCCATCGCCGTGTCCGGCGTGGACATTGACGCGCTGATGGCCGGCGCCCGCCAGGCTATGGAGGAACTGGCCGTGGGCGGCCTGGACAACCCCGCCTGGCAGTATGCCGCCGCCCGCCACGGGCTGTATCAGGGCGGCAAGCGCATCGAGGTGTTGGCCGGCTACGAGCCCCGCTTCCGCTTTTTCGCCGAGTGGTGGAAACAGCTCTATGGCGAGAGCGAGGGCAAGGACGGCAAGGGCCTGTTCCCCGCCAGCGTGGAGTTTACCGCCGACCTGCACTCCATGGGCCAGTTCATCCAGGACGGCGAGAGGATCATGTTCGAGACGGTGGTCTCCTTTGCTCCCCAGGGCGAGTACAAGATTCCCAATGATCCCGCTAACGTGGACGGGCTGAACTTCCTGTCCGGCAAGCCCCTGTCCTTTGTGGCCGAGCAGGCCATGCGGGGCACCATCCTGGCCCACGTGGACGGCGGCGTGCCCAATGTTCTCATCGAGCTGCCTCAAATCAGCGAGAAGAGTGTGGGCTTCCTGATCTACTTCTTCGAGTATGTCTGCGGCCTGTCCGGCCACTTGCTGGAGGTCAACCCCTTTAACCAGCCCGGCGTGGAAGCATATAAGAAGAACATGTTTGCCCTGCTGGATAAGCCCGGCTACGAGGACCTGCGCAAAGAGCTGCTGGCCAAGCTGTAAACCTGATAACGACATGAGAACGGAGGCCGGGCGGCCTCCGTTCTTCTCATTTTCCCAAAAAATTTCTTGCGTAATTTCCAAATATGCGCTACAATGAAGACACGAGGCAAATAAAGGCAAGGCGTGGGGCGCTGGAACCGCCCCACACCCCTATGCGGGAGAAAGCCCCTCCCACACAACAGCATTGCTGCGCCAGCCCTCATTATATCGGAAAAGCCGCCGCTTTACAAGAGGCGGTTTGAGGGTTTGTGTCCGGATAAGTGCGGTGTGGGATGATTCATCCTGCACCGCTTTTGTTTGTCTCGGCGGAAGAGGCCCCGGGAGGGAGCTTTGGTCCCCTCCAAGTCCTTATTTTTTCCCTCCCTCCCCGGGTTAAACCGCTGAGAAAATAAAAAAGAGAGGAAGAATCACATGAAAAAGAAAATCCTATCCCTGGCGCTGGCCCTGGCCCTTTGCTTGGGGCTGACCATCCCCGCCTTTGCGGCGGAAACCTATACAGAGAACTGGAATGATGTCGGCTATGACATCACTTGCAGCGCTCGTGTAGAAGGCACAACCGTCTATATTAGCTATACCGGGTCAGGAGAGCTTGATAGCGGGACTTATGATATGGGTATGATGGTGTTTGATACAGCGGCAAGTCAGTCGGCTACCGTACCCTTCGAGGAGCTCAAAGTGTTTTCAATCAGTATTGGGCAGGGACTTACCGTCCTTGACGAATTCAAAGAAGCGTGGAACGATTTTGCCAACAGTTATGGATTTTCCGTCTCGTTCAACGACTCCACCACCCCCACCCAGCCTGAGCAGCCCCAGCAGCCCGCCGCTGAGACGATCGCCGCTCCCACCAACGACAAGCTGGAGGTAAACGGCGCGGCGGTCGACCCCACGGTGTACAAAATCGGCGAGAGCAACTACTTCAAGATTCGTGATGTGGCCGCTCTGCTCAACGGCACCGAGAAGCAGTTCGCCGTGGGCTACGACGGTGCGCTGAGCTCCGTCACCGCCACCACCGGCCAGGGGTATGATAAGCAGTCCGGCGACTTGGCGGGCGCGGCCACCGGCGGCGATCAGGAGGCCGCCGTCAGCAACGACACCGTCTATGTGGACGGCCAGAAGGTAGGGGCCGAGGTATACAAGATCAACGGCAGCAACTACTTCAAGCTCCGTGACCTGGGCAAGGCCCTGAACTTCTACGTGGGCTGGTCCGCCGACCGCGGCATGTACATCGAGACCAACAAACCCTATTCCGAGTAAAGCCCAAAGGTTTATGCTGCAAGAAGTAACCGCACTCTTTGGACGGAGGTACGGTTACTTCTTTTTGCCCAAGCAATATTATAATTATTGCAGGAGCGAAAAGTGAGGTGAGACAATGTCTCCAAGAACGGGCCGGCCCCGCAAGGAGATTACCAAGAGCGTCAACCTCGGGCTGCGATTGACCGAAGAAACAGCGGCCAAATTGCAGCATTGCGCAGATGCCCTTGGCATATCCCGGACAGAAGTAATCGAAAAGGGAATTGATCTTGTGGAGCGGGACATCAAAAAATAGAGTGCCGGCGTCCCTCGCAAAGCACACCAACACTCTACAAACCAAACCCGGAGGAATGGTAAATCCAATTATGCCACACCGCCTGGGAAAAATCAAGGAGGAAACTATGACTTTACAGGAACAGTTACTTGATTTGGACATGACAGTCAACCGGCTTTCCAAAGGCATTCACGCCGTGACTCTGATGTCTATGGGGTTAAACGAGACGCGGGACCCCAATCTGGACGGTCTGGACGTCGTCTGCGACTATCTGTCCGACACAGGCCGGACCCTCCGTCTTTAGCTGGACCTCTGTCTGGGCGCGGCGCGGGAGTAAAAAGGAGCAAATAAAAAATTCACAATTATTTTAGTTGAAATAACGGCCGGGATATGGTAAAGTGTTATTAAGCAGAGGGTACACCCCCGATGTCAAAATGATAAGGAGTGATACACATGATTCGAGTTATCATGGGCAAGAAGGGCTCCGGCAAGACCAAAAACGTGATCGAAATGATCAACAACGCCGTCCAGACCGAGCACGGCAACGTGGTCTGCATTGAGAAAGGCAATAAGCTTACCTTCGATATCCCTTACCACATCCGCCTGGTGGAGGCCAGCGAGTACGATATCGCCGACTACACTGCCCTGAAGGGCTTTATCAGCGGCATGTACGCCGGCAATTATGACATTACCCACATTTTCATCGACAGTCTGACCAAAATTGTGGGCGGCGAGTGCGACAACGAGACCGAGAAGTTCCTGGACTGGCTGAATAAGTTTGCCGAGAGGCACAACATCAAGTTCACCATTACCATCAGCGACGACGCCTCCCTGGCCTCCGAGGGTGTGAAGAAGTACTTCTGAGATTTGCCCGGTTGAAGAAAAACAGGCGCCGCCCCATGGGGCGGCGCCTGTTTTTTACGCTTCCTTCATCAGCAGATACATGACCGCCTTCTGGGCGTGGAGACGGTTTTCCGCCTCGTCGAAGATCTCCTGGGCGTGGGCCTCGAAGACCTCGGCGGTGATCTCCTCCCCACGGTGGGCGGGCAGGCAGTGCTGCACCATGCAGCCCTCGTTGGTCAGCGCCATCAGCTCATCGTTAATTTGATAGCCCTGGAAGGCCTTTACCCGGATGGCCTTTTCCTCCTCCTGGCCCATGGAGGCCCACACGTCGGTAATCATCACGTCGGCGCCCACAGCAGCCTCCTTGGGGGTGCGGAACAGGGAGAATTTGTGAGTAGGGTCGCCCTTGGCAAAGGAGAGAACCTGGGGGTCGGGGTCGTAGCCCTCGGGACAGGCCACCGACACCTCCATCCCCATCTTCAATCCGCCCACAATCAGGGAGTTGGCCATGTTGTTGCCGTCTCCGATGTAGCACATCTTCAACCCCTCCAGCACCGCCTTGTGCTCCCGAACGGTAAGCAGGTCGGCCAGCACCTGGCAGGGGTGGCAGAAGTCGGTCAGGCCGTTGATGACGGGAATTCTGGTGTACCGGGCCAGGGTCTCCACCTCATCCTGAGCAAAGGTGCGGATCATAATGCCGTTGCAGTACCGGTCCAGCACCCGGGCGGTGTCCTCAATGGGCTCTCCCCGACCGATCTGACTCTCCTTGCCGGACAGAAACAGGGCGTGGCCCCCCAACTGGTACATGCCTGTTTCAAAGGACACCCGAGTACGGGTGGAGTTCTTCTCAAAAATCATAGCCAGAGTCTTGCCCTTGAGGTAGTCCTTGTGGATGTTGTGCTTGGTCTCATATTTCAGCTGGTCCGCCGTGTTCAGGATGGACACAATGTCCTCTTTGGACAGGTCCAGCAGCTTTAACAAGTCTTTTTTCATAGGGCCTCCTGTAGGGGCGGGTATTACCCACCCGCTTTTTTATAAAATTGGTTCATATCCTGCGGGCGGATGATATCCGCCCCTACACAGTGAAGGTTTCTCGGGATTTAGTTGGTGAGCATGGTGCCCACGCCGGCGTCGGTGAGCAGCTCGCTGAGAAGGGAGTGAGACACCCGACCGTCCAGCAAGACGGCGGAGCCCACACCGGAGCGGACGGCGTTGACACAGCAATCTACCTTGTGTACCATCTCCCCGGCGATGACCCCCTCCCGCACCAGGGCGGGGACGGAGGAGAGCTGCAGCGCGGGGATCAGGGTGGCCTCGTCGGCGCTGTCGCGGAGAAGTCCCCGGACATCGGTGAGGAGAACCAGCTTCTCCGCCTCCAGGGCCACGGCCAGCTTGGCGGCGGCGGTATCGGCGTCCACGTTGTAGGAGGTGGGCCGGTCCGTTCCCTGAGCCACAGGGGCCACCACGGGGATGTAGCCGCTGGCCAGGGCGGAGGCCACCATGGCGGCGTCCACCTTGGCGATATCGCCCACCAGTCCGTACTTTTCATCGACCATCCTGGCCTGGAACAGCCCGCCGTCCAGCCCGCACAGGCCCACGGCCCTGCCGCCCAGGCGGTTCAGCGCGGCCACCAGGTCCTTGTTCACCTGGCCGCACAGCACCTGCTGGACCACAGACATGGTCTGGCTGTCGGTATAGCGCAGGCCGTCGATAAATTGGGACTGTCTGCCCAGCAGGGTGAGCATGTCGTTGATCTCTGGCGTGCCGCCGTGGACCACAACCACCCGGATGCCCACCAGGGACAGCAGGATAATATCGGACAGAAGAGGTTCTACCCCCTCGCCGTGGACCGCGCCGCTGTCGTAGCGGATCACAATGGTTTTTCCGGAAAATTTTTGAATATAGGGCAGGGCTTCGGCCAAAATCTGGGCCCGGTCCAACTCGCTGAAGGACATAATGGATTCCTCCTTGTACTTTTTAGCTGCGGTAATCCCCGTTGATATGGACATACTCGGCGGTGAGGTCACAGCCCCAGCACTCTGCCTCGTCCTCGCCCTCGTGGAGGTCCACGTCGATGACGACCTCCTTTTGGGACAAAATCTCTTTGGCCCTGCCTTCATCAAAGGGCAGGCCGTCCCCCTGGCCGCATACCATAATTTCCCCGGCCTCTGACCGGAAGGAGATATCCACGTGCTCCGGGCGGAAGGGGGCCTTGGAGTAGCCCATGGCGGCCAGCACCCGGCCCCAGTTGGCATCGCCCCCGCACATGGCGGCCTTCACCAGGGAGGAGCCCACTACCGCCTTGGCCAGCCTCTCGGCGTTCTCCTCGCTGCGGGCGCCTGTCACCTTGCAGGTGACCAGCCTGCCGGCCCCCTCGCCGTCCCCGGCGATGGCACGGGCGATATGGCGGCAGACATGGTTCAGAGCCGCCCGGAAAGCCTCATAGCCTGCATCCTTCCACTCAATGAGGGGGTTGCCTGCCATGCCGTTGGCCAGGATGACGCAAGTGTCGTTGGTGGAAGTGTCGCCGTCCACCGTGACCCGGTTAAAGGTTTTGGCGGACACGTCCCGTAGGGCGTCCTCCAGCATCTCCTGGGTGATGGCGCAGTCAGTAGTGATAAAACACAGCATAGTGCCCATGTTAGGGTGGATCATGCCGGAGCCCTTGGCAATGGCCCCCAGACGTACTGTCCTGCCCCCCACGTCGAAGGAGAGGGCGATCTCCTTTTTCACCGTGTCGGTGGTCATGATGGCGGCGGCGGCGCTGTCGGAGCCGTCGCCGGACAGGGCGGCAGCCAGCCTGGGCATTCCCGTTTTGATGGCCCCGATGTTGATGGGCTGGCCGATGACGCCGGTGGAGCAGACAATGAAGTCCCGGGATTCCCGTCCTGTGGCGGCGGCGGCCGCCGCGCACATGGCCTCCGCGTTCTCGTGACTGCCGGGGCAACAGGCGTTGGCGTTGCCGCTGTTGGCCACAATGCCCCAGGCCGCGCCGTCCTCCAGGTGACCCATGGTTACATAGATGGGGGCCGCCTTTACCCGGTTCAGGGTGTACACCCCGGCGGCGGTACACTCCTTGTCGGAGAGGATCATGGCCAGGTCGTTCTTGTCCGGGCTGCTGCTGGCCTTCACGCCGC
>CATONV010000051.1 GCA_951801655.1 uncultured Oscillospiraceae bacterium | reverse complement strand
GAATAAATCTTGACAGAAAAGCGGTTTGCCTTTACAATGTTGGGTGGACAAATATTGAAAAACCTGTGGGGATGTTTTTCAGTTGTCGCAAGGGAGGGAAGGCTGCCCGCCTGTCCGATCTCTTGCGGCCTTTTACTGCAAGTTCGCGGCGGTCCGCCGCGGCTACGAAACAATTTGGAGGTGTAACAAGACCCAATGAACCCGATTATAGCAGCCGTGCTGATCATCGCCGCGCTGATTGTGGGCGCTCTGGGGGGCGCGGTCTTCGGCTGGAACCGCCGCAAGGCCACCGCAGAAAGGGAGATCAGGTCCGCCGAGGACGAGGCCACCCGCATTGTCAACGAGGCTTATAAAAGCGCCGAGAGCAAAAAGCGCGAGGCACTGGTAGAGGCCAAGGAGGAGATCCTCAAGGCCAAAAACGAACACGAAAAGGAAGTTAAGGACCGCCGCAACGAGCTTCAGCGCCAGGAGAACCGCCTTCAGCAGAAGGAGGAAAACCTGGACCGCAAGATGGAAAATATCGAGAAGAAGGAAGAGCAGCTGTCCGCCAAGCTGGCCAAGCTGGACGCCACCCAGGCTGAGGCCGACGCCCTGAAGCAGCAGCAGGTGGACGAGCTGGAGCGCATCTCCGGCTATACCGCCGAGGAGGCCAAGAACTACTTGCTTAAGCAGCTGGAGGAGGACGTCACCCACGAGTCCGCCATGAAGATCAAGGAGATTGAAGCCCGGTTCAAGGACGAGGCGGACACCAGAGCCCGGGAGATCATCTCCCTGGCCATCCAGCGGTGCGCCGCCGACCACGTGTCTGAGGCCACCGTCTCCGTGGTCCCCCTGCCCAACGACGACATGAAAGGCCGCATCATCGGCCGGGAGGGCCGCAACATCCGCACCCTGGAGACTCTCACCGGGGTGGACCTGATTATTGACGACACGCCCGAGGCCATCACCGTCTCCTGTTTCGACCCGGTGCGCCGCGAGATCGCCCGGCTGGCCCTGGAGAAGCTAATCCTGGACGGCCGCATCCATCCCGCCCGTATTGAAGAGATGGTGGAGAAGGCCAAGCGTGAGGTGGACATGGTCATCAAGTCAGAGGGCGAGAGAGCCATCTTCGAGACCAATGTCCACGGCCTGCACCCGGAGCTTGTCAAGCTGCTGGGCCGCATGCGCTACCGCACCAGCTACGGTCAGAATGTTCTCAACCACTCCATCGAGGTGTCCCACGTGGCCGGACTGCTGGCCGCCGAGATCGGCGCCAATGTCACCGAAGCCAAACGGGCCGGCCTTCTCCACGACCTGGGCAAGTCCATCGACCACGAGGTGGAGGGCTCCCACGTGCAGATCGGCGTGGAGCTGGCTCGGAAGTACCGGGAGAGCGAGAACATCATTCACGCCATCCACGCCCACCACAACGACGTGGAACCCAAGACCATTGTGGCCTGCCTGGTCCAGGCGGCCGACGCCATTTCCGCCGCCCGCCCCGGCGCCCGTCGGGAAAACCTGGAGAACTATATCAAGCGGCTGGAGGCCCTGGAGGAAATTACCTCCTCCTTTAACGGAGTGGAGAAGTCCTTCGCCATCCAGGCCGGCCGCGAGGTGCGCATCATGATCAAGCCCGACGTGGTCAGCGAGGACCAAATGGTCCTTCTCGCCCGGGAGATCGCCAAAAAAATCGAGGACGAGCTGGAGTACCCCGGTCAGATCAAGGTCCATCTCCTGCGGGAGACCAAGGCCATCGAATACGCCAAATAAAATCAAACCCCGGGACGCCCCCCAAGCGTTCCGGGGTTTTTGCGCTGCAGCATCACTGGAAACGGTCAAAGATTCTTCCCGGCGCCTGGTTTTCAATCTGGACAGGCCCGCTGCGGGCCTCACGACAGACAGCTCAAAATGGCCTGGGCCGCCCCCTCCTCACGGTTGGACGGGACAACGAGGACCGCCCTCTCTTTTACGTTCCGAGGGGCGCTGTCCATGACAATGGGCATTCCCACCGTCTGAAGAACACTTAAATCGTTCTCACTGTCCCCCACGGCGGCGCACTCCTCCAGTGGAACGCCATACCGCCGGGCAATGACTCCCAGCGCCGCCCCTTTGTCCCCGCCAGCGGCGGTTATCTCAAAGTCGTGGTCGCTGGAGGTGGTGAGACTGACGTCAGGCAGGGCGGCCAGCTCCTCCACCGGGGGACGCACACTGCCGATCTCCCCATGGATTTTCACCAGGGGCAAATGGTGCGCCTCCATATAGCCCCAAAAATCCTCCGTCACCGTGACCGCCTGGTGGAACGCGGGGAAGGGATACCACACCTCCATCTCCCTTTTATAGGCGGCGGTCACCAAAATTTCTCTCCCGGCGTAGACAATCAGGTCGGTGTCCCAGCTCAGGCAGAGTCCCAGGGCCCGGCGGGCCGAGGGCTCGGGCACGTCCCAGCGGCGGAGGGTCTCACCGGTCTCTCCGTCCACCACCAGTCCGCCCCCCGCTCCGGACACCAGCAGGTCGCACCCCGCCTCCCTGGCGAAGAAGACGCCCTCCTGTACAGGCCGCCCGGTGTTGATGACCACCCGAAGCCCCGCAGCCTTCGCTTTCGCGATGGCCGCCTTGGAGGCGTCCGTAATCCGACCCTTAGGGTCCAGCAATGTACCGTCCAGGTCCAGAGAAATAAGTTTTATCACAAAATCAGTCCGTTTCTATCTTTCTTTTTCCATTCTTGTCAAAGGTTCTCCTCAGAGTCCTCTCCACCACCAGTATAGACCCCAGCATCACCACAAGCTGCACCCCGCTGACGGCGAGACCGGCCGTGCCGACGGCGCCCACGTCCTGCCCCAGCACAATCAGCAGCGGCAAAATGGAGGGGATCAGCAGCCACCGCCCCGCCTGATACCAGACCTTACCCATGTACCTCTGGGCAAAGTCCCAGGTGTCCTGGTTTTTCGAGGACATGGCTGTCCGGTAGCCGAAACCCGGGTTGATCTCTGTGGGCGGATTCTTTTGAAACTCCTTCCCGAAGCCGATCATAACCCCAGGGATGAGCAGGTCCATGGCCAGCACGAAAATCCAAAACGCAATGTTTACAATCATAAGAGTATACTCCCGATCTGATACACCAGCAGAGACATCACATAGGCGCAGCCGATCTGCCAGGCGATGGAGAACCAGGCCCATTTGCGGCTGCCCATTTCCTTAAACAGGGTGGACACGGCGGCCACGCAGGGGACATACAGCAGGATAAACACCAGCATGGAGAAGGCGGACAGGGGGGTAAAGCCGGTCATGGCGGCGGCCACCTCCCCGCTGGCGGCGGTGAGGGAGAAGCCATAGAACATGGACAGGGAGGAGACTACCATCTCCTTGGCAATGAGGCCGGTGAGAAGGGCCACGGCGGCCTGCCAGAAGCCGAAGCCGCAGGGGACAAACACGGGGGCGATCACGTTTCCCAGGGCGCCCAACATACTCTGCGAGGCGTCCTCCACCATGTGGAGGGAGAAGTCGAAGGACTGGAGCAGCCAGAGGACCATGGACATAAGCAGAATCAAAGTGCCGGCCTTTACCAAAAACCCCTTCACCTTCTGCCACACGTGGGTGAGAATGTTGCCCAGAGAGGGCAGGCGGTAGGGGGGCAGCTCCATCACAAAGGGGGCGGGCTCCCCGGCGAAGAGGGTCTTTTTAAAAAACAGCCCGGAGGCAATGCCCACCAGCATGCCAATGACATACAGCCCAAAGACCAGCAGCCCCGCCCATGGGCCGAAGAAAGCGGCGGAGATCAGGCCGTAGACAGGCAGCTTGGCAGAGCAGGACATGAAAGGGATGAGCAGGATGGTCATACGCCGGTCCTTCTCATTCTCCATGGTCCGTGCCCCCATCATGGCGGGAACGGAGCAGCCAAAGCCCATGAGCATGGGAATGAATGCCTTGCCGCTCAGGCCAAACCTGCGCAGGGCCCGGTCCATGATAAAGGCGGCCCGGGACATGTAGCCCGAGTCCTCCAGAAAGGACAGAAACAAAAACAGCAGAGCAATCTGAGGCAGAAAGGTGAGTACGCCCCCCACCCCGGCAATGATGCCGTCGCAGAGAAGAGAGATGAGTACATGGGACACTCCCAGCCCGGCCAGCGTGGGGGCCAGCCACCGGGCCAAAGCGTCCATCCCGGCCCCCACCCCGTCGGACAGCCAGGAGCCGAAGGGGCCGAAGGTGACCACGAACATCACCAGCATAGTACACAGGAACAGGGGGATGGCCAGTACCCGGTGGGTAACCACCCTGTCGATCTTCTCGCTGAAGGTGCGTCCCCCGGACACACTCCCCTTCTCCACCGAGGCAGACACTACCTTTTGGATATACTGGTAGCGGCTGTCGGCGATGAGGGTCTCCCGGTCCCCCAGGTCGCTGGAGTTTTCATACTCCGCCACCAGGGTGTCCAGCTTTGTCTTTACAGCCCGGGGGAGATTCAGCGCCTTCTCCACAATGGAGTCCCCCTCCAGCAGCTTGATGGAGGCCCAGTGGGCGGGGAGTCTGGCGGCGTAGGCGTAGTCATGGAGCAGCTCGCCCATGCGGTGGTGGATGTCGTGGGTGTAGTCGTCATAGAGGTCGTCGGGCTCAATGGTCACCCCCAGGTGCATCTGCCGGTGGGCGGTGTGCATCAGCTCCTCGATCCCCTCGCCGGTGCGGGCGGTGATGGGGATCACCGGCACCCCCAGCTCCTTGGACAGCCGTTCCACATCAATCCGGTCCCCCCGCTTGGCCACCTCGTCCATAAAGTTGAGGGCCAGCACCGTGGGTCTCTCCAGCTCCAACAGCTGGACGGTGAGATACAGATTGCGCTCCAGGTTGGTGGCGTCCACGATGTCGATGACGCAGTCGGGGCCCTCGCCGATGATAAAGTCCCGGGCCACGATCTCCTCCATGGAGTAGGGGGATAGCGAGTAGATGCCCGGCAGGTCCACCACCGTCACCGTCCTCTCGCCGATGCGGGTCTCTCCCTCTTTCTTCTCCACCGTGACGCCAGGCCAGTTGCCCACATACTGGTTGGAGCCGGTGAGGGCGTTAAACAGGGTGGTCTTGCCGCAGTTTGGGTTGCCGGCCAGAGCGATGCGCATGGTACGTTTGTCATGCTCGGCGGGGTCGTACTGTCCGCCGTGGACCTCCAGCTCGTGCTCGTGGGCCCGCAGCTGGCGGCGGGCAGTCTCCGGGTCGGGGCGAGTCATGGCCGCCCGGGCCGCGCCCGTGGACCGGGGCCGGGGCTGGCCCATGACGATCTGGGCGGCGTCTGCCTTGCGCAGGGACAGCTCATACCCCCGCAGGCTTACCTCGATAGGGTCACCCAGAGGAGCGATCTTGGTCACCCGAACCTCGGTGCCCGGGGTAAGACCCATGTCTACCAGGCGGCGCTTCACCGTCCCCGATTTGTTGCCCACGGACAGGATGGTCCCTCTCTGGCCTGGAGTCAGGTCCTCCAGCGTTTTTTTCCTCTCCTCCATATGGTAATCCCTTCTCCTCAGAACATCTGCGGCACTTGCTTCTTCCCAAATATTGTATCCCATGGGCTGCCTTTTTTCAAGAGGTTTGCCCCGCACCCCACAAAAAACAGGCAAAAAAATTCCCCGACTGAAAGCCGGGGAATTTGGAGTTCTGCACAGGGGGATGTCTCTGTCACTCCCAATATGCTTTTACGAGAAAAAGGTAATCAAAGGCCGAACTCGTCTGCCCCTCCTCCATCTCCAGGCCCAGATTCAGCTTCAGCAGGACGGCCCCATCCTCCCGGTCCACGGTGACTGGTTCACCGACGGGCCCCCAGCCCATGCCCATAATTGGGCGGGGCAGTTCCTCCAGCAGCGATTTGCGGCCCGACATGGAGTCTCCCCCCAGCCTAAGCTTGTACTGCAAATCGCCGTCTTCCAGAAAGGTCAGGCGGAAGGTCACCAGCTGGCGGCGGGAATTGGCCTGCCCAGTCTCCCGGGCGTACAGGGTCCCCAGGTGCCAGCTCTGCACCAGCTCCCGGTCCAGTATCCCGTCTCTGTACCACAGCTCCGCCTGGAATGCCACCCCGTCCATGTCGTCCGCCAGTACAGCCCGGTACATGCGCAGAAAATCCCGCCCGTTGGGGGCTGTGAGCAGGTCGACAATGGCGTTTTGCTCCTCCTCCAGCTCGATAGGGGTGAAGACCGTCTCCCGCTGGGGCAGCCACTCGGTGTTGTCCCGAACCCATCCATAGCCAAAGCCCAGCACAACCGCCAGCAGCAGGGCGGCGGACAGGATAAACAGCCACCTCCACCGTCTGATTTTCGGTCCCAGCTGGGCCAGTCCGAAGCGCAGGGAGTCCCGGACGACCTCCTCCTTCGGCTCCTCTCCCCGCTGGCCGGAGAGCAGCTCGGTGACGGTGAGGTCCAGCGCCTCGGCCAGAGGTTCCAGCAGGGCGATGTCGGGGCAGTTTAAGCCGCGTTCCCATTTACTGACAGCCTGGGTAGATATGTGGAGTCTCTCCGCCAGGTCCTTCTGTGTCAGTTCCTTCTCTTTACGCACCTGGGCGATGAGTTCGCCGGTTCTCATTGCGTCCATTTCCCCGCCTCCTTTTTTCTCATTTTACCCCATGCAGCACGGATCTGGCAATCAACCGTTGGTTTAGTCCCGCAAAAGGTGATAAAAACCGCCCGAAACGGCCAAAATCTGGTCATTTCGGGCTGGCTGCTTTTTGCTGCTCAGCTGTCCAGCTTTTCGGCCGGCTCAGCCATATAGTTGGTGGGGAAGTCCTCAATTCCCCCGGCGTCGAAGGCGGCGGCCAGGGCGGTATCTATGGGCAGCTTGGCTAAAACCGGAATCTCCAGCTCCTCAGCCACCTTCTCGATGCGGCTCTCGCCGAAGATGGCGTGCCGCCTGCCGCAGTCGGGACACTGGAAGTAGCTGTAGTTCTCCACCAGACCCAGCACGGGGATATCCATCATCTTGGCCATGTTGACGGCTTTCGCCACAATCATGGACACCAGGTCCTGGGGGGAGGTGACTACGACCACCCCGTCCACGGGGAGGGACTGGAAGACGGTAAGGGGCACATCGCCGGTTCCGGGAGGCATATCCACAAACATATAGTCGACGTCGCCCCAGATCACCTCCTGCCAGAACTGGGTAACCACGCCGGCAATGACGGGTCCCCGCCAGATGACTGGGTCGGTCTCGTTGGCGGACAGCAGGTTCAGGGACATGAGTCTGATGCCGCCCTTGGTGACGGCGGGGTCAATGCCCGCGTCGGAGCCGGTGGCCCGCTGGTGGATGCCGAAGGCGGTGGGGATGGAGGGGCCGGTGATGTCGGCGTCCAGAATGGCCACCTGTTTGCCCCTCTTCGCCATTGCCGCCGCCAGGGAGGCGGTGACGGTACTCTTGCCCACACCGCCCTTGCCGCTCACCACCGCGATGACCCGCTTAATGCTGGACATGGCGTTGGCCGGAACCCGCAGGTCTCGGGAGGAGCAGTCGGCGGAGCAGCTGGAACAATCGTGGGTACAGTTTTCTGCCATAGTTGATACATCTCCTTGTTTGATTTTGTAGGGGGTGGCCTCCGGAGGTTTACCGGATCAGGGTGTTTTCTACCGGGATCTCCTCCCGTGTCTCCTTGGAGGAGAAGTAATAGCTCAATACGTCGGCGGCCATGCTGGCCAGCTCGCTGCCGCTGCCGCCGTGCTCCACCGCCATGGCCACCACAATCTCCGGTTCGTCATAGGGGGCAAAGCAGACAAAGACAGCGTTGGACTCGGTCTGGGCACTTACCTGGGCGGAACCCGTCTTGGCCCCAGCCTGGAAGGGCAGGTTCTGAAAGGCTCGGTTGCTTTGGGCCATCTTCAGCATGCCCGCCTTCACCGCGTTCAGGTTCTCGTCCTTAATCTCAATCTTGTCCATCACCTGGGGCTCATAGCGGTAGGTGACCTCTGAGAAGTCACTGGATTTGGTCTCTTTCAAGAAGTGGGCAGCGTGGCGGGTGCCGCCGTTGACCAGGGTGGCGATATAGTTGGCCAGCTGGATGGGGGTCACCTGGGTACTCTCCTGGCCGATGGCCACCGAGGTGATACTGCCCTCATACCAGGTTTCCCCGTGTCTCTCGGTATACTCCGGGCCGGCCACCACGCCGGTCTCCTCTCCCAGTTCGATGCCGGACTTCTCCCCCAGGCCGAAGCGGCGGGCGTACTCGTCCAGCTTCTCAATGCCCAGCTGTCGGCCCACATCGAAGAAGAAGTAGTTACAGGACACCTCAATGGCCCGGGTCACGTCAATCAGACCATGGGTACTCCTGCGGGTGCGGTAGATCCAGCACTGGGGCGGGTTGACATCGGTCCAGTAGGTATACCGCCCCTCGTCCTTAATCTTTGTCTTTGGGGTGATGATCCCCTCCTCCAGCCCGGCCACGGCGGTGATCATTTTAAAGGTGGAACCCGGGGGATACAGTCCGGTGAGAGCCCGGTTCAGGAAGGGCTTAAGGGGATCGTCGCTCTTCTCCGTCAGCTCGGCGGCGTAGTTGGCCAAATCGAAGGTGGGGTAGTTGGCGGCCACCAGCACCTCGGCGGTGTCCACGTCCAGCACCACGCAGGCCGCGCCCTCGGTCTCCTCGCTCTCCAGCTTGGGGACCGAGTCGGCCAGCAGGTTCTCCACATAGGCCTGAAGGCCGATGTCCAGGGTGAGGATCACATTTTCTCCCGGCTCCGGCTCCCGCTGCCAGTCCTCGGCCACAATTTTGCCTTTTGTGTTCCTCTCCACCGTCCGGGTGCCCGGACGTCCCCGGAGAAGACTCTCAAAGGCCAGCTCGGCCCCCTGCTTGCCCACCACGTCGTTCATCTGATAGTCTCCCGCGCCGTCGCCGTCCTCATCCACCGTCTTGTAATACTGCCACTCGTCCGGGTCCATCTTGGCCACCCGGCCCAGCAGGTGGGCGGCGCAGCGGGTGTGGTACTGCCGCACAGTGGTGGGCTCGATCTCCACTCCGGGCAGGTCAAGCTCCTTTACCCTGGAAATAAAGTCGATATCCACGTTGGAGGCAAAGACATACTCGGTGGCGATGTAGACCTCCTTGGACCGGAGGTACAGCTCATAGAGGACTCCAGCCAGGGCCCGGGCGTCTGTTTTGGACATATCTCCAATGTTCAGGTCAGGGACGGTCTGGCCGTTCTTTTCCGCCTTCTTTCTGTCTGCCGCCCCCTCTCCCCTGATGGAGAGACTCTCGCACATCTTGCCCAGCAGCTGCTCCGCAGTAGGCAGAGGCTTGGGCCCCTCATCCTTCTTTGGTGTCTCCTCTGTCTTTGCGCCCAGACCGAAAAATGATTTGATCCGATCCGTCAAGCCAGGCTCCCTGGGTTTCTCAGACTCCTGTTCCGACTCCGTCTCTTTGGTCGGGTCCTCAATCCACTTCATATTCACAGCCAGCTTCCCCAGCCGGGTGAGTGTTCTCTCCCAAACGCCCTCTTCGCTGCGCTGGGTGGTGTAGTAGGGCTGGGCGGCAGTAAAGGTGAAGGGTGCGGTTTGGGAGATGGGCAGGTTGTCTGTCCACTCCACCCCCTCCGCCCGGGCAGCCCGGATCAGGGACAACAGGACCTCATTGATCTCACTTTGTTTCTTCCCCATCAGCTTCGTATCCAGCCGCACCTCGTAGATCACCCGATTGGATACCAGCACCTGGCCGTTCCGGTCCAGGAGTTTGCCTCGAACAGCGTCAACCGTCTGGCTTTCAGCAATCTTCTTTTGTGTCTTTTCATAGTAGTCGTCGCCGTTGTTAATCTGCAGGTCGTACAGGGTGACACCCATGCCGGTCACCATCAGGGCCAGCAGCAGCACCATGGCCCACACCCGGCGGTGAAATTGTTTGGTATTCATTGGGTCTCCTTTTAATATGGAGTAGGGGGCGGCCTCTGTGCCGCCCCGTCGAAACTCGGAACAGCGGGGCGGCGCGGAGGCCGCCCCCTGCATTACGCCAGCTTGGTTCCGCCCACCCGGCTGTAGATGGTCCGGAAGAGCAGCCAGATCAGGGGTGTCCAGGCCAGGGACCACAGGAACTCCGGCACCGCCACCTGCAGCAGCTCAGACAGGCTGGCGGCGTTGATCAGCAGCATCCGGGCCACCCGCAGACAGTCCAGCAGACCCAGCACCCCGGCGGCGCAGATGAGGCAGCCGGGAAAGGACTGACTCAAGGCGTACTGAGACACCGCCCCCATGGCCATCCCGGCCAGGGCCAGGAAGAACACCAGCCCGCCGAAGCCGCCCGGGTAGGCCAGCTCCCACAGCAGCCCCACCGCCATGCCGAAGCCGGTCCCGGCGTAGGCCCCCTCCAGCACAGCCACCGCCGCCGCCGCCAGGGGCAGTAGCATGGGGGTGATCCCCCACAGGGGAATCCGGGGCAGGATGTAGGCGTCCAGCAGCCACACGGGCAGCAGCCCCAGGGTATAGACAAACCACTTGTGGATTAAATCTCTGCGGGTCATCAGGTATCCCCTTTCCTGTAGGGGGCGCCGCCCTCGGCGGCCCGCCTTGTTGTGCGTAATATCCTGGAGGAGAGGGCCGGCGAGGGCGCCGGCCCCTACTCGGTAATCTCAAAATCTTTGATGACAAACACCTCAATGAGGGAGTCCAGCTTTACCGAGGGCACCACGACGGCGTAGCGGGTCTGGCCAGAGGGGTTGGTAAACACGCCCTCCACCTGGCCTACCGGCAGTCCGGAGGGGAACATGTCCCCTCGTCCGGAGGTAAGAACCTCATCTCCCGACACCAGCTGGGCCCCCTCCGGGAGGTAGTTCAGCTTCAGCCGGCCCTGATTCATCAGGGAGAAGTCCCCCTCCAGCACACCGGCGGAGTAGGTACGGGTGACAATGCCGCCAATTTCGGTGTCGGTGTCGACGATGGTGGACACAGTGGACCAGTTAATTCCTGTTTTATCCACAACCCCCACCAGTACGCCGGTCTCGGTGATGACGCAGTCCCCGGCCTCGATGCCATCGGCGGAGCCCTTGCTCAGGGTGAGGGTGGACTCCCAGTTGGAGGTGGACCGGGCGGTAACCTTGGCGGTCTCCAGGCTGAGGCTACGCCGCCGGGCGGTCAGGTCCAGCAGAGACCGGAGCTGTTCGTTCTCCCGGGCGGCCTCCTCGCCCTGGCGCACCTGTTCCTCCAGCTTACGCACCCGGGCCCTCAGCTCGGCCAGCTCCGCCTCCATCTCCCCGTAGTGGAAGATATAGTCGTAAACCCCCTCCACCCAGTCGGCGGCGGCGGCCACCCCTCCCCGCACCGGGGCGGTAACGGTGTTGACAATGTTGGACAGCGGGTCAGCCTGGCCGCCCATCACAAAGGAGAGAGCTCCGATGAGAATGGACAGCAGCAGGGCAATCACCAGCAGCAGTATTCCGTTTTGTCGGAGAAAATCCTTCACTCTCTCTTCTCCTTCTCTACGGCCAGGGCCAGGGTGTCCACCCCGAACCGGGTCAGCATTCTTGCCAGCCGGCACACCGGCAGGCCCATCACATTGTAGTAGTCCCCTGAAATACTCTCCACCAGTACACAGCCATAGCCCTGGATGCCGTAGGCCCCAGCCTTGTCCATGGGCTCGCCGGTGGCGATATAGCGGATAATGTCCGCCTGGGTCAGGGTGCGGAAGCGGACGGAGGTGACCTCGTGCTGTGTCAGCGTCTTCCCCTCCAGGGAAACGGTCACGCCGGTGTACACCAGGTGCAGCCGGCCGGACAGCGCGGCCAGCATGCGGGCCGCCCCCTCCTCGCTGTGGGGCTTGCCCAGCACCCGGTTGTTGACGGCCACCAGCGTATCGGCGGCAATGACCAGGTCGCCGGGGCGGGCGGCGGCCACCTCGGCGCATTTGCGCCGGGACAGCTCCTCCACCAGCTGGTCCGGGGTGAGGGTGCGGGTGGCAATCTCCTCCCCCTGGGCGGGAATGACCTCAAAATCCGTAATCCCCATCCGTTCCAGCAGCTCCTTCCGCCGGGGGGACTGAGAGGCCAGGACGATTTTCATAACTTCACCTCATACTTGGGCTCCGGGTCGTCGGTGAGGCCCAGCAGGTAGTCGGCGGAGACGTTGTAGTGCAGGCAGATCAGGGCGATGCGCTCAGCAGTTGTTGTGGCAATCCCCTTTTCGATTCCGCTAATCTGTCCTTTCTTTACTCCTATCAGCTCACCAAGGAAGGTCTGCGTCTCTCCGGCACTTCTTCGCAGTTCATAAATCCGTTGACCGAACAATTTTTTAGAAAACATAGTAAATGCCCCTTGACAAGTCTAATTAAAATGAACTATACTGTGGTCATAAAGTCTAATTAAATTAGACTCACGAGGAGGTCATTCAGAATGGAACACATTCTGTATCAGCTGTTCAGCGGTGAGTACGATATTACCCCGAAGCGGGATAAAAAGCAACAGGAATTACTCTCTCAGATTTTTTCCGAGCTGGACCGGGTGGAGGCGGCGTTCGGCACAGAATTTCTCGACCGCCTCTACGATTTGGACGCAGAGACGAGGCAGCAGCAGAATTTCCACTACTTCCACTCCGGCCTTGTCCTGGGCGTCCGCTTGATGCTGGAGTGCTTTACGTCCCCGTAGACCCAAAGCCGCCTGCGCCCCGGGCGGTGTCGTCCAGCTCGTCTACCATTTGGATATTCGCCTGAACCACGGGGGCAATCATCAGCTGGGCAATGCGGTCGCCGGGCTGAACGGTAAAATCTGATTCCCCGGAGTTTTGAAGGCCTACTATGATTTCACCTCTGTAATCACTGTCGATGACTCCCACGCAGTTGGCGGGGACTACGCCGTGCTTGATGCCCAGCCCGCTGCGGGCATACACCAGGGCCACGTAGTCGGGGGATGGCAGGGCGATGGCCAGCCCCGTGGGGATCATCTTCCGCCCCCCGGCCGGGATGGCGACCGCCTCGTCCATACAGGCATGGAGGTCCATGGCCGCCGACCCGGGCGTGGCGTAGAAGGGCAGGGGGATTTCTTTACCGATTTTAGGGGAAACTGCCTTGATTTTCAAGTCCATATTGTAAACTCCTCATAAATTATTTTCCACCACCCGCACATACCGGCGCAGGGGGTACTCCCCGTCGTGGGCCTCGCCGGGGAAAGAATCTGACATATGTCCGGGGGCGGTAATCCGGTTGACTCCCGCCCGGGCCAGCAGGTCGACCAGCTCCTCCCTCTCCGGGGCAGGGCACAGCAGTCCCGCCGTCTGAAGCCGGCCTCTCTGCCGCCGTAAGGCCGGAATGATCTCCCCCCGGGGCAGCCGCTTCACCAGCACGTTGCCGTGGAGGTGGGACAGCTCCGGCTCACAGTCCCGCCGCAGGGTCAGGGAACAGCACCGGCCCGGAAAATTCAGGTCATCGGAGTTCGCCCGGTCCACCATCTGCTCCAGCGCCGCCTCCCGGGCGTAGAGGACCCCCTGAGCCGCCTGGCCGGGGGTTTCATAATGGGCCGCGGCCGCCCTCTCCAGGAGGGGGAGAAATTGCTTACAGAACTTCTCTGCCACCGACAGGCAGTCCGTGTCCAAATAGATTACCTGGCAGGAGGAGCACAGCAGTCCGCCGGTGCGAACGATGTGGTCCGCCAGTCCGGACAGGTCCAGTCCCTCCCAGTCCGACAGATAGGCGAAACTAAGTCGGTGGCCCCACTCGATGAGTTTGCATCCCGGCGGGGCCATAGACCGCATGGCGGTCACCGCCCCGTCCCCGCCCCAGGTGACAATTCCGTCGGCCAGCCGGGCCAGCGCCCGCAGGGACAAAACGTCGCTGGAGGGCGTCTCGAAGGCGTACAGGTAGGGGGCCAGCCGGGGCTCCGTCTGCGTCAGCTTTTGGAACACCGCCATGGTGAGGCCCCGGTCCTCCCGAGGGAGCTTGACCAGGTTAATGTTTCCCGTCAGCAGGCCTTCCACAGCGGTAAAGGCGGGCAGGCCCGCCATATTCCCCGGGGCCACGTGGAACAGCACCCCCAGGGGCCGGACCTTCGAGAATCCAAAGGGCCGGGGTCCTCTCAAACCGCCCAGTTCCAGGGCCAGACGCTCCTCCAGAGCGGCCCGGCTGATCTGAGGCCGGACCCGGTCTATCTCCTCCCGGGCCCCGGGTGGGGCGTACCGGGCAATGAGAGGGTCCAGCGCCCCGCTGTCCAGCTCCCGGCCCAGCATGTCCAAGGCGTTCAGTACGGTCTCCTCCTCCAGGGGCGGGCCGCTGAGAGTTTGGGACGTCTCCTTCTCCAGGCGGCCCAGGACGGCGTTCCTCTCCGAATCGGGGAGAATCTCTCCTCCGGCGAAGATCACGGCATTTCCCCCTTCCCCAGCAGCTGCGCCGCCCCGGCGGCACAGGTGGTAATATCGGTAAGTCCCGCCCGGCCCAGAATGGTGAGGCATGGGGACTTCAGCCCGCAGCCGCACTCCTCCCCGGGGGTGAGATACCCTAAATCGTCGGTCATCACGCTGGTCACCGGGGTGGCGTCGATGAGAGGGGTAATCAGATTCACCAGCCCCACCTCCCCCATGGGCAGGGGCTCCAACGTACGCACATCCCGGATGAGAACCCGGGAATAGACCGGGATGTGGAATCGGTGTTTTTTGCAGGTGTTGAAAAAAACGGGGTGCTCCACCGCCCCGAAGAACTCGTGAATGTTCTCCTCCTCCACCCCCAGCACCTTCCGGGCCAGGGCGTAGAGGCGGGGCTTTTCCACCTCCTGGGCGTAGTGTTGCTTCCAGCCCCCCGCCAGGAGAACTTTTGATCCCTTGGGCAGGCGCACCGCCAGGCCAAGCTCCTCCAGGCGCTCCATCCCAAACCACAAGTAGGAGGGGAAGGCCACAATGCGCACCGGCAGGGGCGATCTGGCCCATCGGGCCAGTTTTTTCACCGCTCCGTCCAGGTCGGGGACATAGCCGCCGTCCTTCCACTTCAGGGCGTAAAACCGTCCCACAGGCGGGGCGAAGTGAGTCAGACCGAACATGGTCCGGGCTACCCCCATTTTATCCTGCTTTCCCGGCTTGTAGCCCAAAATCACATAGCGGGCCGGCTTGAGAGAGACCAGCTTATGAAAAAATCCCAGCCGCAGCACCATAGGAATCTCGGCAAAAATACAGCCCCAATCGAAGCTCACCCGGCTGAAGCTGCCGCTGGTGCCCGACGAGGTCACCTTCATGGGGGTGCGCCACGCCGGCATGGAGGAGACATGGTGCCGCTTGAAAAACAAAGTGGGCAGAACGGGAAGTCTGGCCAGGTCGTCCATGGTTTTCACCTGGTCCGGGGAGAAGCCCTCCGCCCGGCAGATGACTCGGTATTCAGGGCAGTGCCTGATGTGGTAGGCGCAGTTGTCCCGGACGGCCCGGAGAAAGCGGGCGTCGGAGCCGGGCAGGTCGTAGGCCCGGCTGAGCCAGAAGAGCTTTTGACGGCTGAACATGGACGCGCCCCCTACTCCACATCCCGGTAATACAGCCCCCGGGTAAAGTCGTTGGGCTGGTATTTGCCCTTGCCCAAGTACCTCTCCAGCACCTGAGCGCACTCCAGGGCGTTCTCAGTGGTGAACATCAGCCGGGCGCCCCATACTCCCAGGCGCTGCCAGTCCTTCTGCTTGTCCGCCAAAAATACCTTCTTGGAGTTGAGAATCTCGTTGCGGCACCCCCATGCCTTGACCACGGGAAACCTCTCTCCCTTCCGGTCGGTGAGCAGATTGACATTGCCGCAGGTATGGCGCGAGCAGCAGTTATAGATGATGCAGTTCTCGGTAATCATCAGCGGCAGACGGCCATAGGCGATAAACTCGGTGGGAACAGTCTTCGAGATGTCCCGGATCTGGGGGAATTTCATCTCAAAGGAGACAGTGGCTCCAATGAGGCCCAGCCGCTTCATCTCCTTCATGGTCTGGCTGTTGTACACCCCCAGGCCGTAATCCCCCCGAACAGAAAAGCCCAGCTGCCGGGCCCGGCGGACCATCCCCCAGGTGCCGGCCAGGGCCTCGGTCACCCCCAGCTCCCCCAGGGCGGCCAGCTCCTTCTCCAGCTGGGGCAGCTCCCGGTCGGTGCAGATACGGGGCATGGTCACCGCCACAGGCACCCCCGCCTGTTGGCAGCGGCGTACCGCCTCGGGATGGGCAGCCCCCTCGTCGGACGGGAAATAGATCAGAGCAGGTTTCAGCTTGAGCAGCTCGGAACTGAGCTGCTCCGCCGTACGCAGCGAGACGGTAAACACAGCCGGCTCCTTCTGATTCTCATACCGGACGCCGGGCTGGTACTTCTCCTTCCGCCGCCGGGGCGGCGTCTGCCGTGCCTTCATCAGCTCCTCCACACAGCGGCGGCGCAGGTCGTTCAGAGAGGACAGAGGCAGGGACAGGTTGTCCTCCACCCGGGCGGTGACCTTTTCGCACAGAAAGGGGGTACCCCCGGTGCGCTGGAGCTGGCTTTCCACCTTCTCCCGGGTAAGGGGGACGTTCCGGGCCTCCTCGGGGACGGGTCCCTCCACCCGGACCACATGGCCCTCCCGGTCCTCCGCCGCCGCCTGAGAGGGCTGGCCGGACCGGATCAGTGCGTACATCCGCACCGGCTCCTTCCGGTTCTCCACGTTGTTCTCATAGGTGGAGCGGGCCTGGGCATACAGCTCCCGGGGCTCCTTCTCCTCCTGTCGGGTGCCGAACATGCCGGGTCCCTTTTGGTCCATGTAGTACCCGTCGGTAAAGCCCTGGCGGGAAAAGGCTTTTTTTAAAACGTCTATCTCCTCCGGGGTAGTCTCCCGGCCCTCCTTCAGGGCCTTGGCGTAAATACCGGTGACAATGGCCACATACTCCGGCCGCTTCATCCTCCCCTCCAGCTTTAAACAGGCCACCCCCATATCCTGAAGCTCCTTCAGGTGCCCAGCCAGAGACAGGTCCTTCAGAGAGAGGGGATACTCGTTCGCCTTGTTGCCCCAGCCGTAGTTCAGCCGGCAGGGCTGAGCGCACATGCCCCGATTGCCGCTGCGCCCGCCGATGACCGAGGAGAAAAAGCACTGTCCCGACCAGCACATGCACAAAGCGCCGTGGCCGAAGACCTCAATCTCGATGGGGGACTCTTTGCAGATGTATGCGATCTGGTCCCGGCTCAGCTCCCGTCCCAGCACCACCCGCGTCATCCCCAAATCGGCGCACAGCTTCACCCCGTCCAGGGAGTGGACACTCATCTGAGTGGAGCCGTGTATGGGCAGATCGGGAACGGACTGGCGGAGCATCCGGACGGCCCCCAGGTCCTGGACGATGACCGCGTCCACCCCGATGTCGCTGGCGTGGGCGGCCACCTCGGCGGCGGCGGG
>CATONV010000050.1 GCA_951801655.1 uncultured Oscillospiraceae bacterium | reverse complement strand
TTCCTTGTGTAGACAAAAAAGATGCAGGCTTCAAAGCGTTGCAGCGCAGTAGCTTTTGGCATTTCTGGCATAAGCAAATAGAACGAAAGCCGAGTCATTGATTTCAACTCAGCTTCCGCACTACTTGCTCATGCTTTTTGCATAATCCTATTATTTGGGGCAACAATTTCTGATCCAGCCATACCTCTATTTCCCACTACCTATAGCAGCATTCCCCGGTTATGAATACAAGTCCTAAGAAGCGGCCCCGTTTGCACGAGGTCGCTTCCCTTTCTTCATCAGCCGATGATTCGTCTTCCGCAACGGGGACATCCTTCACCCCAGTCCAGTGCCACATCAAAAACTGGTGTGATGTCCGTGCTCAGTCTGCGGCTCAGCATTTCCAGGCCGTCTTGATCTTGAAAAATACCCTGAGCCCCAATGAAACTGCATTTTAAGGCCGCGATTTTCTTTGCTACATCTAGCATTTCCAGCAGCGCCTCCTTATCCAGTCCGCCGGAATATACCGGATACCGCTCCAAAAAGTAATGCAGAAAGACTGCAGTCAGCCAATCTCCGGCCCCCGAGTCATCCACCATGTTTTCCACCCTTTTGGGCGGCACCGTGATCCATTTCGATAAGCGGTCGTCCGTTTTCCGAAAAGAAAAGCGAAAACCGTCAGCCCCCATGGTAATGATGATCAGTTGTACTTCCGAGTTACGCAGATCATCGGTCAGCCGCTCCGTGTAAGCCTGAGGCACTCTGCTTTGAGAAAACTTTAAAATATTCACTTCCTTCAGTGAATCCAGGAACACCCGGTAACTCCTGCATGCATTGGGTTCGTAAAAATTCCAACCGTTGTGATTTCTTGCCGCGATCTCCCTGATTCCAGGCGAAATTCTATCATAGTAAAAGATATTGGCCCTCCCGATATGCTCCGCGAGACTTTCCTTCACGTGGGCTCTGTCCGGCAGGATTACCTTGGACAGGCTCCTCCCGCAAACCGGGCAGACGGTTTGAAAGTGATGATCCTTTGTCTGTTCATCCAAGATCTCTATGACCCTTGGCGCTGCCGTTCGGCTTTTCGAGAAGGAATAAACGTCAATCTTCCTGGCATTTAGGGAAACCTTCAGCCACTCCCCCCAGGCATCGTCATAGTCGGCGCTAATAAAAACAGTCCGCCGCCCCAGCTTGGACAAAATTGACAAGACGTTCGCGGCGGTTCCACCCAGTGCGACCTCCCTGCGCTCCTGCCGCTGTATGATATCGACGCAAAGAAAGCCAGCTCCTAAAACACATCTTTCGTTTGTTTTCATTTCTTCACCACGCAAATATACTGTCGTCCAGGCAGAGACAATATAACTCCTCATCCTCTTTCGGATACGGGTCCTCCGCCTGATAGCCCTGATTTTCAACAACCACTATTCCGGCTTTGATACCTTCCCTGACCAAATCCATAATCGCCAGCAATACGCCAATATCGATCAGCTTGCTGGACTGCGAGGAAAACGCGTACTTGATCACCCGATTACTGTTTTGATCAATATGAAGGGCTTTTTCGTAATACCGCACCGTATCGTACAGTTTTTGGTAAACCCACAATGGATAATTTTCTGGGACATAAATAATGTTTCGCTTCTCCACGTTCCGCTCTCTGAACAGCGCCTCGCCGCAGGATCGCAGGATCCTCTCCCCACGCTGGATATCTTTCGATGGAAAGGGGATGACAGGACATATTTCGATAGGCTTCAGATAATTATCGATGATATGAAACGCAGTGACATCGTCCAAGCCCAAGACGGGAAACCAAACCGTTTCCCCGTCGTCCTGCTCCAGCAACATGGAAAATGTGTTGAACCCTGGCAGATATTCCGCCGACTCATCCACGATCACCGGCCTGATCCTGTCATCAAATTTGCTGTTTTCACATACGGCAACACACAGCTTCTGCGTCTCGCTCTTGATATCAATCAGACGTTTGATGATACTGTATCCGACACCGCGCGGCATCGCGCTGACATCGATCACAATGGTTTGATAGCCCGATATGAATTCTCTGCTAAATTGGGCCCGGACGCTTTCTGAAATCACCAGTCTCTTCTTCAGGCCGTCTCCCCGGTACATGGGAATCTGCCGCTCAAGCAGAGTACCGCTCCGGCATATTTTCAGGATGTCTTCATGGTTTTTCCTGCTGCGCGACTCATTTTTGGTATCTTTACCGGTGCCTGTCTCATTATAATCCACTAGGCAGACGGTAAGCGACGGTGCCGCTTCTGTCAGGGCCTCCGCAACCTTACAGGCTCTCGGGTCAAATCCATGCCCAAGAATGAGGAGGACCTGCTCCTGCCCCTGGAAATATTCAACAATTTTTCGTTTTCCTTCTAAAAAAAGGCTGTCTTTCCAAGTGTTCATGCTGACTCCTCAAAGAAAATCAATTTCCAACTGATTCTCGTCTCTGTCGGCCCGGCCGCCGCAAAACGAAATGAGCCGCTGCATATTGCATCTTGCCCATCCGCCATAGGCTAGAGGAAGGCCGTAATATACGCACAGCCACCGGTTCAGGTAAAACAGCACCATGCTTTCATCCTGGATGTCTCTTCTTTCCAGGTACTTGGAAGCCAGACACGCACCCAGGATATTTACCAACTCAGCGCAATTAGGATCAGAAAGGCATTGGTGCAATACGCTCTTCTTCACACCGATTCCCGTATACGAGCCGCCGGCGTATGCAGCCTGCTCCGCGTCCCGAGACCGAATGCACAAGGCGGCTATATTGTTCAAAAAATCTTTGATGCTTTTGATGTTTGCGTAGCGGTAATCCATATCCGCCCACTTTTGCCTTGCGGCTGTTTCCAGGGCCTTTCCTTGCTCTTCCGCGCTCAGCTTTCGCTTCTGCCTGCGCCTGAAATCCAGGCTCTTTACCCGACAGCAGTCAAAATAAGCCCCAGCAAAATACAGAAATTGTTCGACATTATAGGAGGATAGAATCTTCAGGTTGCTCATCCCATAGTAGAACGGAATCCCCGCTCGGCGGCACACGTAATACACCGCTACGTCCATGTATTTATCCACGAAGGCCTCGAAGTCCGCTTGTGTTACTTTTTCTCCAAGATACAGAGACATCTGCTCCTTGGCCGCCCGCCGGTTTTCCTGTATCGCGATACATTCGTACCAAATTGCCCGTTCCGATGCCCGCATATCTTTTCGCCCATCGATACAAGAAATGATCTCGCTATAAATGCAGGAGGCTTCCAGATTCCGGTCGATCTTCTCTCGTTCCAATTTACTGAATTGGTTCCAGGCCCTTTCGTATTTTTTGCTCTCCAATTCGTCGGAAATACAATCTGAAAACTTCAAATAGCCCTCTAAGCCTGCCTCCTTGATCCGCCTGTCTGCGATCTCCTCCAACATGCCATAAAACGCATTTTTCTTCTTTGGCCAGTAGTTGTCAATCACAATACTGTGGTTGTAATCTCGGTTCAGGCTTCCATCCATGGAAAGCAACTGCTCATCCTTAAAGCCCTCCAGCCTCTGGCCAAACCAAACGCCGATGCCTGTTTTTAGTGTATACACCGCTTCGGTGATGATGTCTTTCTGATTGTCTGTGAGCTTGTGAAAATCATCGAAAATAATCAGCACATTCTGAAAATAGGATTCTCCGTTTACCAATATGTTTTTCGGCTCGAACAGCTTCAAAATCAGCAGCGTCGTGTGGACAAACGATACCTCATAGGAGGCGTCCCGTTCACTGTCCAGGTATTTGCACAGCTCTCGCTCGCCCTGGCAAGCCCAGTTGTATATGGATTTCCCGTTTTTGAAATGGTCCTCATCGCTTGCCATTTCCTGAGGTATCTGCGCAAACTGGATCTGCTCATAGTTCCCCGGTTCCAGCTCCAGCAAACGCCCGATGCTTTTCAACAAGGAAATGACAATTCTATAATTCAATAGTGCAAAAAATATCTGCTTTCTTCTCCCGTTTTGAAACATTTCGTCAATAATGGTGTAGCCTCTCGCGCAGGATAGGGCGGCGCTGGCCAGCACGACCCGCCCATCTTCAACCACTCCCAAGCGCTCCATCTGCCGACGGACCTCCCTATAGAGATCATTGGAAGCAGGGGACACGACCCTACTTAAAACATCCGGAGAAAACGCGCGGAAAAGCGACGTCTTTCCGGCGCCGGGAGAACTGGAAACGAAACTGACCTTCTCCAGATTTTCCTCGTTGACAATCTGGAGCGCCGTACAATCAAACAGGGATAAAAACTGCTCTTCTCCCATCTGCGGTTCGCTGTTCTTTGATAAAAATGGGTTCTTCCAAATCATATCAGTTCTCCTTATGTCTTGTTACGCGCGGAAATAAGGGATAAACCGTTTCTTCCCAGGAATACCAAAGAACAGGGAGAGTATTATTCGGCGTATTATGATACAAAACCAAGGGCAACGAGCAATCGGCAAAGCCGAGATACGGGCATCGCCCCCCGCCGACCGCAAAATGCTCGTCTGCATAAGAGGCCTTGCCAAGCCCAAGGCATTGCTCGTAATTTCGCTTCAGCAGATCCAGAAGATCTTCATGGCTCTCCCAGTTCAGCGGCTCTACGATTTGGAGGGCATCTACGGAAATAGAATTCAAACCCATTTCCTCCGTAAATAGATTCGCCTGCTCCTGAATGTTTTTCAGTGCTCTGGCCGTCGCAACATACAGCACAAGGTGTACCTCTGCCTCCGCAATGCAAAAATCCATTTCCTCCAGACGCTTAAAAAATTTTTTTATTTTTCCATGCCATCCCTCAGCGTCTTTTCGAATGTAGCTCTTTCCACTTCCTGTAAAATCATCAATCAAGAAAAATGAATAGAATTGAGCTGATAGTGTTCCGGGGTATTTTTCCGCCATCCTTTGGATGCTTGTGTCTTTTTTCAGATTTTTTATCATATCCTCCGCTTTACTTTGAGAGAAGTCATAATGAACAAATACCTGCTCATTGCTCAATTCCCGGTTTTGTCGCCGGAAAAAGTCCATATGGGCGCCATCGCTCAATCCCAAAAACATACTGCATCGCCTGAAGTACGCGTAGAGACTTCTTCTCTCCTCCAAATCGGCGATTCCGTATTCTTCACAGAACCGTTTTGTTCGCTGGAGCAGGAAATGTTTCATAACGGTGGGGAATGCGTAGGTCACAAGCTGCCGCATCTCTTCTTCCGATATGTAGATTAGGAGGTCCTTTGCCGCCCGGTATGCGGTTTCTTTATCCGCTTCGCTGCCAAACTGGTCCAGCCAAAGGGCCAAACTCTCCACATAGCGCATCCCGTGAGTATATTGCTGGTAATCATCATATTTGATTTCCGATATGATCTGGATGTTTTTCGTCTCTTCGCTCATCCGTGTCATATCCCAGTGATGCATAGTGCTTCTCAGAATCGATTCAGCCAGCTCATACTTCATAATTCTACCCCTTCAGATCCAAACAGAACTCGCCCCATTCACGCGGCTCAAAATGCTCCAGATAGTACAAGGTCGCCTCCAAATTCCGCATTCCGGGTTTTGCGAAATTCCAGCAAACATCCATTTGTTCCGATACACGATCCACGCTTAAAGCGTAGGGGCAATTCAGCAGTTCATAGTCGTTGCCTCCAAACTGCCCTGCGTCTCCCATTACTATAAAATCATCCCGCGTGTATCCCAGTCCGCTCCAATACGCGAAAATATTGACCTTGCTGCTCGTCTCCGGAATGATATCCACCGAGTGGCTCGATTGGACCGCCTTGACACCCGGAACTCCTCCGCAGAGAGAGAGCAGCCTTTTCATCTGAGAGGCGCTCTGGTACGTATCCATAAAAATCGTCCACTGGAACGGGTTTTTGTCTGTGATTCCATCAATCTCCAGCAGGCTCAGTTCAGGTACGAGGTCTATCCGCCGCTTCACCTCGTCAAAAGCCTTGGGAACCGACGTGGCCTCTTTATCCGGCTGTCGGTCATCCCCCAGCAGCCCTATACAGCCGCCATTATAATAGGCAATCACAACTTCCTGCCAAAAGTTCTTCGAGATCACCTTTTTCAATTCGCTACGCACGGACTTCCCCCGACCGGTGGCGATTCCGATCTTGATCCCCCGGGAAAGGAGTTGGTTCAACTGTTCAAAAACCGCGATTCCCCCAGCCTCTTCCCCATGCTTATCGTATAGTGTCCCATCATAATCGAATATGACACCCTTAAAGATCTTGCCCACTAGCCTTCGCAGATAAGCCAGTCCCGCCTTCCGGTATGCCTCCTCGTCGCAACATCGGATGCCTCTATATTTTCGGTATACCGCCATGGCTACGGGATCTTTTCTTCGGTTCTTCAACTCATCTTGATTGCAAATATTATAGCTCAGATGATAGAGCTTTTTTCCAAAATCAGCTACTTTGGGCTTTCCGGGATTAATCCCGCGAAGCAGGCCTGCCTGTAAGACAAGCTGAAAGACAAAATCAAAGGACGAGAAAAGCCCGTCAACTGTCTTATCCTCAACATCAAAGCGGATGACCGGGATGTCCTGCGGAAGCAGTCCAAGGGTTTTATCCGCGATTGTTTCCATGGAGGTTCCCGCCATGGAAACAATCGCTGTGCGGTCCCTGCGGTCGGAGAGCCAATAGTGCCTCCCGTGGGCGAAATTCCGGAAGTCCACAAGTTGGATATTCCCCAATGAAACCTCGCTGAACTTGGATTCCAAATCAATAGCCGCCGGCGTCGTGATCCCACCATGCAAGACGATTAGGGTTTCCTTTGCCAGTATAGACCTCACCTGCTCTGTCCAGGGTTTGTGGGTACCCCAGGAAACCGTACCCGGAAGGCGGAAAAAGCTGCTTCCTGTCAGACCTTCAAACGCCCGGCACAGCAACACCATGGATGACACAAGGGATTCCACCGCCAAATAGCCATCCTTCGGTATGGGCATCCGGTATTCAAAGTAGTCGTTGTGCAGATTGTTCCGCTGAAGCTCCTTGATGGGCGCATTAGCACACATGCAACACGTCAGTAGACCCTCCGGTTCTAATTCCGAGAGATACTGATAAGCGTGAATGGAGTCCTTGTTCCTCCCTCCTGCCGTAAACAGTAGCACAGCCATTTCCTGCATCTGTTTAGTGAAAAGAGTCAACTCCATAGGGGTGAGGCTTTTCGCGATTCCTCCGCTTTTGGCACAAAGGTACTCAAAAATATGCGCCACCGAAAGAGAGCCGCCCGACCCGACGCTGAGGAAGGGCAGATGGATGTATTTTTGCAAAAAGCCTGTCAGGACCCCAATATCCCCGGCAAGGGCTCCTTGATAAATCAAGTCGAGGTTTTGCAATTCTCTCTCAAAATCTTTCCCCATAGGTTTCACCTCACAGTTTATGGTATTCCACCTTCGTATAGTGATTTTCCTCGTCCCATTCTATGTAAAGCTCTCGAATCCCCTCCGCCAGGAAGATGGGTAGACGGTATTCCATTCCCTCCGCCAGGGACAGATCCGGGATTTTATCAAGGTCAATCCAGGCGACGTGCCCTTCGCCACCCGCCACAAGCGTTCCCGTAAAGCCCTCTGCCACATAATTGAAGATAATATGCCGTTCTTTTGTAACGGTATTAAAAATATTTACCACGCCCTTAAACCTCAAAGCTTTCACACAAAGTCCCGTTTCTTCCTGAAGCTCTCTGGCAGCGCACTGCATCATACTTTCGCCATACTCTAGGTGACCTCCCGGAAACGCCCAGCCAGGCCACGATTTTATCCTATCGATCATCAGAGCTTTCCCCTCCGATATCAGGGCACACATGCTGGTTAATTCTACGTTAGGCAATTTGATTTCCCCTTTATCGCCAGGAACTGCTCCCCGCTGTTCTCCAGCAATTTTTGTTCTCTGATCTCACATTTCAACTCAGATGATATGCATTATACTAAATCAGCTATTCAAACGCAAGGCAATACGGAATTAAATTGGAATTTTTAGAGGGAAAGTACTCGCTTAATGGTCAGCACCAACAGCGGGCGCTTTCTTTATCTAGGTTCTGCTCCGCAACCCGGGCAAAGCAGCAATCACAAACAAGAGACAAAAGAGAGCGAAAGCTGTCCTGAGGAATCTGGAGAGATTCAAAAGCAACAAGATAACGCCAAATAACACAGGCAACTGAGTTGCCTCTAGAGTTGTTGCTAGGCTTTTCTCGCTGAATCGTTTCCGAAATACCACCAGTTTGGACGCTCTGATCGGGTATGTTTCGTGTTCCTTCATCCAGATAAAATATTGCAGATACGGATTTTCCTCAATACGTTTCACTTCCGTTTTTATAACAAAATATTATTTTCCCCCGATTTTTCCCTTTTGTGCTAGCCTGACTAGAGCAAGTCTCTCCGCCGGGTCAAGCCATAAGAGAAAATCTGCCGCAATCTCGGAGTAAGCACGCACACCTCCGCCTTTACCCTGTTTCACGCGCATCCCAACTGCGTGTGTCCTTCTAATCCACAACGATGGCGTAACGGTCAGCGATGTCGTATGGGCCTGATGAATCAGTTCCTCACAGACCTTATCATCGAACTCCTCATTCATGTCATTTTCCCATTGACGAAGGAACTCCAAAGTATTGCGGCTCCGCATCCAGCTTTGAATGACATACCCAGGAGAATCCGCTGAGTATTGTCTTGCCAGTTCTGTCAACGATACCATGTCCTCGCAGATCATGCCACGAATATAGCGGCGTATAATTTCGGTATGATTTCCTATCTTTTGCGATGTTCGCAGCTTTTCTTCATCCAATGAATCATAAAAGGTCTTTCTGCTCTTGTCTGCCAAATCCTTGTCCACCAATCCCTTATCGACAAGCTGATTAAGTGCAGACTCATACTGGAACGCAATGCGTATGTATAGGTTACTTACTTCTTCCACTGTCATGGCCCAGCTCTCTCCTTTTTCTGCCAGTATAACAGAAAAAACGAGATTTGAATAGACTCAATTTATTTCAAGGGGTGGAGATTGGTATCTGGCCGTCTTTCGAGGATGTCCAGCTTTATCGTAATCCACGTTACACCGGCGCTCCCGTTCGAATTGGGTATCTGTGTATGTCTCTATTCCAACAATAGGGATATATTTTGCATTAGATAGGAGTTTGTCTATCGTTGCTCTGCCCCATTTCAGATTACCAGATGGGGAAGGGATACCTTTTGCGTAAAGCATATCTACAACTTTCCCTAGACTGGCACCAGCAAGATAGTATTCAAATACACTGCGGACGACATCTGCCTTTTCTTCTTGAACAATGATTTCCTCGTTAACTAAAACATACCCATACGGAATTTTCATGATGGCCTCACTTTCTTAAACATGAATAGAAGCAGGTTTGAGCACAAAAAACCTCACCCAAGCCTGCATAAGCAATACCTCTCAATATGTGATTATAACGAATTTGCTAAGGCAATTTGCAGCAGATTTGCCAAATATCGATTAAACCTGCGTATAAGTGACGTTATACGCAGACATTGTCTACCATTTGAAAATACCCACAAGGCGATCATTGCCCCGGAAATCTGGGAGATAGTGCAGAAAAATCGAGAGCAGCACCGCCGCCCCACCAAGATGGGAAAATGGGGATGTTCTCCGGGCTGGCCTACTGCGCCGACTGCGGAGCGAGACTGTATCATTGCCGGACGACCTCGTGGACGCATGAGCAGGAGTGCTACACCTGCGCCAGCTACTGCACAAAAAAACAGTGTTCGGCCCATTACATCCGGGCTGTCGTGCTGGAGCAGTTTGTACTCCAGAATTTGCAGAGGGTGGTAGCCTACGCCCAGGACGATGAGGACGAGTTTGTGCAGCGAGTCATGGAGAATAAGACGGTGGCACAGCGTTGCGAGCAGGAGCGGGCCAAGAAGAAACAGGAACGGCGTATCAACGAGCTGGACGCCATTATCCAGCGGCTTTATGAAGATCGCGTTGCGGGAGCGTTAAGCGTAGAGCGGTTTGCCAAGCTGTCCGAGGGCTACGAAAAGGAGCAGGAGGAACTGAAGCAGTCCGCAGAGGAATTGCGGGAGATGGTAGTCTCCGCCGAGGCCCAAGCTGTCAATGTCCAGAGTTTTCTGAAAATCGTAAAGAAGTACACTGAGCCAACTGAACTGACCCCGGCGCTTTTGCGGGAGTTTGTGGAGAAAATCGTTGTCCATGCTCCCGATAAATCCAGCGGCACCGCGTTCAGCGCATTGACGTACATTATAACTTCATTGGCGAGATTGATTTTTCACCGGAATTTAGCCGGTATAGCAAAAAGGCAACCGCATGACACCGTAGTATCATGCGGTTGCCGCCCGATAAAGAAAACTTCTTTATCAGGCACGCCCTTGGCCGGAGGGGGATTGTTTTACTCATTTCATGCGCAGCAGGCGTTCAATGTGCTTGTAGAGGAAGAAGGTGACCACCGAAACCAGCCCGCCCTTCAGCAGGTTGAAGGGTACCACGGCGAACAGCACCAGAGTGTTGACGCTGACGATGGCGGGGTTGATGTCGGTGCCCATGCCGATGATGACCTCCAACGGCATATCGAACAGCACGGAAAAGGCGGGGATCAGATAGACCGCGTTGAACAGGCTGCCGAACACGGCCATGACGGCGGTGCCCACCCCCATGCCGATGATGGCGCCGGTCTTGGTCTTTTTGGCAAAGTACACCACCGAGGCGGGCAGGATGAAGGAGCAGCCCACCACGAAGTTGGCCAGGTCGCCCACAAAGGCGGTGGATGTACCCTTGAGCAGCAGCTTGAGCATCTCCTTCACAAACTCGCACACCACCCCGGCCACCGGGCCCAGGGAGAAGGAGCAGATGAGCACCGGGATCTCGCTGAAGTCCAGCTCATAGAAGCCGGGAGCGAAGGGCAGGGCGAACTCAATATACATGAGCAGGGCGGCAATGGCGGCAAATATGCCGATGTAGGCCGCCCGGCGGGCGGGCGACTGCTTTTCCGGCTTGAGCCACAGCCGCTCCAGCAGGATGGCCAGGGCGAAGATGCCCGCGAACACCGCCAGACACATCAGCAGAAACGTCACGTTGTCCACCACCGCCGCCCAGAGCTTTCCAGGGTCACTAAACATAAAAATACCTCCTAAGATAGTCTGAAACGCCTGAAAGCACTGTCTTCCAGGCGCGACACTACCTCAAGAGGGGTCACGCGTCTTCTTCCATCCGGACTGTAACCGTTGGTCCCGGAGTTTCACCGGGTCAACCGCTTGCGCGGGTCGCGGACTATACCGCCAGTGGGGAATCTCACCCCGCCCTGAAGACATTCATTCAATTGTTCCGAAAGCTATTATATGACAGCCGGAGCGAAATTGCAAGCGTTTTTTTGCCGGATTCCGCCGCAAATTTTTAAAACCGGTGTTCTATTTCCTCTTGACATCGCCGGAAATTCATAGTACGATTGTATCATCTAAGGAGAGGAGGGACCGGCGTGGCGCTGGACGAGAACCGCACCTGCTGCTTCACCGGCCACCGGCCGGACAAACTGCCCTGGGGGCTGAACGAGGGCGATCCCCGCTGTGCCGCGCTGAAGCTCAGCCTGGAGCGGGAGCTGGCCGGGCTGTACCGCCGGGGCTGGCGCCACTTCATCTCCGGCATGGCCATGGGGTGCGACCTGTATTTTGCTGAAGCGGCGCTGGCGCTGCGCAGGCAGTTTCCGGATGTGACCATAGAGGGGGCGATCCCCTGCCCCACCCAGGCCCAGAAATGGCCGGAGCGGCTGCGCCGCCGCTGGCGGGCCGTCCTGGACGCCTGCGATCTGGAAACGGTGGTGCAGCAGAACTACGACCGCTACTGCATGCTCCGCCGGGACCGGTACATGGTGGACCGCTCCGCCGCCGTGCTGGCGGTGTTCGACGGCACGCCGGGAGGCACGCAGTACACGTTGAACTACGCCATGGACAAAAAGCGGGAGATCCTTTTGCTGGACCCCGCCAGACCGGAGGCGGAGTCCATCCGCTTCACCATATGAAACGCCCCGCCGGGCAGCCCGGCGGGGCGTTCCTCACATTTTGAACGAGCCGTTGAAGTGCTCCACAACCTCGCCCACGGCCTTGATGGCCCGCCCCGCCGCCTTCTGGGCGGAGTGCTTTTTCTTCTTGGGCATCATCATCATGCCGATGGCCGCGCCCGCCGCCATGGTGGCTCCCGCGATGGGCAAAATGGCTTTTTTGTCCATTCTCATAGCTTATCACTCCTTCGCCATGCTAGCTTGCCCGTTTTTCTGAGAAAGAGTGAGGCTTTTCACTGGAAACTATTTCAAAATCAGCGACACCGGGCAGTGGTCGCTGCCCTGGATGTCCGGGTGGATGGCGGCCTCGGCCACCCGATCCCCCAGCCGCTGGGACACGATGAAGTAGTCGATGCGCCACCCCGCGTTCTTCTCCCGGGCGTGGAACTGGTAGCTCCACCAGGAGTAGGCGCCCTCTTTGTCCGGATAGAGCAGGCGGAAGGTGTCGGTAAACCCAGAGGCGAGCAGACGGGTCATGGCCCCCCGCTCCTCGTCGGAGAAACCGGCGTTCCCCCGATTGGTCTTGGGGTTTTTCAGGTCGATCTCCTGGTGGGCCACGTTCAGGTCGCCGCAGTACACCACCGGCTTGGTCCGGTCCAGGCTCTTCAGGTAGTCCAGCAGGTCGTCCTCCCACTCCATGCGGTAGCCCAGCCGGGCCAGATCCCGCTGGGCGTTGGGGGTGTAGCAGTCCACCAGCCAGAAATCGGGGTACTCCAGGGTGATGAGCCGCCCCTCGTGGTCATGCTTGTCCAGGTCCATGCCGTAAGCGACGGACAGGGGCTGGGTTCGGGCGAATATAGCCGTGCCGGAGTAGCCCTTTTTGTCCGCCGAGTTCCAGAACTGGTGGTAGCCGGGCAGCTCCACCTCCGCCTGGCCCCGCTCCATTTTGGTCTCCTGAAGGCAGATGAAGTCGGCGTCCAGCCCCAGCACGGAGTCCACAAAGCCCTTTTTCAGGCAGGCCCGCAGGCCGTTCACATTCCAAGATACGAATTTCATCCCAGTTCCTCCCGCCGTTTGATGGTCCGGAGCTGTCCCGCCAGCGCCGCCGCCGCAAACACCGCCGCCGCCAGCATGGCCAGCGCCTCCAGCGGCATCACAAAGGTGAGCGCTCCCAGCCGCAGCACACAGTTATATTTGAGGCGCAGATACACGCAGTAGCTGGCCAGGGACGCCCCGCACGCCAGCACCGCCGCCGGGGTCCGGCGCGCCCCGGCGCAGGCCCAGCACAGAGTGAACACATCCGCCAGGAAAAAGTACCGCTCGTGCATGTGGGGCAGCAGAAACGGCACCCCCACGCACAGGATTACCGCCATGGTCATGGCCGTCTCCCGGTCCAGCCTCCCCCGCAGCCAAAAGCCCAGCGCCAGCAGGGCCAGCACCAGTACCCCCGCCGCCAGAATGCCCAGAGCGGAGGCCAGCTTTTCGTTCAGCCGGGCGCCGTAGGGGATGAACTGGTACACGGAAGGGGCGTTCAGCGTCAGCCGGGGGTATTCCCCCAGCTGCTTGAAATAGATGCCCAGAATCTCCCCCAGGGGCTTGCCCAGCGCCATGGCCGGGACGATGGAGCCCAGATAGGCCAGCGGGAAGGCCCACAGCTGCCTAAACTTCACCCTCCCCGCCAGCCACAGCACCCCCCACAGGGGCAGCACAAAAATGCTCTGGAGCTTGAAGGAGAACGCCAGCCCCATCAGCGCCGTGGACGCCGTTCCCCTCTCCTCCAGCGCCAGGGCGGCGGCGTGGACGCACAGCGCGCCGTAAATGACGTCGCACTGGCCCCAATAGGCCCCGTTGAGCACCGCCGTGGGCAGCAGCAGGGCGGTCCCAAAGGCGATCAGGGGAGCCGCGCTCCCCTGCCGCTCCCTTACAAGGGAGCGGGTCAGCCGCAGACAGCCCCAGGCCAGCCCCACATCCCCCAGGATGGAAAACAGCTTGATGAGGTACAGGTCGGGCGCGCTGGAGTAGGAGATGGCCGCCATGAAGTAGAGGTACGGCATATTGTAATCCCCCACGCTGCCCGCGATGGCGGCAAAGCCGCCGTTGGCCTTGAAATATTGGTACCATTGGCTCAAAAAATTTTTGTAATCCAGGCTGGCGTAGTCCATGCACAGCGCCCGGACCAGCATGGCCGCCCCCACGGACAGCACCATGACGAGCATGGTCTCCCAGCGGCAGCCCTCCAGCCGCAGCAGCCCCAGCGCCAGCGCGGCGCACAGGATCAGCACCGCCGCCGCGCCCAGCCGGTCCCCCGACGTGCCCCGCTCCAGCCCGGCGCACACGCCCACGCACGCCGCCAGCGCCAAAACGCCCAGCCCGGCGCATCCGGCCGGCAGATGCCTTTTCCACTGTCGCTCCATCCAAATTCCTCCTGAAATATAGCTTTTTACATAGTATCACAGCCGCCTCCGCTTGTCCAGTTTTTCCATCCCGGACCGGATATTTTTATGCCCAATGGTTGACATTTTCCCTGGAAAGCCTTATCTTAAAGGGTGAGCCTTTTGGAATTTTCATCCGACGAACTGGAGGATTCTTTACTATGTGCGGTTTTACCGGCTTCGTATCCCGCTCCGCCCCCCCTGACGAGAAGGCCCTGCGCGCCATGGGGAACACCATCCGCCACCGCGGCCCCGACGGCGAGGGGCATTATGTGGACGAGCACTGCGGCATCGCCCACCGCCGTTTGTCCATCATTGATCTGGAAAAGGGACGGCAGCCCATCGTCAGTCCCGACGGGCGGTATATCATCGCCTACAACGGCGAGACCTATAACTTCCGCCAGCTCCGGGAGGAACTGACCGCCGCCGGGCACACGTTCCTCACCGACTGCGATACCGAGGTGGTGCTCCACGGCTATATGCAGTGGGGGCCGGACGTGCTCAAAAAGCTGCGGGGCATGTTCGCCTTCGTCATCTGGGACAGGGAAAAGCAGGAGCTCTTCGGCGGCCGGGACCCCTTCGGCATCAAGCCCTTTTACTACGCCCAGATGGGCGGGCTGTTCTTCTTCGGCTCGGAGTGCAAGAGCTTCCTCCCCCACCCCGGCTTCAAAAAGGAGCTCAACTCCGACGCGCTGAAGCTCTATCTCACCTTCCAGTACTCCGCGCTGAACGAGTCGTTTTTCAAGGGGGTGTACCGCCTGCTCCCCGGGCACTACTTCCTCCACCGGGAGGGGCGCACCGAGTTCGCATCTTACAACGCCTTCACCTTCGCCCCGGAGAACATGCCCCTGGAACAGCGGGCCGCCCAGATCCGGGAGGTGGTGGCCGAGTCGGTCAAGGCCCACGAGATCAGCGACGTAGAGGTGGGCTCCTTCCTGTCCGGCGGCATCGACTCCAGCGTCATCGCCGCCCTGTCCCGGCCGGACAAGACCTACTCCGTGGGCTTCGCCAACAAGGACTTCGACGAGACCGGCGAGGCCAAGGCCCTGTGTGAGGAGCTGGGCCTGCGCAACATCTCCAAAACCATCTCCGCCCAGGAGTTCTTCGATGCCCTGCCCGCCATCCAGTATTACGCCGACGAGCCCAACGCCAACCTGTCCACCGTGCCGCTGTATTTCCTGTCCCAGCTAGCGGCCAAGGACGTGAAGGTAGTGCTGTCCGGTGAGGGGGCGGACGAGCTGTTCGGCGGCTATATCACCTACCACACCACCAAGCCCTACCGGCTGTACCGCAAGACCCCCCTGGCATTGCGCCGCGCAGTGGCCAAGGCCGTGTCCGGCCTGCCCCGGTTCCACGGCCAGGGCTTCCTCACCAAGGCCGCCAAGCCCATCGACGAGACCTTCGTGGGCCAGGCGTTCATCTTTGGCAGCGAGGAGGCCGACCGCGTCCTCACCCCCGCCTACCGCTCCTCTCTCACCTGGCACGACGTCACCGAGCCCTACTTTGAGGCCGTTGAGGGCGCGGATGACCTGACCAAAATGCAGTATCTGGACCTGCACCTGTGGCAGCCGCTGGACATACTCCGCAAGGCCGACCGCATGACCATGGCCCACTCTCTGGAGCTGCGGGTGCCCTACCTGGACCGGGAGGTGTGGGCGGTGGCCCGGGCCATCCCCAGCAGCCAGAAAATGCGGGGCAAGACCATGACCAAGTACCCCCTGCGCATGGCGGCGGTGCCCCTGCTCCCTGACGACTGGGTGAAGCGGGACAAGAAGGGCTTCCCCGTCCCCTTCATCGCCTGGCTGCGGGAGGAGAAGCACTACAACTGGGCCAAGGACCTCATCAGCCAGCCCTTTGCGGCGGAGTTTTTCGACCGGGAATACCTGCTGGACCTGCTGGAACGGCACTACTCCGGCAGGGAGCGCACCCACCGCAAGCTTTACACCGTGCTGTCCTTCCTCATCTGGTATCAGGTGTATTTCCCCGAGAAGTGCGGCGTCCAGCCATTTACTCCCAGAATATGACAAACCGGCCCGCTTTTTTGCAGCGGGCCGGTTTTTGTCGAAAGCCGGCAGCCGTTCAAAAATATGCTATTGAAAAAAGCATATCAACTCGCTATAATATCGTCTAGGTTTTTTTGAATTATGGATTTCAACATCAGGAGGACTGCCATGATTCTGCGCGTTGGCATTGACATCGGCTCCACCACCGTGAAGGTCGTGGTGCTGGACGAGAATAACAAGCTGCTGTTTCGCTCCTACGAGCGGCACTATTCCAAGGCCCGGGAGCGGGCCTGTGAGACCCTGCGCTCCATTGAGGATATGCTCCGGGGCAAGGACGTGCGCCTGGTGGTCACCGGCTCCGCCGGACTGGGGGTGGCCAAGGCCGCCGGGCTGGACTTCGTGCAGGAGGTATACGCCACCGCCGCGGCGGTGAACGCCTATATCCCGGACACCGACGCGGTGATCGAGCTGGGGGGCGAGGACGCCAAGATCATCTTCTTCGGCGGCGCGCTGGAGGAGCGGATGAACGGCTCCTGCGCCGGCGGCACCGGAGCCTTCATCGACCAGATGGCCACGCTGATGAACGTCACCGTGGGCGAACTGGACGAGCTGTCCCTCAAGCACGAGAAAATCTACCCCATCGCCAGCCGGTGCGGCGTGTTCGCCAAGAGCGACATCCAGCCCATCCTCAACCAGGGCGGGCGCAAGGAGGACGTGGCCGCCTCCATCTTCCAGGCGGTGGTGGACCAGACGGTGGCGGGGCTCACCCAGGGCCGGGAGCTGAAGGGCAGGATCGTCTTTCTGGGCGGGCCGCTGCACTTCCTCATGGGCTTGCGGGAGCGGTTCGTGGACACCCTGCAATTGGACGCCGATCACGCCGTTTTCCCCGAAGACGGCGACTGCTTCGCCGCCATGGGGGCGGCGCTGTGCGCCTCGGACTACGCGCCCCGCCCCTTTGACGAGCTGCTGCGCCTTTTGGAAGAGAGCCGCGCCGCCGTCTCTGTAGTGGACACCATGCCGCCGCTGTTCCAGAGCCAGGCCGACTACGACGCCTTCACCGCCCGCCACAACGCCTCCACTCCGCCCCAGCTGGACATCGGCGCCTATCAGGGGGACGCTTATTTAGGCATCGACGCGGGCTCCACCACCACTAAAATCGTCCTCATCGCCCCGGACGGCGGACTTTTGTATACCTATTACCACTCCAATCTGGGCAACCCCGTGGCCATCGTCCTGGAGCAGCTGCGGGAGATTTACCGCTTGTGCGGGGAGCGCGTCAAAATCCGCGGCTCCGCCGTCACCGGCTACGGAGAGGACCTCATCAAAAACGCCTTCTCCTGCGACCTGGGGCTGGTGGAGACGGTGGCCCACTACCGCGCCGCCGCCCACTTCAACCCCGACGTGGACTTCATCATCGACATCGGCGGGCAGG
>CATONV010000049.1 GCA_951801655.1 uncultured Oscillospiraceae bacterium | reverse complement strand
AAGGAGAAGGAGATCCAGCTGGCCATTATGGCCAACGACCCCAAGATGGCCGCCAAGCCTGACAAGGTGAAGGAGGGCATCGTCATGGGTAAGCTGGGCAAGTACTATGAGGAGAACTGCCTGCTTCAGCAGGCCTTCGTCAAGGAGAACAAGGTTTCCGTGGAGAAGCACGTGGCCGCTGTGGCCAAGGAGCTGGGCGGCAACATCACGGTGAAGGCCTTTACCCGCTTTGCCACCGGTGAGGGAATTGAAAAGAAAGAGGATGACTTCGCCGCTGAAGTCGCCTCCATGATCAAATAATTGAGTCCGCAGTAAAAGGGAGTCCGGAGCAAATGCTCCGGACTCCTTTTACGCGTGGTTCGGCTGGGAGACATATTTGAACTCAAAAAGGCCGGGGCGAACGGACATAATTCCCCACGGCGGCGGCCATCCTAATGCCGATGAGGTGATGGGATGGATTCCATTTGGACACAAACAGCGCGGCTGCCCGCATTCAACTCTCTCCAATCAGACCTGAGAACCGATGTGCTGATCATCGGCGGCGGCATGGCCGGACTTTTGTGCGCCTATAAGCTGACCCGGGCGGGGGTGAACTGCGCCCTGGTTGAGGCGAAGCGCATCTGCGGGGGGATTACCAAAAACACCACGGCGAAAATTACCTCGCAGCACGGCCTGATTTACGACAAGCTGATCCGGGAATTTGGGGTGGAGAGGGCCCGACTCTATCTGGAGGCCAACCAGGCGGCGTTGGAGGAGTACCGATCCCTTTGTCGGGGCGCGGACTGTGACTTTGAGGAGAAGGACGCCTTCGTCTACTCCACCGACAGCCGGAAGAAGCTGGAGAGGGAACTGAAGGCCCTGGACCGGCTGGGCTTTGACGCGGAGTTTGTGGAGAATGTCCCGCTTCCTCTCGCCACGGTGGGCGCGGTGAAATTTAAGGGGCAGGCCCAATTCCACCCCTTAAAGTTCATCGCTGCCATTGCCGGAGATCTGAAGATTTTTGAACAGACCAAGGTGCTGGAGATCGCTCCCGGAAAGGCTGTGACCGGAGGCGGGACAATCTCGGCGGACAAAATCATTGTCGCCACCCATTTTCCGCTGCTCAACAAGCACGGCGGTTATTTTCTTAAGCTGTATCAGCATCGCTCCTATGTGCTGGCCCTGAAAGATTCTCCGGATGTCCATGGAATGTATCTGGATGAGGATGAAAGGGGGCTGTCCTTCCGGAATGCCGGCGATCTGCTGCTGCTGGGCGGCGGCGGGCATCGGACGGGGAGACGGGGAGGCTGCTGGCGAGAGCTGGAGAAATTTGTCGCCAGCCGCTGTCCCGATGCCCGGGAGGTAACCCGCTGGGCCACGCAGGACTGCATGACTCTGGACGGTGTGCCCTATGTCGGACCATATTCCAAGCATGCGGCAGGACTCTATGTGGCCGCAGGCTTCAATAAATGGGGGATGACCTCCTCTATGGCGGCGGCGAGTGTTTTGACAGATCTGGTATTGGGCCGCAATCATCCCTGCGCGGAGCTGTTTTCACCAGCCCGGACAGTGCTGCGCCCCCAGTTGGCGCTAAATGGACTGGAATCTGTTTTGGGCCTGCTGACCCCCACCACACCCCGTTGTCCCCATATGGGCTGCGCCTTGAAGTATAACGCCGTTGAGAACAGCTGGGACTGTCCCTGTCACGGTTCCCGCTTCGGGGAGGACGGAACTCTCATAGACAATCCGGCTACTGACGACAAGAGATGAAATTGCATCGGCAATGGGGAAGGACTCCGCACAGAGACATATGGTGCGGTGTTCCGGAAAAAATTGTTTAAACTTCCGTCAAGACTGGCTCCTCTGTCTCCAGTCTCTCCATCTGCCCGATCCACGGCTTCAGAAAGGCGGCGGCCTTGTTTCGGTCCAGGTTGTCGTGAATCTTCTGGTTGTAATAGTTGCGCAGGCAGTGGTAGCAGGAGCTGTCGCAGCCGCAGCTGTCCACAAGGAGAAGTGCCCGCTTCAGTACGGACTGAAGGGCCGCGCCGTCCTCCGCGGCGATGCGGCGGACGTGTCCCGCACCGCCGGCCACCGCGTCGTAGAGGATCACGGAGTAGACCATCGTTCCCTCTGCCGCGGTGTGGAAGAGACATCCCTTAATATCGGTGCGTTCGATGCCCATCTCTCGGGACAGACCCTCAAGCAGGGCGTAGAGGACGGACAGCATGGTGTCGTAGTCAGCCGCCTCTCCCGCGGCAAAGGTGAGCCTTACCACGTCGGTTTTGAAGTCGTGGGACAGGCGGTACTCCATGCCCTGGCCCTCCTTGTTGGGACAGGGATAGCCCCGGGCGTTGGTGTGCTCGGAGATTACGCCGCTGTCTGTGGCGTAGCCGCAGACGGCGCACACCTTGTACTCCTTCTGCCCAATGACCACCAGAGAGTCGTTAGAGGTGGACTCTATCTCCAGTCGCTGGCCGTTCACCTGAAAAGCAAGTCTGCAGATCAGGTTGCGCTGCGGATCTCCGATGTAGTAGTCATCCGTCTTATAGTCGCGCTGAGGACGATTCAGGGGGGCGTCCGGCGCCTTACTCTCCGCGCAGAAGCCAAAGCGGGGCTCCAGCGTCCTCAGCCAGAAAAACTTTTTGATCACCTGATGACAAGACACGCATTCCCGGCCCTCCTGGGTAACGGGCTCCTTGGTGAAATTGGGTTGGCCGCAGTGGGGACACTGATAGCAGTACCATCCCTTCTCCCAAGAGGAGTCTGCACTTTTCCCCGGCATCCGGCGTATGTACCGGCTGGTATACATCTTTCCGTCAGCAATTACCTGGGCCCCGGGGGCGTACTCGGCGATGGCCATCTGAAGGTCCCGGGCCAGCTGGAGGGATTTATCCCGGCCCATGGCAGACAGGTCGGGGACCAGCTCTACCGTGTCCACCGGGAAGCCGTATTTGGGCAGCACGTTGTTGCGCACCAGGAAGCCGATCAGACTCTTTTTACCGCTTTTGTCGTCCTTGCAGCAGCGGAAAATCCGGAGATTTCGACTCCATTTTCCGGCCTCCTCCAGCTCTCCTCTTCGTTTGCAGGCGGCTATGGTTTTCTCAAACTCAGCAACCGTTCCCCGGAAGTCCTGAACGGCCAGCTCCAGCACCCCATCCGGACCGTAGAGACGCTGGGTCCAGCTCCAGTCCTCCAGCCCAAGCCGCCGGTGCATGCGGACCGGGATGGAACGCAGCAGCAGCGATTGCAGGTCTTCCGGTCTTCCCTCCAAATAGTCCTTCAGGTTTTCATAGCCTTCCTCGTTGAGGAGTACAGTCTGGTCGTCCCCCGCGTACACCTCCGGGAATCGGGCGAAAAATGCGCTGAGGGCTACGGCGAAGACGTGTCGGTTCAGAATTTTCTCGTTCTCCAGCTCAAACACCGGCACCTTGATTTTGCCCGAGATCATGGCAGCGGGGTCCTGGTAGTAGGTAAAGTCGTGGGAGGACAGCTTGGCGTAGGTAAGGACAAAGGCGGCGGAGTGCCGGGCGCGGCCGGCGCGGCCCGCCCGCTGAACATAGTTGGCGGGGCTGGGAGGCACGTCCCGGAGGTAGACCGTCTCCAGGCTGCCCACGTCCACCCCCATCTCAAAGGTGGTGGAGCAGCTCAGGGCGTTGATCTTTTTGTGGACAAAGGCCTCCTGGTATCGTGTCTGCTGGTCCTTGGCCAGCTGGGCGGTGTGCTCCTTGATGAACAGCGGGTCAGCCTGCTCGCTGCTGTAGAGCCGGGCGTAGTGGTTGTCTCGGTTGGCCTCCAGGGGATCGAAGGACTCCAGCCGACCGGCACATTTCACGCTGGCGCACTGCCCCTTCACGTTGAAGGGAGTGACCCGTCCGCACTTTTTGCAGCGGTAGAAGGCGGTCCCCTCCGTACCGCCGATGCGGACCCGGAAATCGCCGGCGTCCAGGGCAAACTCCTCTGTCTCCGGCTGGAATACACCCTCCCAGTAATCCCCAAGCAGGTCGTCAGCGTCCCGGTCCGGGATATTCAGCGCCCGGGTCAGCCGGGTCATGCGGGTGTTGGGGTAGAAGGTTCCGTTGGGGCGGGTGCGGCCCTGCCAGCCGGACAGCCAGCTCTTTTTCGCCATCGGAGCGGTGCGCACCTTGACCAGCTTTTTCTGGGCCGGGGAGAAGAAGATGTACTCCCTCTCTGCCTCGTTGAGCCTTACCGCCTTGGTATCCACCGCTCCGCTGAATACACCGTCCTGGGCCAGCAGCTCCAGCAGCGCCCGGGCGTCCCCTGGTTCCAGGTTGAAGCCCTCCTGAAAACCCCAGACGGCAGCGTCGTTTGGGACATACTCGAAGTACAGCACCCCCATGGACACCAGACTGGTACTGCGCCGGGCGCTGAACATCTCATTCAAAACAGCAATCCAAGCGTTCCGGCGGCTGACGGCAGTCAGCGAGCCGGATTCCAACTCCTCTGCGGCGTCCCACTGGACAAAGCACCGCTTGCTCTCGTACCACCGGGCCAGCTCGTCCACAAATTCTGCCATTCCAACGGAGGAGATGCCCTGACTGCGGAAGTGCTTGGCCACATGCCATACCCCCCGGCGGCGAAGGAACTCCTGATAGGAGCGTTCCATGTAGGTGGCGAAAAAGGCGGCCTCGCTGCGGCTGTCGGAGAAACATAAAAATTGCCGGACGGTCTTTTTCCGCACTTGCCGCCGCTGAGGAACAGGGGCGAAGATGTTCCGCTTCCCCTGGGCGGGGGTCTCCTCTGCGACCACGATCTCCTCGCTGGGCAGCTGCTCATAGAGCTGAGTGCCCAGTACGGCGGTGGCCGCCTCGGCCCCCAGATAGAAGCGCCGGAAGCTGCCGAAGCCGCAGGCGGGACACCGGGCCTCCCCCTGCTTGGTCCGGACCACGTGGCGCACCTTCACATATCCTGCCGGATCGTGCTCACAGGGCTTTTGGAACTTGCTGTCCGCCTGGGGTGTGACGGCGCCGCACTCCGGGCAGAGAAGGTAATTCTCTGTCCCGTCCTGGAATTTTTCCTCCTCCGGGTCCTCCAGCAGCTCTCCGTCGGCATCCTCCCGGAGACAATATAGCTCGGCGTCATCCTCTCCGCCCTTGCGGGCGATCTGTTTCAGATATCCGCCCTCCTCCCGGCCAGCCACCGCCAGCCGGCCGCAGTCGGTACACACTGCCCCCTCGAAGACGGCCCGCCCGGTCTCCGGGTCGGCCAGCTTGCGCTGGAGGAAGAGGCGCCTGGGGGCGGTCAGGGTGACGTAGGCCCCCTCCAGGGCCCGGACAAAGAAGTGATACCGGGGCTTGATGAGGCTGGCCCCGTCCTTCTCCGCCCGGGCGCACAGGGCCACCAGGTCTACCACTTCTTCCTCCGTCACCGATAGCGCCCGACTCAGCTGAGACACCGTGACCGGCTGGGCGGCCGCCTGACGCAGCTGCTCAAACAGACGGCTATGGAGAAACAGGGCGTACAGCTTTGTCCCCAGGTCCCCCTCGGGGGCGAAGTCCGCCCCGTACCAGTCCAGGATTTTCCCGGTCTCCTCCGGAGACTGGCGCAGCTCCCGGAACAACTCCGGGGGGAAGTCGCGGTGTTCCGCCATAGGGGGCCGCTTTTCCCGGGAGCGGATAATGCCGCTTTGTTTGAATTCCACGTCGCACAGACTGTGGGCAAAGGTGAGGATATCCTCGTCGGCCTCCGGCCCGCCCAGGGTGGCGCTGGTGAGAATGTACTGCACGCTGTCCGGCTGGCTGATTCGGGCCCGGAGACGGCGCATGAGAAGGGAGGTCTCCATGCCGGTGGCCCCCTTGTAGATGTGGGCCTCGTCCAGGACGATATAGCGAAGCCTGGCCCCCTGGAACACTGCGTCGTCCTTGGGGCGGAGCATCATGTACTCCAGCATGGAGTAGTTGGTGATGAGGATGTTGGGCGGGGTGCGCTGCATCTCCTCCCGGGAGATGATCTCCCCCGGTTGGGGGTCGGCCTGGAGGGTGTGGCGGTAGGCCTCCAGGGCCTTTTTTTGGGTGTGCTCCGTGTTGCCGTTGTACAGCCCGAAGGTGATGGTGCTGTGGTCCTTGAGGAGAGCCCGCATCCGTTTCATCTGGTCGTTGGCCAGGGCGTTCATGGGGTAGATGATGATGGCCCGGACGCCGGGACCCAACTCCCCCTTCTCCTCCTCCCGGAGCAGGTGGTCCAGAATGGGCAGCAGGAAGCTCTCCGTCTTGCCCGAGCCGGTGCCGGTGGTCACCACCAGATTCTCCCCCGCCGAGGCCAGGGCCAGGGCCCTCTCCTGGTGACTGTACAATGGCCGGTCCAGCTTCAGTTCCCGGTCCTTTTCGGGCACGGGCTCCAGGGCGCGGAACAGGGGACAGGCCTTGCCCTCCTCCATCAGCCGGGACAGGGCCGCCCCCGTCTCGTAGGACCCGCCGATGTCCAGATAGGGCCCCTTGGCCGCCATCCCCTCCCGCTGGAGCTCCGAGCGCAGGGCTTTGGCATAGTCCGGGTCCGCCAGGTCGAAGGTGGTGGTGATGTAGTCGATGTAGCTGGCCTTAATCTCCCGGGCCGCTTTGATGGGGTCGAACATGGGGTGCGCCTCCTTCACTCAATTTTCCGTTGCCCAGCGTCACCAGTCTTCCTCATCCGTGTTTTCGGTCAACACCCCGTATGTAAAAAGTTCCTTGGGAATCCAGGTGGCCGTAGGGGGAAAGCCCCAGTCGAGGGGGGTGTCTCCATATAGCGGCTCCGCCTCCGTGACATATTTTCCAAAGAACACACCGCAGTCTGCAATCTCACTGTAGTAACTTGTGGCAAGGAAATATTCGCCGCCCACATCATCCAAGTAGCGGCATTTGCCATTCTCCCGCTGAATATGGACATTCACTTTTGGAAACAGGATTTTCCAAAGTTCCAAAATGACTTGTTCTCCTTCTGGGCCATCCTCCAGGCCGTCCAGCTTCGATACAAGATCCACCGCGGCCACGACCTTGGACGGAATATGATTTTTATCTTCTGCATCATACCACTCCAGATGCTCCTGGTCCAGTAAATCGGTGTATCCCAGCTCACCTTGCGCGTTTTTCCAAACAGCGACCCAGCCGCCGTCATGGTCTTCCTCCTGCCAGAGCCCAAGTGGGGCGGCAAGTTGACACAGATTGCGAAAATCGGGAAACGGAGGAAAGTCGTCTGTATGTAGGAAAACCGTTGGCCAGACCTACCCGCCAATAGGATAGTTGTCAAACGTGCTGTCCAATTCCGGAGCCCCGGCGGGAGAATACCATGCAAAAGCGACTGCTTCACCACTATTGCAACACCCTACCGCACCAGTAACCGCGATTTCCAGTTCCGGATAATTCGCAGCGAAGTCAATCCATTCTACAATGGAACTGGCGTACTGCATGGCGTGGTCAACTAACAGCGTCCCGGTTTTTCGATCCTTGTCAGCACTGATCTTGTTACGATATTGCGGAATGACAGATTCTTTCTGCGCATCTTTCAGCATACTCAACGGCCCATGGATCGCTGCGCAGAAGGTTCCGCCTTCATAATAAGTACGACCGTTTTTCTCAAAAAAAGCTTCGGCTTCGTGTTTATTCATGGTAAAGAGGCCCCTTCCTTGTATTGATATAGTCCTGATTTATATCTTCCGCAGCTCACTCTTGCAGAACACGATCTCCGGCATCAACGGACAGCCGCCTAGGCAGAGGGCCTGTTTCTCGCAGCCGGGGCAGGAATTTCGCATTTTGTCCCGGAACTGTTCAAAGGCCGGACTGTTCCAGGTTTCCTCAATGGTGGTGGGGCGCAGTTGAACCTGATACCGCTTGTCCTGGTCAAAGCTGCACGGAACCATCACCAAATCCGCGCCGATATAACAGCTGAACCGCCCGCCCTCGCAGGTGTCCAGCGACTCAGGCAGGATGTTTTTGCAGAAGTTCAGCGCACCCGGCACGTTGCAGCTGTCCAGGCCCACCTGGAAGGGGTGGTTCCCGTCCACCTGGGCGAAGAACTCCGCCACCCGTGGGTCGGAGAAGGGCAGGACGTTTTCCCGTGTCCCCTGTCCGGCGGGCTTATGGAGCAGGAAAATCACTGCGTTGATTCCAGCCGGGAAATCATCGCGCTTCAGGCGGTCGATAGCCTCATCAATGGAATTTTTACCCAGGACATAGTGGATGTTGGTAGTGACCCCCGCGTCCAAAAGAAGCCGAATGGCCCGCAGGGTGTATTCGCTCCGATACCAGCTCACCGCCACCGCACCGCAGTATTGTTTGCACAGTGCCGCCAGCTCCGCCGTCAGGCCGTAGCCGGAGGTGGTGAAGTTGGGGACCAGGCGGTTCTCCCGGCTGATCTGCAAAAGCTCCTCGAAATGCTCGTGCTGGTCCGGGTCCCCCCGGCCTCCCAGGGCCAGCTGGTTGCAGCGGCCCCGGCACTGTTCCGCGATCCAGCGAAAATCCTCCACCGCCATGTTGGGCCGCTCCACCAGCGCCCCGCTCTGATAACAGCCAACGCCCGCCTTGGCGCACAGGCCGGTTTTGCCGTGGATGCAGTGGCCCATCACCCCCACGTCGATCAGGTGAGGGAACGATGCCATGAAGGGGTCCACGCCGGTGTCCCGGCCGTGCGCGTCCAAAACGCCCGTGCGGATATAAGCCCCTGTCTCATCGTCAAAGGCGGAGATGAATCGGTATGTTTTGTCAATGATCTTGTAGCGCATAATCTCTCCTTATAGGCGCCGGTCTTTACGACTCTTTGTAGACACCAGCCCCTCCGGTTTTCTTGCTCCTCCGGTTATAGGTGAACGCTTTCTTTCGGGCATCGTCCGGCTCGAATTCACCGTAACTGTCGTTTTCGTACCACCAGTCTACCTTCCGGATGGAAGCGGTTAGCTCCGCCTTCCGCGTTTCCAGTTCCTGGATCAGCGCATCCAGCGAATCCCTTGACTCTTTGGGGAAATCGTAGGAACAGGAAAAGCCCTTTATCAAAGAGTCCAGAACGGCATCCAGGGTTTTCGGTACCATCTCACATATTTCATTCGTACCCTCCTCCCAATACGCGTCGAACTTTTTGTCATCGCTTAGGATCGTGGCGCCAAGCAGACCCTCGCACTGCTTGAGCAGAGCGGCCAACTCCTTGCTCTCGATGGAGATGACCGCCGAGCTGTAGCTGCTGGAATTGGTGACGAAACCAGTTCTAATTTTCATAGATGTTTCCTCCTGATTTATATTTTTAGAGCAATTTTGACTTTAATCATTCTATCACAGCTCATATAACAAAACAATATGCCCGCTGCATAGGGTTACGAAAAAACTTCCACCGCCGTCTCTGCCACGGTATATTCAAAGTAATCCGGCGTGTCCGGAATCCGCCGGGCGCTCCCGACCAGACTCCGGTTGACGATGGGGCCAAACATAGGGGTGCGCCTCCATTATAATGTATTGATATAGTCCTGAACCGCAGCCTTGGCGGCGGCGTTGTTCTGATTGTCGCATTCGGCCAGCAGGATGTCAACGTCCTTGCGGGAGAGAATCTTCTCCGCCAGCATCAGCCGCAGCAGCTCCTCGTGCTGGACGGCCTGGGGGTACAGCCGCTTTTTCTGCCCCTTGATGTACTTGAGGTAGTCCGCTTTGATTTCCTCGTCCAGCTCCGCGCCGTCCAGATACGCCTTGGCAAAGCCGGCGCACGCCCCAGGCTTGTTCTTCGGCGCAAAATCATCAATGGGGATGTGGGGCGCGATGATTGCCGGGCTGCTGTCCTTAAATGTTGATTTGTCGATCGCCTCGACGCTCTTTGGAATGGTCACGCTGGTCAGGTTCTTGCAGCCAGCAAACGAACGCCAGCCCAGTTCCTCGATCTCCTCCGGAATGACCACGTTCGCTTTTGTCCCCTGGTATTTGATCAGAAAATGGTCCAGGACTGCAAACTCCCCCAAATTTTTGAGCCATAGGGTGTCCTCAAAAAGCGCAATGGCGATCCCTGCCATGCATCTGGGGATGGCGACATTGGCAATATTGGGGCAACCATCGAATACTAGGTTCAGATCCCCAATAATTCCTACCGCGTCCTCCCGGTTCTGAAATGTCACGCTGGTCAGGTTCTCACAATCGCTGAAAGCACTATGTCCAATCGACCGGACACTCTTCGGGATGGTGACGCTTTGAAGGCGGCGGCCACAGAAGACATCCGGGCCAATTTTCTTCACGCCCTCCGGGATCACCACATCTCCGCCGGGGCCCTTGTATTTCGTCAGAACGCCCTTCGTGATAACAAAATCCTGCTTGTTTTCCATGGTAAAATTCCTCCTAAAATTTTTTATTGACAGGCTTTCACCTCAGTCACGATATATTCAAAATAGTCCGGCGTATCCAAAATTTGCTTCTGCACCTTCCGGGGGACGGCCCCGTCCAGACTCCGGTTGACGATGATGTTGTCGCGGGTGTCGATGTACACAAGGTCATCGGTAACGCACCGCAGAACCAGCAGCCGGTCGTTGACCAGCCAGACCTGGACCGGGTTGACCAGCTCGAAGCCCTTGGAATTGGGGTTGCTGTTGAAGGGGTGCCGCTGTCCCCGGGCGTCCTCGAAATAGAGGGTGGCGGTGTAGTGGGGCATGGGGACCTCCTCCTCGGAAGGGGCGCTGATCTCCACATAGGTCAGGCCGCACAGGATGCCGCAGCCGTCCCGCATTTTTACGCTTTTCAACGCCTCCCGGTCAAAGTCCCAGCACAGGGCGGTGTGTACATGGACCTCCCGATCCCGGAAACGGAACGCATTGGTATCCCCTACCAGCAGGTCGCCCCGATAGAGTGTTTTTATCGGGCCGGGAGCAAACACGCTCCCGCTTTTTTGCAGCACCCGGTAGGAATACCGCCCGTCGGGGCAGGAGAAGGACTCCTCCAGCGTTTTGTCCTCTCCGGAGGAGGTCTGGAAGGTGTGCATTCCATCGGGCAGGTCCAGCTCTAGGGTGAACCGTCCCCCGACATCCCCCAGGAAGGTGTCCGTTCCCCTCCACAGGAGGGCCCCGTCCTCCACCTCCAGAGGCGGCTGGAGGAACCGGGGTACAAACACAATGTCAGTCAGCTTAAACTGGACCCTCTCCGTCCCTTTGGACAGCACCAGGCCCAGGGACTCCGTCTCCCGGAAGACTCGGCCTGAGCGCAGTTCGTTGCCCAGCTCATAGTGCAGCCCGTCGGGGGCGGGAATCTCCCGCGCCCCCAGCATCAGGCGGCATCTCCAGCCCTCCGGGGCACGGATTTGAACGAACTCCCCGGCTGGGATGTCCTTGTGCCACAGGGCCTCCGGGGCCTGAAAGGCGTTTTTCCCCAGCAGGGTGCAGTGCAGGGCGGGCACGTCCGCCTCCAGGGTAAAGCCCGGCTCGGGAAGCGAAAAGCTGACGGTACTCTCCCCCTGGGAGACGGGCAGGGTAAGCCGGGTCTCCCGGCCCTCCCAGGTAAGCAGGAGCTCCGCCTTGTCCATCCCGGATCGGTAGAGGGTCTTGTCCAGGCGGCAGGCGCAGCCGGGGAGAATGGCGTACCGGTATTCGTACCGGACCAGCCCGGTCCGGATGTCCACCAGCCGGACGCTGTGAACCTCTTTCGCCGACTGGGCGGAGGGGATAGACAGGGTTCCGTCCTCCCCCTGGAAAGCCTTCAGGTCCCCACTCTCCCCGTCCAGCGACAACCGGTAGAGAAGCGGGTTCTCCCCCTGGGGCAGCGCCAGGGACAGGGTAAAAGGTCCCTGAAACAGGTCCAGCTCTTCGCCGCCGTCTATGCCGCGGAGGTTTCGGAGAGGACCAGGGGCGATGTACCGCCGAAATTGGGCAGAGGCCTCCGACCCGGCAAAGATCTCCCGGCCGTCCACCGCCACGGAGGAATCCGCCCGCAGCTCCAACCGGTAGAGCTGGCCGGGGTGGTTCAGTTGGAGGATGCCCGCCTGGGAGAATGACACATCGGAGGCGTTCCCTGCAAACAGGAAGGCCCGCCCGGTTTTCACCGCCCGGTCGTTCCCGGAGGGGTCAAAGAGAAGAAAGTCCCTCTTCAGCTTCTGGCCAGAGTCGTAAATGGATTTGCCCAGATAGGTAATCTCCGCTCGGAGATGGAGAGGGGCGCTGAAGTTAAAGTTTGTATCTCTCAAGGGGAGAAAGCGACTTCTTGTGGTCAGACACAGGTCGTTGCCGGTGACCGTCAGCTCCTCCTGGTGGATGATAGACTCGTTTTGCAGCACCCGGAGAAGGGGGCGGTGTTCCCCCACTTCCTGGAGACGGATGCAGGGGACCCGCAGGCCCACCAGCTCGTTTTCCAGGGCGCAGCGCACAAAGATACGCTCCGCTGTGGTAGCCACATACTCTGTCTTCTTTTCCCGGCGTTCCCCCTGAACCCGGATGCGTTCGGCGCTGCTCTTTTTTTGATACCACTGGACCAGCAGCTGATCCCAGCCGTTTCGTCCTGGGTCCAGCTTGGACTCCTCCCCCCGGAGCAGGGCGTCCATCTTCTCCACGAGACCGTCGCACAGTACCGCCATGTAGCCGGGTCTCTCGCTGAACAGGGTCTGCAGACCGGAGAACACCGCGTCTGACCGCAGCTGAAGGTCGTCCTGGACTACCACGCCGCTGTTCCACCGGGCCCGCATCCCCTTGGTGAACTGCTTATAGCTGGTGTCCTCCGGAACATATTGAAAGTCCAGGTTTTCCACGTAAAAATCAAACAGGATATTGAACAAGCCCTCGATACTCCTCTGGGGGGCCAGGGCGTGGAGCAGGAGAGTGGTGTAGTACTGCTGAGTTTTCTCCGCCGGAGAGAAAAACCGCTTGTAATGCCCCAGAGTGTTCCGAATGGCCCCGCAGAAGTGCCTGTACAGCCGGTCCCGGGCCGTGTCGGAGCGCCCCGCCTGAAAGCCATACTGCAAGAAGATGTAGTCCCAGAAGGAGACGGACCCCTCCCTCTCTTCGGACAGGTCGCTGGACCAGTATTTCAGCAGCTCAATGGTCTCCAGCACCAGGACAACGTTCTCACGCACGGTGATGCGGGTGTCGCCCCGCAGCACCTTCTGCACCGTCCGGCTGGCCGACTGGTACAGCATATTGGCCTCATCGTCGGTGAGGACGTATTCCCCGGCCAGGGGGTACTTTCTAAATACCCCATCCGCCAGGGCGAAGGCATCAGCCGGTTCGGCAGGGACCTGCGCCTCACGGAGCAGCATGTCCGGCTCAATGTAGCCGGTCTCCTTCCAGACAAAGCCGTGGGCGGCCAGCCACTGGACGCTGCTTTGTCCGGCGGCCCGGCCGAGTCTGCGGATCTCGATTGTCACCCCGCCCAGCTTTTTCCGGTACTCCTCGTTGTAAATTACCCCTCTCGGAAACGCCGCTTGCAATCTCTCCAGGACCTCAGCTTCCGTCAGTGTCAATGTACTCACCGCCTATTATGTTTTTGAATGGCATTCACAGCCCATGTCGCCGGGCAATCTGCTCCGTATATGGGATCATATCTCCGGGCCGGAGATGGCCCCGGATGCAGTTAACATAAAACCACTATGCAGTCAGCATAGTGGTAAAAAAAACCCCTTCTTCACCGCTTGCCCGGTGAGGAAAAGGCTTAAAGTCTTCTGTTGGAAAGCATATACCATATATCACCTGTTTGCCTACCGAGCCGCTGATGGCAACAAAGATCACCTTCCAGACCTGCATCCCGCCAAACCGGAAACCGGTTTGGCGAGGAAGAGGGCGGCGATTTAGTAAGAGACGCTGAAGCAAAGCGAACTTTGCTCCGAGGTGGAGCTAGCGGTGGGAATCGAACCCACAACCCCATCATTACGAGTGATGTGCTCTGCCATTGAGCCACGCTAGCAAATGATACAGTTTGTTTTATACGGAGCGCCGCCGACCAGAGGACGGCAAATCGACTGTTCTGCTGGCTTAAGACGAACCAGCATAACAAGTGATATTATACTCAGACCCGGGCAATCCGTCAAGGGGGAAGCCGGTTATTTTTCTGACCGGGCGCATAAAAAAGTCTCCCGCAGTTTCCGCGGGTGGAAGATCTGCGATCTGGTGGCGAGGGATCTTCCGGAGGGCCGGCGCGGCATTCAGCCGCGCCGGTTCGTTCTGTGGTCAGCGGGCCGCACGGTGTACCGCTGAGGCGATGGAGACTTCCGGAGGCAGATAGGGGATGAGGGTGGCCTGGAAGGCGTGATACAGGTCGGGCTTGCCAGGCCAGACGGTGCCGAGAGGCCGGTTTTCCCGGTCCAACTGATGAAACCAGGAGCCGTTCCTGCGGTCCCACACCTTCTCATCCAGATAGGCCATAAACCGGGCGTAGTCCTCCGCATACTCTACCCGGCCGGTGACCTGGTGCAGTACAGCGGAGGTGTTGATGGCCTCGGCCAGGGTCCAATGCATCCGGTCGTGAACGACGGGACTGCCGGTCCAGTCGGTGGTGTAAACCAGGCCGGGGGTGCCGTCGGCGTTCCAGGCGTCTTTGATGGCGGTGGTGTACAGCTGCTGCGCCGCCTCGATGTAGGGGGCAGCTTTTTTCCTGTCTGCGGACAGGGCCCACTGGGTAATAAGCCGGGCCCACTCGATCCCGTGGCCGGGGGTGGCGCCGTAGGGCTTGAAGGGGTCGTCGGGTCTGTCGCGATTCAGTTCCGGCAGGGGGACCCAGTATTCGGAGAAGTGCTCCGGGATGCGCCAACTGCTCTGCTCCGCCCAGACCAGCACCCGATCGATGATTCTGCCGGCCCGGACGCGGTATTCCTCCCGGCCTGTGGCGTCGGCGGCGGCCAGGAAGGCCTCTACTGAGTGCATATTGGCGTTGAGGCCCCGGTAGCTGTCCAGGACGGTAAAGTCGGTGTCCCAGGTGTCTCGGGACAGGCCCTGCGCCTCATCCCAGAAGCGCAGGTCATACACGGCAAGCGCGTCGTCCAGCAGCTGTTCCGCCCCCGCTCGGCCCGCCAAGAGGGCGGAGGAGGCGGCCAGAATTACAAAGGCGTGGGCGTAGCACTGCTTGGTGGGCATAACGGACCCGTCAGCGTTGAGACCGGCGTACCAGCCTGCGTGGGCGCTGTCGCGGAGTTCGCCCCGCAGTCCGCCGATGGCCGCGTCAGCCAGCGAGGGGCTGCCGGCGTCTCCCAGCATGGCGCCGATGCTGTATACATGGGCCATGCGGCTGGTAATCCAGGTCTCCTGGCCTTTCTCCGGCCAGGGAGTGCCGTCGTCTCCCAGGTAGTGGGAGCCGCCGCCCGGGGAGGGAAAGCGGCGGCCGAAATCCAAAAGTTCCTGGCGCATTTCGGCCAGGAAAGACCGATTTTCCGCCGTATTAAGCTGATACTTTGCTTCCATCACAGGATCTCCTTTCAGGGGGCGGTACTCAGGCACCGGCTGAATTTGATAGCCGCCGGTACTCAGGTTGTCCAGCACGCGGGAGCGGGTGTCCAGTTCGTTGAAGTGCCACCACTCGGAGGCAAGGAGCGTAAGTCCCGCTTCAGTGCAGTAGTGTTGAAGGGCCAGAGCGGCCTGCTGGGCCAGGCAAATGCGTTTGGACATGGGGTAGAGAACCGGCATCATAAATTCGTTGCGCTCCAGTCGCTCGTTGTAGCTGCCCGGGGGTAGAAGGACCGACCGGTGACGCCGGGGATGGGCTTGCCCAGAGAGACAAATTTGGAGTCGTAGGAGTTGGTGACGTTATACACCATGGAGGGGATGACGTCAGGCAGATTGATGAGGATGCATCTGCCGGTGGCTGGGAGGAGGCGTCTCCGGGAGTGCCTGGCTGCTCCGGAACAGGATCGCCCGACGGGTCCTGGAGTGGTTCCAATTCCTCCGGGATTTCCTCCCAGATGGGCAGCGGCACCGAGACGTAGCCGGTGGCCCCGCGGACAGGGAGTTCCAGCGCCCCCGGAGAGACGTTGGAATATTTAATATTCAGCGTGTGGTCGGGATCGTATTCCCCTGTCTTCTTTGGTTCCGGCTCCGGCAGGGGCTGATCGCTTGTGTCTACGAAGACGCTGTCGTCGAAGCTGGAGATGGGAGGGGCGGAGGAAACCGGAGGATCTTCGGCGGGACCTGTCCGGCAGGCCGACAGCGTGCTGAGCAGCAGCGCCGCCAGAACTCCTTGGTGGAGAGGGAGGAATAGGGGAGATTGAAGTTTTCCCGGAAGGAGAAGCCGAACATGGTCCCCGGGCCGATGGTCATGTCGCTGTAGCCGCTGAAGTCAAAATAGATCTGAAGGGTGTAGCACACCGCCCCCAGCTGGGCCAGTCGGGCGTCCAGCTGGGCGGCCGTCAGGGCAAAAACAGCATCGGCGGTCGGGCCGGCGGGGTTGGCCAGACGGGGGTGTGGCCATGGGTGGTGGAGGCCTCCATGACCTGGGCGTAGGTCCAGTGGTTGGTGGGCACGTCGGGGAAATAGCGCAGATTGCTGGCGTAGACGGCGCTGGAATCGGGTACACGGCCCAGCAGACGATTGAAAACGACTGCGACCTCCGCCCGGGTCAGAGGCTGATCGGGGTGGAACGGACCGTCGTTAACGCCGCTCATGTACTTGGTGTGGGCGCCGGTCTGCACGGTAAAACGGACCGATTCTCCCTGGGAGGGAGGAACGGCCGGGGGTTGGGTGAACACCGTGTAGAGTTCCATATTTCGGGTGAGGTAGAAAGAGGCGCTCGGGAGATAGTTGGGCACGCTGGCGTTGGCCCTTTCCGACCAGCCAGCGAAGTGCCAGTCCTGAACGCCCATGGGACTGGACAGCCGGGGATGGGCAGCACCAGCTGTCCATCCTGCTCTACCGACAGAGGGGCGGCGCCTCGCTGTCGCTGCTGTGAAAACGGACTGTGACCTGAAAGGCCGCCGACAATTGAGAACGTTTCTCCGCCGCAGACCCAGACTTGTACGCGCGGCTGTGCGGCAATGAAAAAAATAATATCACACAGTACCGCAATTTTCAATCTTTTTCGCTGTTTTTCGGAAAAATAATGGAAAAGATATTGAAAAGTCCGGGGCGGGAAGAGGCGGGCCCCTTTGACAAACGACGCGTGCCGTGGTATCCTTCGAAAAATTGTGGAAAGTTCCGGGAGGGCGCGGGTATGGCATACGGAGATGGAGTGCGGGCAATGGACGAGATGATGGAGGACGCGGAGCTGCTGTTTTCCTTCCTCTCCCAGGCGGAGGAGGGGCCGGCGGATATTGTGCTGGCTATGGGCAGTCAGGATTTGGGGGTGGCCGAAATCGCGGTCCGGGCCTTTCAGGAGCTGGGCGCGGACTGGCTGGTCTGCACCGGCGGATTCGGCAAGGACACATCGGAGCTGTTTCATGAGACCGAGGGGGTGCTGTACGCAAGGCGCTGCCTGGAGCTGGGCGTTCCGGAGGAGAGAATCCTTGTGGAAACCAGGGCGTCCAACTCCGGGGAGAATTTCCGGTTCAGCCGGACCCTGTTGGAGGAGAGGGGGATCTTTCCAGCCACCGGCGTGATTGCCTGCAAGCCCTATATGGCCAGGCGGGCCTGGGCGACGGGGAGTATGCAGTGGCCCCAGGTGCGGTGGAGTGTCGCCTGCCAGAGAGTAAGTTTGGCGGAGTATCTGGCCCGGGGCAATGACAGAAGGGCCACACTGGAGCTGATGGTGGGGGATCTTCAGCGGCTGCGGGTGTACGCGGGGCGCTTTCAGGTGCAGGTGCAGGTCCCGGAGCCCGTGTGGCAGGCCTGTAAACGGCTGGCCGGGGACGGCTATGACCGGTATATCATCAGGGAAATCTGAATTTCCTTTCGCGAATTCATAAAAAACGTACGCATTTACCTCGGATTGCCCATAACAGGATTGCATGTTGCACAAATCTGTGGTATCATTACCCCAAAGCGATTTCCCACCCACACAAATTTGACCGGATAAAGGAGAAGTCAATATGAACAGATTTGGCGTCGACGTGGAACTGAAGCATATTCCCGCGCTGGACCCGGATTTTATTCCTCTGATGCGTTTTAATCACGCCTTCCTGGCGGACGCAAAGAAGCCGGTGGGCATCGCCGTGGAGAGGGCCGACGGCCAGATGGCCGCCTGCCATACCTTCATCCACGGCACCCCTGAGATGACTCAGGCCGACCACTACTACATCGAGAGGATTGTGAAGACCATCCTGTGGATGAAGGGCGGTTTCAAGGTGTATGTCAGTGGGGACGAGGGGGTATGCGAGTACCTGAAGTCGGTCTACTGCGCCGGCGGACAGCAGGAGTTTGACTGGGACTATATGGCCAATGTCTTTGAGAGCCCCTTCGAAGTGGTGCTGGTGGACGAGATTCCCCAGACCAAGGACGCCCCCAAGGCCATTGGCGGCCATCTGGAGGGCTGCCGCATCGGATTTGACGCCGGCGGGTCCGACCGGAAGGTGTCCGCCGTCATCGACGGGGAGACCGTTTACTCCGAGGAGGTGGTCTGGTTCCCCAAGACCAACGCCGATCCCGACTACCACTACGACGGCATTGTGGCCGCTCTCAAGTCCGCCGCCGAGCACATGCCCCGGGTGGACGCGGTGGGCGTCTCTTCCGCCGGAGTGTTCATCAACAACCGAACCATGAACGCCTCTCTGTTCTTAAAGGTCCCCAAGGAAATCTATGACGAAAAGGTGAAGGATATTTATATCCGGGCCATCCGCGACACCTTCGGCGATGTGCCCTACTGCGTCATCAACGACGGCGACGTGTCCGCCCTGGCCGGGGCCATGAGTCTCAATGACAACAGCGTGCTGGGCATCGCCATGGGCACCAGCGAGGCGGTGGGCTACGTGGACGAGGAGGGCCGCATTACCGGTTGGCTCAATGAGCTGGCCTTTGTTCCGGTGGACGCCAACCCGGAGGCCATGCAGGACGAGTGGTCGGGCGACATCGGCTGCGGCGTGAAGTACTTCTCTCAGGACGGCGTGATCAAGCTGGCCCCCCGGGCGGGGATCGAGCTGGATGAGAGTCTCAGCCCGGCGGAAAAGCTGAAGGTGGTGCAGAAGCTGATGGCCGAGGACGACACCCGGGCCGCCCAGGTGTACGAGTCTATCGGCGTCTACCTGGGCCACACCCTGGCCTACTACTACGAGCTGTACGGCTGCC
>CATONV010000048.1 GCA_951801655.1 uncultured Oscillospiraceae bacterium | reverse complement strand
GCAAGAAGGGCGTGGCGCAGAAGGTTGTCTACGGCGCCTTTGAGATCATCAAGGACAAGACCGGCAAAGAACCCATGGAGGTTTACACCCAGGCCCTTGAGAATATCATGCCTTCCCTGGAGGTCAAGGCCCGCCGTGTGGGCGGCGCCACCTATCAGGTGCCTATCGAGGTCCGGCCCGAGCGCCGGCAGACCCTGGGTCTGCGCTGGCTGACCACCTACGCCCGCAACCGGGGCGAGAAGACCATGAAGGAGCGGCTGGCCGGCGAGATTATGGACGCCGCCAACAACACCGGCTCCGCCGTGAAGAAGCGCGAGGACACCCACAAGATGGCCGAGTCCAACAAGGCGTTTGCTCACTACCGCTGGTAAAAAAGGAGATTCCGTATGCCTAGAAAAGTTTCTCTGGAGAATACGCGCAACATCGGTATCATGGCCCACATCGACGCGGGCAAGACGACTACCACAGAGCGTATCCTCTATTACACCGGCGTCAACTACAAGATCGGCGAGACCCACGAGGGTACCGCCACTATGGACTGGATGGCCCAGGAGCAGGAGCGCGGCATCACCATCACCTCCGCTGCCACCACCTGCTATTGGACGGGCACCAAGACCCAGTTCCCCCAGACCCGGATTAACATTATCGACACCCCGGGCCACGTGGACTTCACCGTGGAGGTGGAGAGATCCCTGCGCGTACTGGACGGCAGCGTAACCGTCATGTGCGCCAAGGGCGGCGTGGAGCCCCAGTCCGAGACCGTTTGGCGTCAGGCCGACCACTACAAGGTTCCCCGGATGATTTATGTCAACAAGATGGACATCATGGGCGCCGACTTCTACCACGTGCTGGATATGATTCACGACCGACTCAAGTGCAACGCCGTGCCCATCCAGCTGCCCATCGGCGCGGAGGAGACCTTCAAGGGCATCATCGACCTGGTGGAGATGAAGGCCGACATCTACTACGATGACCTGGGAAAGGACATGCGGGTGGAGGAGATCCCCGCCGACATGATGGACAAGGCCCAGGAGTACCGCACCAAGATGCTGGACGCCGTGTCCGACATCGACGAGGAGATCATGATGCTGGTGCTGGACGAGCAGCCCGTACCCGAGGACATGATCCGCAAGGCGCTGCGCAAGGGCACCATCGATAACGCTCTGGTCCCCGTGGTGTGCGGCACGTCCTACAAAAACAAGGGGGTCCAGAAGTTGCTGGACGCCATTGTGGACTACATGCCATCCCCGCTGGACATCCCCGCCATTCAGGGTGTCAACCCCGACACCGAGGAGGAGGATGAGCGTCCTGCCGACGACAACGCCCCCTTCTCCGCCCTGGCCTTTAAGATTGCCACCGATCCCTATGTGGGCCGGCTGTCCTTCGTCCGGGTATACTCCGGTATGCTGAACACGGGCACGTCGGTTCTTAACTCCACCAAGAAGCAGAAGGAGCGCATTGGCCGCATCCTCCAGATGCACGCCAACCACCGGGAGGACATTGATACCGTCTACTCCGGCGATATCGCCGCTGTCATCGGTCTGAAAAACTCCACCACCGGCGACACCCTGTGCGACGAGAAGCACCCCATTATTCTGGAGTCCATGGAGTTCCCCGAGCCCGTCATCCGGGTGGCTATCGAGCCCAAGACCAAGGCCGGCCAGGAGAAGATGGGCATTGCCCTGATGAAGCTGGCCGAGGAGGACCCCACCTTCAAGACCTACACCGACGAGGAGACGGGCCAGACCATCATCGCCGGCATGGGCGAGCTCCATCTGGAGATCATCGTGGACCGCCTGCTCCGGGAGTACAAGGTGGAGGCCAACGTGGGCGCGCCCCAGGTGGCCTACAAGGAGACCATCACCAAGCAGGTGGAGCAGGACACCAAGTACGCCCGCCAGTCGGGCGGCAAGGGCCAGTATGGCCACGTCAAGATCCGCGTAGAGCCCAACGAGTCCGGTGCGGGTTATGTGTTCGAAAACGCCATTGTAGGCGGCGCCATCCCCAAGGAGTATATTCCCGCCGTGGACGCGGGCATTCAGGGGGCCATGCAGGCCGGCGTGCTGGCCGGTTACCCGTCGGTGGACGTGAAGGTCACCCTGTACGACGGTTCCTTCCACGAGGTGGACTCCTCGGAAATGGCCTTTAAGATTGCCGGTTCCATGGCCTTTAAGGAGGCCTGCCGCAAGGCCGGCCCCGTGCTGCTGGAGCCCATCATGAAGGTGAGTGTGATTGTGCCCGACGACTATCTGGGCAATGTCATCGGCGACCTGAACAGCCGCCGGGGGCAGATCCAGGGCCAGGAGAACCGCACCGGCGCCACCCAGGTGGACGCTCTGGTGCCTCTGGCCAACATGTTCGGTTATGCCACCGACCTGCGGTCCTCCACCCAGGGCCGCGGCCAGTACTCCATGGAGCCCCACAGCTACGTGCAGATTCCCAAGAATATCGCGGAAAAGATCGTGGCCGAGAGGGGCCGTAATCAGGACTGATGCCTGTAGGGCGCGCCTCTCAGGAGGAAAATAAGGCGGGCAAAGCCGTCTCGTCCTGCGAAGGGAATTCTGTGCCCGTGAAAAAATAGGGTTGCAATTACGGACGAAATAGGATAAAATATCCACACTACGTCCGCAGCCCGACTCACCCAAGAAGTATAACTGAAATATAAGGAGGAAAAATCCAATGGCTAAGGCAAAATTTGAGCGTACCAAGCCCCACGTAAACATCGGCACCATCGGTCACGTTGACCATGGCAAGACCACCCTGACCGCCGCTATCACCAAGTATCTGTCCCTTCAGGGCAAGGCCCAGTACGAGGACTACTCCAGCATCGACAAGGCTCCCGAGGAGCGTGAGCGCGGCATCACCATCAACACCGCCCACGTGGAGTATGAGACCGACGCCCGGCACTATGCCCACGTCGACTGCCCGGGCCACGCCGACTATATCAAGAACATGATCACCGGCGCCGCTCAGATGGACGGCGCGATCCTGGTCATCGCCGCCACCGACGGCCCCATGGCCCAGACCAAGGAGCACATCCTGCTGGCCCGCCAGGTGGGCGTGCCCGCCATCGTGGTGTTCCTGAACAAGTGTGACCAGATGGACGATCCCGATCTGCTGGAGCTGGTGGAGATGGAGGTCCGCGAGATCCTCAGCTTCTACGAGTTCCCCGGCGACGACATCCCCATCATCAAGGGCTCCGCTCTGAACGCCCTGACCTGCGAGTCCGGCGACGTGAACGACGCCGACTTCGCCTGCATCAAGGAGCTGATGGACTCTGTTGACAGCTATATCCCCAATCCCCCCCGCGACGACTCCCTGCCCTTCCTGATGCCCGTCGAGGACGTGTTCACCATCTCCGGACGCGGCACCGTGGCTACCGGTCGTGTGGAGCGCGGCCAGTTGAAGGCCGGCGAGACCGTCGACATCGTGGGCCTGCAGGAGGAGAAGAAGTCCACCGTCGTCACCTCCATGGAGATGTTCCGCAAGACCCTGGACTTCATCGAGGCCGGTGACAACGCGGGCTGCCTGCTGCGCGGTATCGCCAAGACCGACATCGAGCGCGGCCAGGTGCTGTGCAAGCCCGGCTCCATCCACCCCCACACCAAGTTCAAGGGCCAGGTTTACGTCCTGTCCAAGGACGAGGGCGGCCGTCACACCCCCTTCTTCAACAACTATCGCCCCCAGTTCTACTTCCGTACCACCGACGTGACCGGCATCATCTCCCTGCCCGAGGGCACTGAGATGTGCATGCCCGGCGACAACGTGGACATGGACGTGGAGCTGATTACCCCCATCGCCATCGAGAACGGCCTGCGTTTCGCCATCCGTGAGGGCGGCCGCACCGTCGGTTCCGGTGTTGTCATCGGCATCAACGAGTAATTTTCGTCTTGTAGAAAGGACGGGCTTCGGCCCGTCCTTTTTCAAGTTACCATAAAATAAATAAGAGAGGCGCACTGTTTTGTGCGTCTCTCTTATGCTTTCCAAGCTTTTTGATATAACTCTAAAATTTTTACAGCATCCTCTCGCTGCTGCGGTGACAGCTGATTGTATATTTCCGTGATGGGATTTTGGGGACTTCCGGAAATATCACCCAGTAGGAGATAGTCAATACTGACATTCAAGATACGGCTCAGTGCAATGACTGTTTTTAGGGATGGTTTGGCAGCGGCCAACTCTAAAGATTGATAAAAACGAGTGGTAATATTGAGCTTTTCAGCAAGTTTTTCCTGTGTCAAAATAGCTTTTTCGCGGCAACGACGGAGACGTATACTGAACAAAAGAAGTTCTTCATAAGTCATGCGAATCCCTCCGTTTGTTCATATTCTACAGTTGATAGTTCGTAATATACATGTTATAATTGAAAGCAACACGAATCTATAGAACATGATAGGAGAAGGAAATGGCTTCAAAAGAAAAGTTAGAGGAGACTTGGCGTCAGATGGTGATGGTGGACGCGGAGTATGAGCTGGTGGAGAAGGGACTAAACATGGAGGTGGAGGAGTATGGGCTGTCCAGCGCGGAGGCGGTGGAGGCGGCCCAGCGCCTCGACCGGATTGGGGCCCGGCTGCTGCGTCTTGACGAGGCGTATGCCCGGCTGCTGGACGAGGGGACGCAGGGAGGGTCAAATAAATTTGTAAATATTCACTAAAAAATCTGGACAGACAGGGAGAAATATGGTATATTTAAGGAGAACCGTTAAGCTGATGTTAAGATGAAGGAGGAATCGCCATGGAACCCAGGTTTTTTAAAATCCCTGTTTGTGTAGGCGACGTGTCACTTCAGGTTGCCAAAGGCCACTTTGCCACCCGGAACAGCCATACCAACTACTTTGTCGATGTGACCAGCCAGCAGTCCTGCATCCGCGACGCGGAGGCGGTGGCCCAGCAGCTGGCTCAGCGCCTGACTCAGCAGATGATGGTGGATACCATCCTGTGCCTGGACGGCACCAGAGTCATCGGTACCTGCCTGGCTCAGAAGCTGACCCAGGGCGGCTTCCGTTCCATCAACGCGGGCCGGGAGATCTACGTCCTCCGGGACCACCTGGGTACAAACGGCAAGCTGATCTTCCGGGACAATGCTCGCTTTATGCTGGAGGAGAAGAACGTACTGCTGCTGTTGGCCTCGGTAACTACCGGCGGCACGGTACGCAAGGGCATTGAATGCGTCCAGTACTACGGAGGCAGCGCGGTGGGAATCGCGGCCATCTACAGCCACCAGAAGGAGATTGACGGCATCCCGATCGTGTCCCTGTTCGACACCAACGACCTGCCCGGCTACGCCAGCTATGCCCCGGAGGAGTGCCCCATGTGCCGGGACAAGCAGGAGCTGGACGCGGTGGTGGACAAATTTGGATATTCCGCACTGTAACAGCAAACGCATAGATGGGGCACACTTCGGTGTGCCCCAAAATTTTCTTTAGCGAATTAAAATTTAGGGGTTGACATCCGGAAGAGAAGCCGCTATAATAACCACGACAATGAAACAGCAAATAAACCTGTGAGAAAGAGTAGTAACCGGCAGAGAAAACCTTTTCAGAGAGTTCCGGATGGTGGGATCGGAGCGGGGTGCGGCCAGGTGAATGGACTTTCGAGGGCGGCTTGAACGGAGTCATCCAAGTAGATGCCGACGGGGACCCACCCGTTATCCATCGGGCACGCGTGATGGCGCGTGAAGCGAGCGGACGTTTCCAAAACGTCAATTTGGGTGGTATCGCAGGAGTGCAGCTCTTGTCCCATATGGGGATAAGTGGCTGTTTTTTTATTTCTCCAAATGAAAAAGCGGCGTTCAGCTGACCTCTCCAACAAAACCGGGCCCCGGCGAGGCCCCGCATCTGCCGCCCGAATATTTTAAATTGGAGGAACTCAAAATGAAAAAGCGAAACAAGATGAACAAACTGCTGACCCTGACTCTCTCTCTGGCCATGACCCTCTCCCTGGCCGCCTGCGGCGGCGGGACAGGCACTGCCTCAAAGCCCTCTGTCAGCGGCTCCGGCAGCCCCGCGCAGTCCCAGACGGGCTCCAACAGCGGCGCTCAACAGTCCAACTCCGGGACCACCTATAAGGTGGGTATTGTGAAATTTATGGACCACGCCTCCCTGAACCAGATCGAGGACAGCCTCCAGGCCGAGCTGGATAAGCTGGGCGGCGAGATGGGTGTCACCTTCTCCTACGCCAACTACACCGCCTGCGGCCAGGGGGACGGCTCCACCCTCCAGGCCATCGCCGCCCAAATGGTCTCCGACGACGTGGACGTTATTGTCCCCATCGCCACCCCCGCCGTTCAGACCACCATGGCTACCACCGAGGATACCGACATCCCCATCATCTTCTCCGCCGTCTCCGACCCCATTACCGACGGCATCGTGGCCGATATGAATGCCCCCGGCGGCAAGACCACCGGTACCAGCGACGCCCTGAACACCAAGATGGTGATTGACCTGATGCTGGCCGCCAACCCCGACCTGCAAAAGGTGGGCCTGCTGTACTCCAAGTCGGAGGGTTCCTCCACCAAGCCCATCCAGGAGGCGAAGGAGTATCTGGCCTCCCTGAACATCGCCGTGGAGGAGAAGACGGGCACCAATACCAACGAGATCACCTCCGCTGTGGACGCTTTGGCCGCCGCCAAGGTGGACGCTGTCTTTACTCCCACCGACAACACCGTGCAAAGTGCCGAGCTGGCCATCTTTGAAAAACTCCAGGACGCCAAAATCCCCCACTACGGCGGGGCCGACTCCTTCGCCCTCAACGGCGCCTTCTGCGGCTACGGCGTGGACTACGTCCAACTGGGCCAGGAGACCGCCCAGATGGTGGCCGACCTGCTGGTCAACGGCGCCGACACCGCCGTTACCCCGGTTCGCATTATGACCGCTGAGAACGCGGTGATCAACACAGAGACCTGCGCCGCCATCGGTATGGACCTGGATCAGATTAAATCCGCCTTCTCCGCTTTGGGCATCAACGTCATCGAGACCACCACCCAGCAGAGCTTTTCCTGAGACCATGCAGGGGGCGGCCTTCGGGCCGCCCCGCTGTGAAGCATTGGCTCCCTACCCTGTAGGGGCGGATATCATCCGCCCGCACAATACCTACCCGTATTAGGGCAGAGGCGGGCGGGTAATACCCGCCCCTACACAAATTTTCTAGGAGGCATGTACCATGCTGTTATCCGTCGTCACCCTACGCACCGCCCTGGAAATGGGGGCCATCTACTCCCTGGTGGCCCTGGCCCTGTTCATCAGCTTTTCTATTTTGAACATCGCCGACCTGTCCACCGACGGCTGCTACACCCTGGGCTTTGCCGTAGGCGCTACCGTCACCCTGGCGGGCCACCCCTTCCTGGCCCTCCCTGCCGCCATGCTGGCGGGAATGCTGTCCGGCTTTGTGACGGCCTTCCTCCAAACTAAGCTGGGAGTGGAGAGCATCCTGGCCGGCATCATTGTCAACACGGGACTGTACACCGTCAACTTGGCGGTAATGGGTTGGTCGTCCAACCTGTCCATCTTCGGAACGGACACCTTGCTGTCCCTGGCCAAGGGACTGGGAGGAAACGAAATGTGGACGAGCTGGAGCACCCTGATTGTGCTGGGAGTGATTTTGGCCGTGGTGTCCGTGCTGGTGGCCCTGTTTTTCCGTACCAGACTGGGTCTGTCCATCCGGGCCACCGGGGATAACGCCGACATGGTCCGGGCCTCCTCCATTAATCCCGCCTTTACCATCACCGTGGGCCTGTGCCTGGCCAACTCCCTTACCGGGCTGGCCGGATGCCTCACCGGGCTGGTGAATAAAAGCTGCGACATCAACCTGGGCACCGGCATGGTGACGGTGGCCCTGGCCTCCCTCATCATCGGGGAGACCATGTTTGGCCGGTTTTCCATCGGCTGGCGGATTGTGGGCGTCATCCTGGGCTCCTGCATCTACCGCGTGATCATCGCTGTGGCCCTGGCGGCCAACGTGCCCACCGAGTGCTTCAAGCTGGTGTCCGCCCTCATTGTTGCGGTAGCCATCGCTATGCCTCAGGGACGAAAACTTATCGCCATCCAGCGGCAGAAGCTGCTTCGGAGGAAGGAGGGGGCCAAATGCTGAAGCTGAATGATATCGCCAAGACCTTTAACCCCGGAACCGTCAATGAGAAAAAGGCCCTGGACGGCGTGGCCCTTCACCTGGCCCCCGGGGATTTTGTCACCGTGGTAGGTTCCAACGGGGCGGGCAAGTCCACCCTGTTCCACGCCGTTGCCGGGGTGTTCTTTCCGGACAGGGGGTCCATTGTGCTGGACGGGGAGGACATCACCTTCAAGCCGGAGTATAAGCGCAGCCGGGAGCTGGGGCGGCTGTTTCAGGACCCCATGAAGGGTACCGCGCCCCATATGACCATTGAGGAAAATCTGGCCCTGGCATACCTGCGCACAGCTAAGCACCAGAACGCCTACTTCAGCCGCACCGGCAAGTCCGAAAGGGCTTTTTTTCGGGACCAGCTGGCCAGGCTGGATATGGGGCTGGAGGACCGAATGAAGCAGCCGGTGGGCCTGCTGTCCGGCGGACAGCGCCAGGCGCTGACCCTGCTTATGTCCACTATGGTGCCGCCGAAGATCCTCCTGCTGGATGAGCACACTGCCGCCCTGGACCCGGGGACCGCCGAAAAGGTGCTGAAAATTACCCGAGAGGTGGTGGCGGAGAACCACATTACTACCATGATGGTCACTCACAACATGCACCAGGCTCTGGAGCTGGGCAACCGCACCCTGATGATGGACGGCGGACGGATCGTCCTGGACGTTCAGGGGGAGGAGAGGAAGAGTATGTCCGTCAATGACCTGCTGGAGAGATTCAAGGCCCGGGTGGGCGAGGATTTGGACAACGACCGGATTTTGCTGTCATGAATACAGGACCGCCGCGAGAGCGGCGGTCCTGAAAAATTTTTCTTCTCTGTGAGATTTTATCCCCTCCTCGCGGATATTACATAGTGAAAGGCCTTTCAAGAACAGATTTCCAAGGAGGTGAGTCCCTTTGACCGACGAGGCGTTTGCCCGGGCGGCCCGGACCTGTGGGGACACCGTCTACCGGGTGGCGTACCACGCCCTGAACAACTCTCACGATGCAGAGGACGTGATGCAGACCGTGCTTTTGAAGCTGTACGAGTACAAAAAGGAGTTTGAGAGCGAAGAGCACATGAAGCACTGGATTTTGCGGGTGGCGGTGAACGAGAGCCGCAAGCTGCTGCGCTCCTTCTGGCGGCGGACCTCGGTCCCGCTGGAGGAGTGGCGGGAAACCGCCGCCCCGAAGGACACGGAACAAGCGGAGGTTCTCCAGGCGGTGATGGCCCTGGAACCGAAGTATCGCCTGGCCGTGTATCTCTACTACTACGAGGGGCTGTCCGTGGCAGAGACCGCCGCCGCCATGAAGGCCAAGGTGTCCACCGTACAGACCTGGCTGCTCCGGGCCAGGGAGAGGCTGCGCAAGGAACTCACTGAGGAAAGGGAGGAATCTGTCCATGTTCAACCTGAAATTGTACCGTGAAGCCTGCCGGGAGCTGAGAGCCCCCGGGGATAAAATTGAGGAGATTATCGCTATGACTGAGAAGACGAACAAGAAGCGTATCCGCCCCCTGCGCACCGCCCTGATCGCCGCCGCCGCCGTGACCATGATGGTGGTCAGCGTGGCCGCCGCCAACCCGGAGGGATTTGAGTCCTTCCTGATCAACATCGGCTCGGTTGTTCGGGTGGACCGCTACCGATCTGATGTGACCACCGAGGACGGCGAAAGGTTCTCGGTGGTGGAGTCCCCCGAGGCAAAGGTGGAGAATCGGGATGGCAGGGCCATTCTGGTGGTCAACGGCGAGGATGCGGCCGACATCACCGAAGCCCTGGCACAGGACCAGCACTATGTCTTTGAGGACTTTACCGAAGATACCAGAATTACCATCACAGTGGACGGCACCATTGAAAAGTGGACCCTAGAGAAGGAAGTGGGCATTATGAATGAGGATGGCAGCTATCACAGATTTGGCAGCGATACCGTCACCAGTGAAGATGTTGACACCAATCTGAATGGAGGTATGTTCTTCAGCGGCGACATTTTCAAGGATAGTTCTGTGAATGTCACAGACGCGGAAGTGACTACGGGCATGTATATTACTGTGGACAAGGACTGCGAGAACAAGTAAAGGGGCAAGGCGGGCCGGGAAACCGGCCCGCTGTTTTGTATTATGGAGAGGTTATACTTGAATCGCCGGCTAACATATGGTATCCTGAACGCAGGAAAGAATGATCTTTCAGCGCTGCCAGCTACGGCATGCGGTTGGCCCTCTTGACAGGGGGCAGCTTCTGCCTCCTGATCTGATGAGAGGGGGGCTTGCCCTATGGTGACTTACTCTGATATGTTTACATACAGTCTTGTTATCATTGGCATTATCGGCCTGTTTATTGCGGCCAATAAAAAGAAGTAACCGCCCGGCCAACCAAACCAGCGGTTACTCTTTGAGATAACTTCTGGGGGCCAACCGTATACCGGCAGCGCCCTTTCTATGACTTATTATAGCGGCTTTGCGATTCATTGTCAATATTTTTTGCCGGGACTTCGCTTTCCATCCAACCAAAACCCAACCATTTTGAACTTGCTTCCCCTTGTTTTTTCCAGAAGGCTGTTTTATAATGAAAGACAGCGAAAACCGATGAAATTTTTCAAGACAGAAGGAGAGAATTATGACAGCCACTGAGAAAAAGCAGCTGATGGCCACGGCCTGCAAGGTGCGCATGGGCGTCATCGAGGGCACCCATGGGGCCAAGGCCGGCCACCCGGGCGGAAGCCTGTCCGCCGCCGACATGTTTACCTACCTCTACTTCAAAGAGATGAACATCGACCCCAAGAATCCCAAGTGGGAGGACCGGGACCGGTTTGTCCTGTCCAAGGGCCACACCGCGCCGGGGCTGTACGCCTCTCTGGCCAACCGAGGTTTTTTCCCCGTGGACGATCTGCCCACCCTGCGGCACATCGACAGCTACCTCCAGGGCCACCCCAACATGAATACCGTCCCCGGCGTGGACATGTCCACCGGTTCTCTGGGCCAGGGCATCTCCGCCGCCGCCGGTATGGCCCTGGCCGCCAGGCACCAGGGCAAGACCTGCCGGGTCTACGCCCTGCTGGGTGACGGCGAAATTCAGGAGGGCCAGGTGTGGGAGGCCTTCATGCTGGCCCACCACTACAAACTGGACAACCTGTGCGCCATCATCGACAACAACGGACTTCAGATCGACGGCCCCGTGGACAAGGTGATGAGTCCCTACCCCATCCCCGAAAAGCTGCGCGCCTTCGGCTGGGAGGTGGTGGAAATTGACGGCCACGACTTCGACCAGATCGAGGCCGCCTTCGCCAAGGCCCGCCAGACCAAGGGAGTTCCCACCGCCATTGTAATGAAGACGACCAAGGGTAAGGGAGTCAGCTACATGGAGAACCAGGCCGGCTGGCATGGCAAGGCCCCCAACGACGAGGAGTACAAGATCGCCATGGATGAGCTGAAGGCTCAGCTGGCAGAAGTGGAGGCGATGTAAAATGGCAGATGTGAAAAAAGTTGCAACCCGGGACAGCTACGGCGCGGCCTTGGCTGAGCTGGGCAAGGAGAATGACGACCTGATCGTCTTCGACGCCGACCTGGCCGGCGCCACCAAGACCGGTACCTTCAAGAAAGCGTTCCCAGACCGTCACTATAATTGCGGCATTGCCGAGGGCAACATGATTGCTGTGGCCGCCGGCGCTGCTGCCATGGGGCTGGTTCCCTTCGCCTCCTCCTTTGCCATGTTCGCCGCCGGGCGGGCCTTCGAGCAGGTGCGCAACTCCATCGGCTACCCCCACCTGAACGTGAAAATCGGCGCCACCCACGGCGGTATTTCCGTGGGCGAGGACGGCGCGTCCCACCAGTGCTGCGAGGATTTTGCCCTCATGCGCTCCATCCCCGGCATGGTGGTCATGTCCCCCGCCGACGATGTGGAGGCCAAGGCAGCAGTCAAGGCTGCCTACGAGCACCAGGGACCCGTCTACCTGCGCTTCGGCCGGCTGGCCGTCCCCGTGTTCCACGACGAGGCCAACTTTCAATTTGAGATCGGCAAGGGTGAGGTCCTCCAGGACGGCAGCGATGTGGCCATTATCGCCAACGGCCTGATGGTCAACGAGGCCATTGAGGCGGGCAAGGCGTTGGCCGAGGTCGGCATCTCCGCCCGGGTGATTAACCTGTGTACCATCAAGCCCCTGGACGAGGAGATGGTTCTCAAGGCCGCCAAGGAGTGCGGCAAGGTGATTACCTGCGAGGAGCACTCCGTCATCGGCGGCCTGGGCGAGGCTGTCTGCGCCCTTCTCAGCGAGGAGTGCCCCACCCCCGTGCGCCGCATCGGCGTCAACGACGAGTTCGGCCACTCCGGACCCGCCGCCGCCCTTCTCAAGCAATTTGGGCTGTCGGCGGAACATATCGTGGAGGTCGCCAAGGACTTCTGCGGCAAATAAAACAAAAACCGCCCGTGCAGCGCACGGGCGGTTTGTCATGTTCTGAGCAGCAGAGGCTGGAGCTGAAAGCCTTCCAGGGCCGCCTGGGCGGCGTCGGCCACCAGGGAGAAGTCGGCTACCAGGGAGGTGGGCTTTTTTTCAAAGTCGTCCTGCCCGAAGGGGACGAAGTAGATGTACTTCCGGGGCAGCAGGGCGCCGATGCTGGCGGCGGAGGCGGACAGCCCGTCGTTGGTGGAGGGGGCGATGAGCAGCGGCCGGCAGTTGCGCAGGTGGGCCTTGGCCGCCATGGTGACGCTGGTGTCGGTCACCCCTGCCGCCAGCTTGCCCAAGGTGTTTCCCGTGCAGGGGCAGATGATGAGCAGGTCCAGCAGCTTCTGGGGGCCAATGGGCTCCGCGCCCTTGACGGTGGAAACCACCCGATGGTCGCAAATCCGTTCCATCTCCCGCATCAGGTCGTGGGCCTTGCCGAAACGGGTGTCGGTGTCCGCCGTCACTTCGGAGACAATGGGCACCACCCGGGCGAACCGGGCCCTGACCGTCTCCAGTGCCTGCATGGCCCTGTCGTGTGTGCAGAAGGACCCGCATACCGCGAATCCAACAGTTTTATCTTCCAATGAGAACCTTCCTCTCTACGATAAAATGGATAGGGACCGCCCTTGGCCGCCCGCAGTATTTCCGGACGGCCAAGGGCGGTCCCGGCAGCGTGTTACATTCCGATCTCCCGCAGCATGTTGTAAATGGTGTCGCGGATGGCGGCGCCCGCTGTCACCGGGGCCACCTTGCCGGGGAGGGACAGCGCCCAGATAACCGTAAGCCCCAACTCGCCGGCGGCGCCCAGATCCACGCCGCCGGGCTTGGAAGCCAGATCCAGAATAAGACAGTCGGGTTTTACGTCCTCCAGCTCCTCCCGGCCCAGGACCCGGGCGGGAACGGTGTTGACAATCAGGTCGTAGCCGCACAGCCAGCCCGTCAGTCGGGCCAGGTGTTCCCCGCCAAAGCCCATGGCCTGGGCCCAGGCCAGCTGCTCATATTTGCGGGCGGCCACACTCACCCGGGCCCCCAGGGCCTGGAACCGCTGGGCGGTGAGCCGACCTACCCGCCCAAAGCCGACAACCAGCACCTTGGAGAGGTGAATGGTGATGGGCAGGTGTTCCATGGCCAGCTGGACGGCCCCCTCCGCCGTGGGAACGGCGTTGGCCACGGCCAGCTCCTCTCGGGCAAAGTAGTCCCGGATGGTCAGCCTCCTCTCCCGGGCCAGCGCCGCCGTCTCCTCGTCCACTCGGCCCCCGAAGAGGAACTGACCGGGTGTGAGACGGTCCAGTATGGCGGCCAGGGGAGTGTCCGATACGGCCAGAGGGGCGTTGAGAAGCCCGTTTCCGGAGGAGACGGTGAGGGGGAGGATGACGCAGTCCGCCCTCTCCACCCCCTGCAGGGTGGCCTCGGCGGTGAGCCCGGGTTCCTGGGGCTGGCCCAGGGCGTAAGTATGGACGGTGTGGCCGTCTTCGGCCAGCAGGCAGGCCAGCCTGGCCTGCCGCAGGTCGCCCCCCACCACCCAGATGTTCAGTTCGTGTTTCATACAATACCTCCAGGACCACCGGTTGTGTGGCGGTGGGTTCTAAGCCATTGTATGGGAGGAGAGGGGCGGTGGTGCAAGCGGGAAAGAGAACTGAGGCGCGAAAAACAGACCGCCTGGGACGGAGTTTTTTCAGCTGGTGGGAAAAAGAGCTTCCCCGGTGGGGAATTTTGTGTTAAAATGGCTGATGAGAGTGCTGCGAAGGCTGGCGGACGGGCCGCTGCCTTGTTGGGAGGAGGAGCGTTCGATGAAGGTAAGAGGACGGATGGTCTGTGCGCTGGCTGCGCTATTGGCCCTGTGCCTTGTCCCGCTGCCGGCCGGGGCGGAGGAGACACACACCCACAGCTGGCGCACGGATTGGGCGACAGACGACTATCACCACTGGCACGGCTGTACTGACCCGGACTGCCGTACGCTGGTGCCCGGCTGGGCGGAGGGCTACGGCTACCACAGCTACGACAACGCCTGGGACCGGGAATGCAATGTCTGCGGCTGGGCCAGGGCGGTGGATCCGGGTCACACCCACACCTGGGGCGGAGAGGGCTGGACCAGCGACGAAACCCACCACTGGCGGCAGTGCGCCGACCCCGACTGTCCCGGCGTGGTCCCGAGCCGGGCGGAGGGCTACGGAGCCCATGCGTTCAACGCGGAGGGGAATTGCTCTGTATGCGGAAGCAGCCGTATCCCGGACCTGAACCACGCCCACGTCTGGGGTGTGGAGTGGGACGGCGACAGAGAGGGGCACTGGTACCGGTGTACCGCCCCCGGCTGTCCTGGTGTGGTGCCCGGACAGGCTGCGGGCTACGGCCTCCATGTCTACGCCGACAGCGGGGCTGCCGAGTGCAGCGTTTGCGGCCAGGTCCGCTATGTGGACCCCAACCACACCCACACCTGGGGGGAGATGTGGAGAGGGGACGACCAGTTCCACTGGCGGGCCTGCACGGGCGGCAGCTGTCCCGGCGTGGTGCCCGGACAGGCTGCGGACTATGGCCTCCATGTCTACACCGACAGTGGGACCGCCGAGTGCAGCGTCTGCGGCCGGGCCCGCCATGTGGACCCCAACCACACCCATGTCTGGGGCACGGAGTGGACTGGAAACGACAACTTCCACTGGTACCAGTGTGTTGCGGGCGGCTGTCCCGGCGTGGTGCCCGGAGAGGGGGAGGGCTGCGCCGTCCACGTCTACGACGGCAGCCTGGACACCGATTGCAATATCTGCGGCAGAGTCCGGGTGGCCCTCCCGCCTTCGAAAGGCGATCTGAACGCCCCTGCGGACGCTGACCCCCGCGTCACCATCGTCGGCCGGGGACGGCTGGCGGTGCGGCCGGTCAGCCCTCAGCTGGGAGAGAAGGCGACAGTGGTCCTTACGCCGGAGAAGAATTACGCTGCGGGCAGCCTGACCGTCACGGACCGGCAGGGAAGGGCTGTGGAGGCCGTCGACAACGGCGACGGCACATGGAGTTTTCTTCTGCCCGAGGAGGAGGTGCGCTTCCGGGCTGTCTTTCCCCCTGCGTACCTGGCCTGCGCCAGGGACGAAGGCTGTCCGGCCGACGCCTATGAAGACCTGTCCCCGGAACAGTGGTACCACGACGGTATCCACTACTGCCTGAATTGGGGGATTATGGGGGGCTATGATCCGGTCAGCTTCTGCCCGGACGAGAGGATGTCCGGAGGTATGCTGGCCCAGACGCTGTACAATCTGGCCGGACAGCCGGAGACGCCCGGAGGCAGCGTCTATCAGGGTACGGGCGCCTGGTACGACGGCGCGGTGACCTGGGCGGTGGGCGCCGGGGTGATGAATGTGGACGACGGCTTTTGGAAATTCAGCCCCGGAGAGGATATCACCCGGGAACAGATGGTCCTCACTCTGTGGCGATACGCCGGCAGACCGACCGCCGCCGGTCAGCTGCCCCCCTTTGCCGACGCCCGCGCCGTCTCTTTCTGGGCGGCGGATGCCGTCCGGTGGGCGGTGGACGGGGAGATTCTCCACGGCAAAGAGAACGGCATTCTGGACCCCCAGGGTAAAATTACCCGGGCAGAGGCCGCCGCCATGCTGGTGCGCTTTTTGGAGGGACCCGCCCTGTAAAAGCACAGCCCCCTTTTCCCCGTTTGGGGAAGAGGGGGCTGTTTTTTCTGTCAAATGTGCCATTCCCTGCCCTTGGGCGGGACAGAAATGGATGATTTCAATGAATGACCTGAAATCAAATGATAAAATTGTCCAGATACCGCTTGGATAGACGGATGGACTTGAGAATATCCTCCTGGCTGTCCTCAAAGGCTTTGTCCTCCACCTCGATGACGGCGTCGCCGCTGTAGCGGATGTCGTTGAGGGCGGAGACAAACCGGCCCCAGTCCACGTCGCCCAGGCCAGGAAGCTTAGGGGACATGTAGTCCAGGGGGTAGGCCATCACGCCGCACTCGGCCAGCTTCTCGGGGTAGAGCTTGATGTCCTTGAAGTGGATATGGAAGATGCGGTCCTTAAAGTCGTAGATGGTCTTGACGTAGTCCATCCCCTGCCAGACATAGTGGCTGGGGTCAAAGTTCAACCCGAAGTTGGGGGAGGGGATGAGAGAGAACAGCCTGCGGTAAATGGCAGGGGAGCGCATCAGGTTCTGGCCGTTGGGCCACTGGTCCTCTCCGAAGAGCATGGGGCAGTTCTCAATGGCAATCTTCACGCCCGACTCCTCCGCCAGCCTGATGATGGGGGGCCAGATCTCCTGGAAAAGGGCAATGTTCTCCTCCAGGTTTTTGTGCTGGTCGCAGCCGATAAAGGTGGTCACCATATTCACGCCCAGCTTGGCGGAGGCCCGAATCAGCGCCTTCAGGTGGGCGATGGCCGCTTCCCGCTTGGCCAGATCCGGGTCCATGGTGTTGGGGTAGTAGGCCAGAGAGGAGATGTGCATCCCCTTGCCGGCGATGTAATCCAGCACATGACGAGCGTAGGTGTCGTCCTCCAGCACCCGTTCCGCGTCGATATGGGACACGCCGGCATACCGGCGCTCCGCTTTGCCGGCGGGCCAGCAAGCGACCTCCAGACATTGGAAGCCCAGACCGGCGGCAATGTTGACGGCCTCCTCATAAGTCCAGCCGTCCAGAATGGCAGTCAGCAGACCAAATTGAAACATAGGAACACTCTCCTTCTCCTCATTTTGTGTTTTCAGCCTAAAGCCAAAACAAAAATTTGTCAAGAGAAATTAGGAGATTCGTCAAAACAGACAAATTACACAGCTGAATTTGCCGAAGCATACAAATTTTAAAAATTGCACAAAAGATATTTGACATGAGGGGGGTGAAACTGGTATCATAAACAGGAAGAGAAAATGTAATGGATTACATTTTGCGGATCAGGGAGGTGGGACCGGTGGTGAACATTGAACAGGTGGCCCGGCAGGCCGGGGTGTCGGTGGCCACGGTGTCCCGTACCCTGAACAACAGCTCCGCTGTCAGGCCTGTCACCGCCCAGCGGGTGCGGGAGGCCATCGAGGAGCTGGGCTATGTTCCCAATCAGCCGGCCCGGAATCTGCGGCGCAACGAGAGTCAGGTTATTCTGGCCCTGGCCCCCAATTTCTCCAACCCCTACTACTCCCGCATCCTCACCGGCATCGGCGACCGAGCCTGGGAGCTGGAGTACAGCGTGCTGGTCTGCAACACTCTGGGGCACGCCAACAGCGAAAGGCGGTTTCTCAAAATGCTGGAGAGCCACCAGGCCGACGGGGCCATTTTGCTGGGCTGCCACTGGGACTACGGCTGGCTGGCCCGGTTTGCGGAGAGATCCCACATTGTACAGTGCTGCGAATATGTTCCCGATCTGGCCTGCCCCTCGGTATCCATCGACAACTACGGGGCCACCCGGGAGATGGTGGCCTATCTGCAAAACCTGGGACACCGGCGTATTGCCATGATTGGGGCGGACAACCAGTATATCTCCACCCGACTGCGGCGGCAGGGCTATCTGGACGCCATGGCGGAGAGAGGGATAGAGGTCCGGGAGGACTGGTATCGGCTGGCAGACGCCGAGTACTCCTTCGCCTCCGGTCTGGCGGCGGCCCAGACTCTGCTGGGGACAGACCCGCGGCCGACGGCGATCTTCTGTATATCGGACATTCTGGCCCTCAGTGTGATCTCAGCAGCCCAGGAACTGGGCCTGTCTGTCCCCGGAGAGCTGACGGTCACCGGCTTTGACGACGTGGACTACACCACCATAGTTCACCCCTATCTGACTACAGTGGCCCAGCCCTGCCATGAGATGGGGCGCAGAAGTGTGGACCTGCTGCTGGATGGCCTTCAGGCCAGAGAGGATAGCCCGGATCGGCGCACGTTTCTGCCCTACCGCCTGATGGAGAGGGAGTCGGCGGCGGCGCCCCAAAACGCGGAGACCCTATAAACCGAAAGGAGATTTTTATGCTGAATATTGGAATTTTGGGCTGCGGCAAGATTGCCCAGGTCCGGCACATCCCTGAGTACATCGCCAACAAAGACGCCCGGCTGGTGGCCTTCTTCGACACGGACGCCCAGCGGACGGCGGAGATTGCTGCTAAATACGGCGGCAAAGCCTGTGCCTCCGCCAAGGAATTGCTGGCCGACTCCACGATCGACGCGGTGTCCGTCTGCGTGGCCAACCACGCCCACGCGGAGCTTGCCATTGAGGCCCTGCGGGCAGGCAAGCATGTGCTGTGCGAAAAGCCCATGGCCGTCACCCTGGCCGAGTGCGAGTCTATGCTGGAGGAGGCGGAAAAAGCGGGCAAGCGTCTGCTGATCGGCCAGAACCAGCGGCTGGCCAGAGCCCACGTCAAGGCCAAAGAGCTGGTGGCGGCGGGAGAGATCGGCAGAGTGGTCACCTTCCGCACCACCTTTGGCCACGGAGGACCGGAGACCTGGTCCATTACTCCGGGGAAGAACACCTGGTTCTTTGACAAGACGCGGGCCGCCATGGGGGCCATGGCCGACCTGGGCATCCACAAGACCGACATGCTGCGCTACATCCTGGGCCAGGACATCGTGCGCACCACCGCCCG
>CATONV010000047.1 GCA_951801655.1 uncultured Oscillospiraceae bacterium | reverse complement strand
GCACCTGATTCAGGATGCCGTACTCGCCGTTGAAAATCCAGCGCCACACCATGGTAACGGCGGCGGGGGCGCAGACCATGGGCAGGAAGAAGATGGTGCGGAAGCCGCCTTTGAATTTGATTTTGGCGTTCAGCAGCATGGCCACCAGCAGGGACAGGAACAGGCCTACAGGCACGGTGAGGATACAAAACAGGATGGTGTTCCAGGTGGCCTTCCAGAACTCAGGGGTCTGGAAAATCTCAGCGTAGTTGGCCAGGCCCACGAATTTGTAGTGGCCGAAGCCCAGATGCTCACAGAAGCTGGTGTAGATGGTCTGGACAAAGGGCCACAGGTTCAGAACAATTAGGCCGATGATGGTGGGGGCCACCATGATCCAGCCCCAGTTTTCTTCCCGCCGGGCGGCGGGGGACAGTTTGTTTTTCACCAAAAGCCCTCCTCTCAGTCTCCCGCCAGCTTCTTGGCGGTTTCAGTGTCGATGATATTCTGTATGTTGGCCATGGCGCTGTCCAGACTCTGCTGGCCGTTGTAGACCTTGTTCAGCTCGTCCAGCACCGGGCTCTTCCACTTGGGCTTGGCGGCGTTGTTTACGTTCTGCACGCCGTACTCAAACTGGTCCATGACGATTTCCACGTTGATGTCGTAGCCGGCCTTGTCAAAGGCGTCGAAGTAGGGCTGCTCGGTGCCGTTGTAGGCGGAGATGGCCGCGCCGTAGGAGCTGGCCAGCAGCTGGGCCTCCTCGGTGCCGAAGAACTTGATCACGTCCAGGGCGATGTCCCGGGTCTTGCCGTGGGCGGCGGTGGAGTAGCACAGGCCGTTGGAGATGGTGGCCCGGCCGTCACCGCTGACGGGATCGGGGCACTTGGGCATGGGGGCGATGTCCCACTTGCCGTCCATATTGGGGAAGTTGACGCACTTGTTCATCAGCTCCCAGTTGCCCTCTACGTACATGGAGCCAACCTCAGAGAAGAAGGCGGTGCCGGGGGCGGTCTCGGCGAAATAGGTCTGTTTGGGGCACCAGTTGTAGTCCTGCATGCCCACGTAGAACTCCATGCCCTTCCTGGTGCCGGGCTGATCAAAGCCGGCTTTGGTCTTGTCCTCGGTGAGGATGCAGCCGCCGGCCTGGTAGACAAAGCTCCAGTAACCCATCTGGTCGTCGTTGTAGGCCATGAAGCCGTACTTGCCGGTTTTGTCATAAATCTGGGCGGAGGCGGCGATCAGGTCGTCCCAGGTCCAGTTCTCGTCGGGGTAGGCCACCCCGGCGGCGTCGAACATCTCCTTGTTGTACACCAGGAAGATGTTGTCCTTGTCCTTGGGCACGCCGTACATCCGGCCGTTGCTGCCTTGGGCGTTGCCGATGGAGATCTCGGAGAAATGGTTCTGATAGTAGTTGGGTTCCACGTCGTCGTAGAGGTCGGTCACGTCGGCCAGCATGCCAAAGTCGGAATAGTACAAAATCTGGTTGGTGTGCATCCAGAAGATGTCCGGCATGGTGTTGGACTCGGCGGCGGCCTCCAGCTTGGTCCAGTACTCGTTCCAGCTGGTCACCTGCACCTCGATGGTCACGTCGGGATTTTTGGCGGTGTAGGCGTCGCAGATTGCCTGCATGCTGTCGCGCTGGGCTACGTCCCAGATCTGGAACTTGAGGCGGGTCTTGCCATCTGACGCGCCACACCCTGCCAGGGACAGCAACAGCGTTATGGCCAAGACCAGTGCTGTAATGCGGGGAATTTTTTTCATAACTCCACTCCTCTGCTGATTTGTCGCGCTGGAAAACGCTTGTAACTGTGATAAAATGATAATACTTTACCGGTGTGTGTGTAAATGGACGGGATTTTACGAAATATATCCAAATGCTTGAAACCTGTTCGAGAGTATCAGTGGGGACAACATTCAGGTATATTCTCAAAAAAATCATTGAAAGTGCACAGCTGCAAGGGTTTCGGTTTGTGCAAAATGTAAGTTTTGGGGCGGAGGGCGGCAAAAAGTCAAAATTAGGACCCAAAAATATGACGTTATGTGCTTGCAATCGGGACTGGTGTTTCGACGGTCGGATTTCACTCTTGCGCAGCGGGGAGGGCTGTGATATAGTATCAAAAATTAAAACCGGTTGGTTTCCGGAATTTCAGAAGATACAGGAGGAAAAGGGCGATGAAAAATGCAAAGACCGTGTTTGACCGCCGGCTGTCCCGGCACTATGACGAGCTGAAATGGCTGTACATGGAGCTGTACCGCGACGAGGAGGCGTTCCGGTATTTTCTGGGCATGCTGAACCAGTGCTGGAAGGAGAGAAAGAAGTCTCTCCGGGATCAGGATGCCCGCCGGGAGGCCGATCCAAACTGGTACCGCCGCCGGGAGCTGCTGGGGATGATGCTCTACGCGGATGCCTTCGCCGGCAGCCTGGAGGGAGTCAGGAAAAATCTGAAGTACATCCGGGAGTGCGGAGTAAACTATCTCCACCTGATGCCTCTTCTGGACACGCCCAAGGGCCGCAGCGATGGGGGCTACGCCGTCTCCGATTTTCGGGCGGTCCGCCCCGACCTGGGTACCATGGGCGATCTAGAGTCTCTGGCCGATGCCTGCCGAAAGGCGGGGATCAGCCTGTGTCTGGACTTTGTGATGAACCACACCAGCGAGGAACACGAGTGGGCAAAAAAGGCCCGGGCAGGTGAGACGGGTTATAGAGAGAGGTATTTTTTCTATAACAACTGGAAGATTCCCATGGAATTTGAAAAGACCGTCCCTCAGGTGTTCCCCACCACCGCTCCCGGCAGCTTTACCCAGCTGGAGGACGGGCAGATCGTTATGACCAGCTTTTACCCCTATCAGTGGGACCTGAACTATGCCAACCCGGTGGTCTTCAACGACATGACGGAAAATCTCCTCTACCTGGCCAACCGGGGGATCGACGTCGTCCGTCTGGACGCCATCCCCTATATCTGGAAGCAGCTGGGCACAAATTGCCGCAATCTGCCCCAGGTTCATACGCTGGCCCGGATGCTGCGTATCGTCTGTGAGGTGGTCTGTCCCGGCGTGCTGCTTCTGGGGGAGGTGGTGATGGAGCCGTCCAAGGTGGCCCCCTACTTTGGAACCCCGGAAAAACCTGAGTGCCACATGCTGTACAATGTGACCACTATGGCTACCACCTGGCATACGCTGGCCACCGGAGATGTGTCTTTGCTGAGACGGCAGATGGATGCCGTGTGCGAACTGCCCAAGGACTTCCTGTTTTTGAACTATCTGCGCTGTCACGACGACATTGGCTGGGGGCTGGACTACCCCTGGCTTCAGGAGAGGTTCCATATTTTTGAGGTGGCCCACAAAAAGTACCTTAACGATTGGTTTACCAGCCGCTGGCCGGGCAGTCCGGCCCGGGGGGAGCTGTACAATGACGATCCGCGCCTGGGAGACGCCCGGCTGTGCGGCACCACCGCCTCTCTCTGCGGCCTGGAGGCCGCAGACTTTGAGGGAGACCCCTTTAAGCTGGAGAGGGCGGTATCCTGTGATCTGACGCTTCACGCCTGGATGCTGTCCCAGAGCGGTATTCCGGTGGTCTACAGCGGGGATGAGGTGGGCCGCTTCAACGACTATACCTACCATGACGACCCGGACAAGCGCGCTGACAGTCGATATCTCCACCGCGGGACGTTCCAGTGGGGGCTGGCGGAGTACCGGAAGGACCCGAGTACCTATCAGGGTAAGCTGTTCCAGGGACTGCGCAGGCTGGAGGACATTCGGGGGGCGGAGCCCTGCTTTGACGCCGGGGCGGAGGTCCGAACGGAGGATAGCGGTGACAGCCGGGTGCTGGCTGTGAGCCGCCGGGCCGGCGGTCGGGAGCTGATCTGTCTGTTCAACTTCAGCAATCAGTTTGTGTGGGCCGGTGTGGACCGGGAGGGCGCATACACCGAGCTGATGTACGGCACAAAATATGACAGCATCCACGCTGTGGAGCTGTGGCCAAACGGTTTTGCATGGCTGCTGCGAGACGACGGCGCCGATTGACGTGATACACCTGACCAGAGGACGGGACGCCGCGCCGGCGGCATCCCGTCCTTTTGCTGCAAATCGCCCCTTGCAACAGGGGAAAAAAAGGGGTATAATACCTGCGTTACAGGGACGGAAAAGGCAAACCCTTGGCGGCTGCGAATCCCGCCCCCGGAGGTAACAAATATGGTAAAAGCGATTGTAGGCGCGAACTGGGGCGACGAGGGGAAGGGCAAGGTCACCGACATGCTGGCTGAGCAGTCTGACATTGTCGTCCGCTTTCAGGGGGGAGCCAACGCGGGGCACACCATCATCAACGGATATGGCCGTTTTGCCCTGCACACGCTGCCCTCGGGGGTGTTCTACCCCCATGTAACCAATGTCATCGGCAACGGCGTGGCCCTGGATATTGCCAAGCTGGTGGACGAGATGGACGAGCTGAAATCCCGGGGCGTGCCCGCGCCCCAAGTGATCGTCTCTGACCGGGCCCAGCTGCTCATGCCCTATCACATTCTCCAGGACACCTATGAGGAGGCCCGGCTTGGGGGCCGGGCCTTTGGTTCCACCAAGAGCGGCATTGCCCCCTTTTACTCCGACAAATACGCCAAAACGGGCATCCAGCTGTGCGACCTGTTCCACGAGGAGAGGCTTCGGGAGCGGCTGACGGCGGCGGTGGAGCTGAAAAATGTGCTGTTTGAGCACCTGTACCACCAGCCTGCTGTCAGCGCGGAGGAGATTATGGGCCAGATGCTCACCCTGCGGGAGCGCATCCGCCCCTATGTGGGGGACACGGTGTCTTTCCTCCACGACGCGTTGAAGCAGGGGAAGACCATCCTGCTGGAGGGCCAGCTGGGGTCTATGAAGGACCCCGACCTGGGGATATTCCCCATGACCACCTCCTCCCACACTCTGGCCGGCTACGGCTGCGTGGGGGCGTCGATCCCCCCTGCCGCCATTGAGGACGTGGTCTGTGTCACCAAGGCCTACTCCTCCTGCGTAGGTTCGGATACCGAGCCCTTTGTCAGCGAGGTCACCGGCCAGGCCGGCGACGAGCTGCGCCGCCGGGGCGGCGATCACGGGGAGTTCGGCGCCACCACGGGTCGGCCCCGCCGGGTGGGCTGGTTCGACACTGTAGCCACCAAATACGGCTGTATGGTCCAGGGGGCCACTCAGGTGGCCCTGACCTGTCTGGACGTGCTGGGCTATCTGGACGAGATTCCCGTGTGTACCGGCTACGAGGTCGACGGGGCGGTCACCGATGCATTTCCCACCACCCCCGGTCTGCTCCGGGCAAAACCCGTCTTCGAGACGCTTCCCGGTTGGAAGTGTGACGTCCGGGGCTGTACCGACTACAGCGCCCTGCCAGAGAGGGCCCGCGCCTATGTGGACTTCCTGGAGGCCCATATTGGCGTCCCCATCGCGCTGGTATCCACCGGCCCCAAGCGGGAGGACATCGCTTGCCGCACACCGAAAATCTGAGTGCTTTTGTGTGGGCTGCTCCCCTGGGCGGGCCGTTGCCGGCCAGATCATACCGGATAATAGATGACTCGCCGGGAGAGGCGGGTCCCACACAAAGGGAAATTACCAAAGGAGAAAACCATGAAAAAACTGCTTTCCTCGCTGCTGGCCGTGGTTATGGCCCTGTCCCTGGCGGTTCTGCCCGCCTCCGCCCTGGAGCTGGAGGACGCCAAGCAGCTGCTGGCTGTCCACTACGTGGACGGCGTCCCCCCGGAGGTACTGGAGCTGGACTCCCTGGACGCCATTCTGGACGCGCTGGGCGATCCCTACACCTTCTACATGACGCCAGAACAGTACCAGGCCTTCAATCAGTCGGTCAACGGCCGGACGGTGGTGGGCATCGGGGCCACGGTGGAGACCGCCTATGACAACGGCGGCTACCGGATCATGTCCGTCCTGCCCGACTCCCCGGCGCTGGAGGCGGGCATCAAGCCCGGCGACATCCTCACCGCCGCTGACGGCGTGGCCATGTCCCCCGATGTGGACCCCCGGGTGCCCATTGTAGGGGAGGAGGGCTCCCCTCTCACCCTCACCGTCAGCCGGGACGGCCAGATTCTGGAGTTCTCCCTGATCCGCCGGGCGGTGGCCATCCCCATTGTCACCTACGACCAGGTGGGGGACGCGGGGGTGATCGACTGCATCAGCTTCGGCGCCACCACCCCCCAGTCCTTCCTGGATGCCATCCGTGACATGGAAGAGGAAATCTCCGTCTGGGTGGTGGACCTGCGGTCCAACCCCGGAGGCGACAGTGGGGCCACCGCCCTGACCGCCAGCCTGTTCACCAGCGGACGGGTGATGCTCTACTTCCGGGACGGCTCCGGACAGTACTACTACCGCCCCGGTGTCCCCGGTGTCACCCAGAAGCCGGTGATTGTCCTCACCAGCGAACACTCCGCCAGTGGCTCTGAGCTCTTTGCCGGGGACATCCGTACCTACCGCTGCGGCATCGCCCTGGGGCAGCGCACCCTGGGCAAAGGGACGGCTCAGATCGTCATTGACGAGACCAACAGCGCGGTGATGGAGCCGGGCGAGGCCATGAAGATCACCGCCTACCGCTTCTTTGCCCCGGACGGGGCCACCAACCACATTCTGGGGGTGCTGCCCACCCTGATGATCTCCCCAGACAACACCGCCGCCGCGGCCATGCTTCTCACCAGTCCCCAGCCCAACCGGGCCGGCGGTTGGCTGAAGCTGGAGATTGCGGACCAGACCTTCTATATCGACGCCGGGGAGGCGGTGAAGGAGGACAACCGCGCCGCCTTTGCCGAGTTGCTGGAGTCTCTGCCCCCCTCCGCCAAACTGTATGAGGGCAGCATGACGCAGACCTGGACCCAGATCACCCCCGCCGACCTGGCCCGAAAGAAGGGACTGACCTTTGCCCCCCGTTCTTTTGCCGACACGGCGGACAGCCCCTACGCCCGGGAGATTGACACCCTGTGCGTCTATCTGATTCTCAACTACGAGACTGGCTTCTTCCACCCGGAACAGGATATGACCCGCCGTGAGTTTTCCGCCATGGTGTCCAACGCCCTGAATCTGCCGTTGTCGGACAAGCCTCTGCGGTTTTCCGATGTCTCCGCCGGCGACGCCCACGCCGGGGACATTGCGGCTATGACCGAGCTGGGCTTCCTCTCCGGACGGGGGGACGGCACCTTTGGGCCTGATGATCCCATCACCAGCCAGGAGGCCGTGGCAGTCCTGTCCCGGGTGGCGGCCTGGACCAGCATGGACGGCTGGGATCTGGAGAGGGAACCTCTCCTCCCCGAGGAACTGCTGGACTTTTACGACTACGCTGAGTGGGCCCGGGTGTCCGCCCGCAACCTGGACACGCTGGGGGCCCTTTTGGAGGACCTCAGCCCTGCCGCCAACCTCACGCGGGAACAGGGCTCTGCCATGCTCTGCCGCCTGATGGAGAACCTGCATTTGATTTGGAACTAATTGATGAAAGGACCTGACAACATTGACCAAGATCGATATTATTTCCGGATTTTTGGGGGCGGGCAAGACTACCCTCATTAAAAAGCTGCTGGACGAGAGTCTCAAGGGGGAGAAAATTGTCCTCATTGAGAACGAGTTCGGCGAGATCGGCATCGACGGCGGCTTTTTGAAGGACGCCGGGGTGGAGATTACCGAGATGAACTCCGGGTGCATCTGCTGCTCTCTGGTGGGGGACTTCGGCGCGGCGCTGAAGCAGGTGCTGGCCGACTACGCCCCCGCCCGCATTGTCATTGAGCCCTCGGGCGTTGGCAAGCTGTCCGACGTGATCGCCGCTGTGGAGAGAGTTCAGGCCGAGGCCCCCGATCTGCATCTGAACAGCTTTGTCACCGTGGTGGACGCGGGCAAGGCCAAGGTGTATATGAAAAACTTCGGCGAGTTCTTCAATGACCAGGTGGAGAACGCCTGCGCCATCCTCCTGTCCCGCACCCAGAAGATCGACCAGAAGAAGCTGGACGCCTCCGTGGCCCTGCTGCGGGAGAAGAACCCCAAGGCCGCCATCCTCACCACCCCCTGGAACCAGCTTACCGGCGCGCAGATTCTCTCCGCCATGGAGGGGGGGCACGACCTGGCCCATGAGCTGATGGAGGAGATTGAGAACGAGCACCACGATCATGAGCACCACCACCATGACCACGAGCATGGGCATCATCATGAGGACGAACACCACCACGATCATGACCATGGCCACGAGACCCACCACGACCACGGCGAGGACTGCCACTGTGACGCCTGCTGCGGTCACGACCACCATCACCACGACCATGCCGCCGACGAGGTGTTCATCTCCTGGGGACGTGAGACCCCCCGGAAGTACAGCCGGGAGGAACTCCAGGAGGCCCTGTCCTCCCTGGCCATGACCAAGGACTACGGCTATGTCCTTCGGGCCAAGGGGATGGTCCCCTGTGAGGACGAGACCACCTGGCTCCACTTCGACCTCACCCCCGAGGAGTTTGAGATTCGCGAGGGCTCCGCCGACTACACCGGCCGGCTGTGTGTCATTGGCTCCGAGCTGAAGGAGGAGCAGCTGGAGAAGCTGTTTTTGCTGGCGTAGGGTAAACGCTGGGGCATTTTTAGGGGCGGCCTGTGGCCGCCCCTGCCAGAGCGGGACGGCCCGGCCCGCCGCCCTGTAAACGGCCTGCCGGGTCGTCGTGCCCTACACACCGATCAAAATCATCGAGGTGAAACAACATGCCCGATTCACGGATACCCCTATATTTAATCACCGGCTTTCTGGACGCAGGAAAGACCACCCTGCTTACCGACACCCTGAACATGGACTACTTCAACGACGGCCAGCGCACCGTTCTGCTGATGTGCGAGGACGGCGAGGAGGAGTACGATCCTCAGTTCCTGTCTCACCGCAACTGCCGTCTCGTCCCCATCGAGGACCAGGGAGAGCTGAACACGGAATTTTTGCAGGAGATCGACCGCCGCTACCAGCCTGAGAGGGTGCTGCTGGAGTTCAACGGCATGTGGCCGGTGGACGTGCTGCGCAAATGCCGCCTGCCCAAGACCTGGGGGCTGTACCAGGCTATTCATGTGGTGGACGGCTCCACTTTTGAGATGTACCTGAATAACATGCAGTCCATGTTTATAGACATGGTCACCGAGGCGGACATGGTGCTGTTTAACCGCTGCACCCCGGATTTGCCCCTGGCGGGCTGGAAGCGGTCGGTCCGGGCGGTGAACCGTATGTGCGAGATCGTCTTTGAGGACGACAGGGGAGAGGAGATCGAGGTGGAAGACATCCTCCCCTACTCCCTGGAGGAGAAACACCTGGTCCTGGAGGATGCCGACTACGGCATCTGGTATCTGGACATCCAAGAGAACCCGGAGAGGTACGTGGGTAAGACCATTACCTACAAGGCCCAGGCCATGACCGGGATACGCCTGCCCAAGGGCTCCTTTGTTCCGGGGCGCAACGCCATGACCTGCTGCGCAGAAGACATCCGCTTCTTCGGTTTTCTGTGCAAGTACGACAAGGCTCGCTCCTTGCGCAAGGGGGAGTGGATCACCGTCACCGCCGAAATCAAGTGGGAGCACGCCGATGTCTATGAGGACGAGGGCGTGGTTCTCTATGCCCGGAGTGTGGAGAAGGCCCAGGCGCCTGAAGACCCGCTGGTTTACTTCCGGTAAGGGCAAGAGAAATCCCGGGCAGCTGTTCAAAAGCTGTACCCGGGAAAATACTCGTCGATAAATTCCACGTCCTTCACCTGGAAGGTTTGTCCGTTGAGGTGTTCCAGGGGCCCGGCTTCGGTGGTGAAGCGGAAGGTGAGACTGTAGGAGTACAGCGCCTGGCCGTGGCGGCCGTAGCGGCGGTTGTCCCGTTCGTTGCCGTACTTGCCATCTCCGATGAGGGGGTGGCCGGCGGCGGCGAACTGGGCCCTGATCTGGTGAGTCCGTCCGGTGATCAGGTCGCACTCCACCAGAGACAGGCCATTTTTCACCGCCAGGGTTCTGTAATCTGTAATAGCGGTTCGGGCCCCCGGCTCCGGCCTTTTCCGGACATACACCTGTTTTTTTACTTCATCCTTCCAGATGTAGTCCTCCAGCCGTCCCTCCTGGGGGGACATGGAACCCTGAACTACACACAGATAGAGCTTGGTCAGCTCCCGGTCCCGGATCTTCTGGTTCATCACCCGCAGTCCCTCGGCGGTTTTGGCGGCAATGACGATGCCCCCGGTGTTCCGGTCAATGCGGTTGCACAAGGCGGGGGAGAAGGAGTTTTCCCAGTAGGGGGACCACTCCTTTTTCTGATACAGATAAGCCTGGATGTGGGTGAGAAGGGTGTTTACCCTCTCTCTCTCGTCCGGATGAACAACCATGCCGGGGCGCTTGTCCAACAGCAGAATGTGTTCGTCCTCGTAGAGGATGTTCAGCTTGGGCTGGTAGAGGGAGAGGAAGGCGTTCTCCGGGGTGGGCCTGTCGAAGAACTCGTCGTTGATGTACAGCTGGAGAACGTCCCCCGTGTTGAGCCGCACGTCCCGCTTGCTCCCCCTGCCGTTTACCTTCACCCGCTTGAGGCGGATGTACTTTTGGGCCAGGGGCGCGGGAAGCAGGGGCAGGGTTTTGGCCAGCCAACGGTCCAGCCGCTGCCCGGCGTCGTTTTTTGTAATGGTGAATTCTTTCATGGAGGACCTCCCAAAGGCCCCTTTGGAAAGGGGCTGTCAGCCGAAGGCTGACTGAGGATTGCGTTTTGCGAGGCAAACCATACGAAGTAAACAAGGCTTTACCAAAACACAATCTTCCGTCACGGCTGGCTGTAACGCCTCCGTTTAAAAGGAGGCTTTTGTTCTACAGGGACATTTCACCATATTCCGTCCCCGGTGTCAATAAATTTCGTGGAGAAATTTGTGAAAAGTATTTGACATTTTGGAGAAAAGTCTTTATAATATCCTGCGTACCATTCTGCGAGTATGGGGGAAACCCGGGGAGGAACGTCATGCGTCTGGATCTGCGCGATATGATTCACGTCCCGGACGCGGGCAAGACCTTCCGGTTCCAGCTGGACTTGTCCGATCAGGACTTCTACGGGAGAAGACCGATTATCCATCCCGTCCAGGTGGAGGGCAGCGTGACCAACCACGCCGGCGCTCTGGTTCTGGAGGGGACGGCCTGCTCCGTTTTAGAGACTCGATGCGACCGCTGCGGGAAGATTTTTTCCCGGGAGAAGACGGTTGTGCTGGACAGTCTGGTGGCCCAGGAGCTGGAGGATGAGGAGAACGACGACATCCTCCTGCTGGACGGCACCGAGCTGGATCTAGACGAGGCGGCATCCACTGCCTTCATCCTCGCAATGGACACCAAAAGCCTTTGCTCAGACGACTGCAAAGGGCTGTGCGCCAAGTGCGGAGCCGATTTAAACCTTGGCCCCTGCGGGTGCGGACCTGATGTCGATCCAAGACTGGCGGCCCTTGCGCAGCTGTTGGATAAGGAAGCTGAGTGAGTACTCAAACGTGCCTTGACCGGCACAGCCGAAGGAGGTGTCACCCATGGCGGTCCCCAAGGGAAAAGTATCCAAGGCCCGGCGCGATAAGCGGCGCAGCTCCCACTGGAAGCTGGAAACTCCCGGTATCGTGACCTGCCCCAAGTGCGGGGCTTACCGGCTGCCTCACCGTATGTGCAAAAATTGCCTGACCTATAACGGCCGTTCCTTCGGCCAGGTCGAGGCCCAGCAGTAAGTAGAAAAGCCCTCCGGTCCAACCGGAGGGCTTGTTTTATGCTGTCCCTACCAAAAGTCCTACGGTAGGGGCGGAAAACTTGGCATTTCACTCTCCAGCATCTGCTCGATCCCGGCGTATAATTCCTGATCCGTACATCCATCCTGGAAATATATCTGAAGCGACGGGTCCGGCTGGACCACATCAATATTCATACTGCAGCCCGATTTTTCAAGCGCGGCGATCATGTCCTGCGCATAAAAATGGCCATCCTTGATTGGGAGAACGCACCAATTTCTCAAAGAATAGGAACTAATTGCGACGCACGGCGGCACATCCAAAAATGTTGCAGGTCCGCCAAATTGAGTGGTAAAAAATGTACCGATCTCGTCTTGTCCAGTCTCAGAGAGCCACTGCCGCCCATCCACACTGTCAACAGAGATATAAACTTCCTCTTGTTCCCTGCCATTCACGACCAACGAGTCCGCGTCTGACAGCAGGGTCCGCAGGTCATCCTCCGATTGAGAACATTCCGACAGCCCAACCCATACCCAAACGGGGTCGCCGGCCGCCAATGTAAAGATATCCTGACAAAAAATCTGCTTTACGGAACAGTTTAACACCAAATACTCTTCATTTCCCATGTTTCCATCATATTTATGCTCAAATATTTTCTCTACAGTTATCTCAAGCGTAACGCCGTACTCGTCCAGGTCATAGAGGTAGGTAAGCGGAGGCTGAAATGATCCGCTTGGATTATCGGATGGTTCGTCTTGCTGACACCCGCCGCACAAAACGGCCAAGCAAAGAATCAGAACAAGCAATCTCTTCCTCATAAAAAACTCCATTCTGTCATTTGTAAGCTTTTATAGTAATCCAGCGTAGAAAATCCCCTCTCCAGCTGGGTACAGAGGTAGGTCTCAGCGGCGGCCAGCTGCTTCAGGTCCTCCTCCCCCAGCCGAAAGGAGAACAGCCGCTTAGGGTCGCCGTGGACAATGTGGTCCAACGCGGCCAGGGCGGACGGGGACAGGGGCATGGAGATGCCCTCCCCGTGGACTGTTCCCTCCTCCAGAAGGGGTTCGTACCCCGCCAGGGCCATGGCCTTCCACTCGAAGGCGGCCTTCACCTGGGGCAGCGGTTTGTCGGGCAGCTTGTCCAGCGCATGGAGGCTGTTCAAAATCAGGGACAGCAGCTCAGGGTTTTCCTCCCCCTCCACCGCCAGCAGCTCGGTCACCTCGGCGAAGTAGCAGCCCAGGGCCAGCCGCTCAATGTCGTCCCGGACGCCCCGGAACAGCCGCTGGGTGGCCGCCTCTTTGACGGACCAGCGGCCTTGATAGTCATAGAGAACCATCTCCGACCAGGCCAGCAGCTGGCACCCGGCGGCGATGGTACTCCCTTTTTTTCGACTCCCCCGGGCGGAGGCGGTTAGCTTGCCCTGGTCTTGGGTGAACAGGGTGAGGATTTTGTCCGATTCCCTGTAGTCCACTTCCCGCAAGACCAGGGCCTTGGTGGTAATGTGCATGGCGGCACCTCTATGTAACAATATGACGGGGCGGGACAATGCCCGCCCCTACGCCTGTCCGACTCTCGGCTGAAAGGCCGTCTTAGCCGGCTCTTCCCGCTGCTGAGACTTCTCTTCCCGTCCGCCGGCAATGGCCAGCCAGACTTCCGGCAGGCCGGTCCTGCAAAACAGCGTCCAAAGTCCCCTCTCGTCCATGCCACAGCCTCCTTTTCTTTCTGCGGTTAGGCTGGCAGTTTATCTCGAAAACTATGAGAGGAAAATTTTAGTCTGTTTTCTTGTTCAGTTCTCTCTCAATGAGAGAACCCGCGAGCTCAAATGCACTCACTCTGCGTTCTGCCAAGGTAATCTGGGACCGATACCTCTCTGGAGTTTCTTTTGCCCGCAAAGTTTTAATGGTCTCCCGCAGCTTATGGCAGGTGGAGTCAATTTGCCGTTTCGCCTCCAACAGGTTTTCTTTTGCGTACTCCATATTACTCCTTCCCGTAGCCAAAGTTCTGGATAGCCGCCGGGTTATCCCGCCAGTTCTCCTTTACCTTGACCCAGGTCTTCAGGAAAACCTTGGCGCCCATAAATGTTTCCATATCCTGCCGGGCCAGGGTAGACGCTTTTTTCAGCATCCCTCCGCCTTTGCCGATCACGATGCCCTTGTGGCTGTTTTTCTCGCAGTAGATGGTGGCCTCCACCTCCACTATCTCGTCGTCTCTCTCGGCGAAGCGGGTAATCTCCACGGCGGTGCCGTGGGGAATCTCCTTGTCCAGCAGCAGGAGAAGCTTTTCCCGCATAATCTCGGCCATCATCTGCCTCTCGGGCTGGTCGGAGGTCATGTCGTCAGGAAAGAGCTGGGGCCCCTCAGGGAGGTAACCCTCCAGCACGTCCAGCAGCTCCTCCACCCCCTGGCCGGTCTTGGCGGAGATGGGCACCACCGCGTCGAAGTCGTTCTCCCGGCTGTAGACCTGGATGACCTCCAGCAGCTTTTCCTTCTGAGGGAGGGTATCCGACTTGTTGATGGCCAGCACCGCAGGGCAGCCCAAGGTTTTCATGCGGCTGATAAGCTGTTTTTCCGGCTCTCCCACGTGGGGGATTGGCTCCACCAGCAGCAGCACGGCGTCCACGTCGGACACACTCTCCTTCACCACGTTGACCATGTAGTCCCCCAGCCGGGTGCGGGCCTTATGCAGGCCGGGAGTGTCCACAAAGACGAACTGGCTCTCCCCCCGGTTCTTGATGCCGCAGATGCGGTTGCGAGTGGTCTGGGGCTTGCTGGTGACAATGGCCACCTTCTCTCCCACAAAGGCGTTGGTCAGGGTGGACTTGCCCACGTTGGGCCGTCCGCAGATGGTGATAATGCCTGATTTTTTAATCATAGATGATCCTCACTTTCTCTCCGGGTGTGAGCACTTCCCCGGAATTGTTCAATTAGAAATGATATTTCTTATACAGGTCCTCGTGGAACACATGCTTGCGCACAAAACGGGTTACGAACATGATACCGCAGGCGATGGCGCAGGTAATGACGTAGGGAGTCAGGTCAAACTCGAAGTTCCAGCTCTTCCCCTCCTGGCGGCCCAGGTCCTCGTAGTCGTCAAATTCGTCGTTGATCGCAGTCAGTTTAATGTTTTTTCTCATGATAATTCTCCTTTTTATGATGATTGGTTTGTTTCTCCATGATACTCTAAATTTTCCCACTTCGACCGTTCTTCAAAATATCCTTCTGAGCCTGCGGGGAACTGAGTGCGGAACACCTCGGTCAGTTCGCCGTCCACCCGGTCCGCCACGACCAGGGCAAAGGGGCCTTCCCAACCCTCCGTCTTGTATACCTCAATCCGCCGTACGCAGACCAGCTCCCCATCCACCCACTTGTGGATGGTATTGACGCCGTCCGAAGCGGCGCTTGCCCTCGCCCAGCCGCGAATCTCCTCTGTCTCCGCGTCAAAAACAGGGCCAGAAATGCTGCCAAGCTCCGGCTCCGACACAAATTGCCCGGTTTCCTCATTCCAAATCCAATAGTTCCAGTAGGTGGGCTGGTTGCCCATGGAGTACATATAACCAAAATCCTGATAGCCGTCAAAGTTGGCGTCCACCACATCGCTCCAGTGAAAGACTGCGGTTTTTGTTTCTATGGTCTGAAGAGGTCGGCTCATGTCCGCCGGGTCCAAGACAGAGAGACTCATGGCGGTCTCGAACTCCCCCCGCTCTGTTCCCAGCTCGACGGTCACCAGCAGGACGCCCAGCCGCCCGCCGGTGTCCACCAGGAAGGCGTCGTGGGTGTCGTCAATGGGCTGCTCCTTCAGCAGCTCCTGGGCAGTTTTGGGGGCGGGCTCCGGCGGCGGAGAGGCGGCGGCAGGGGCTTTCTCCTCAGCTTGACACCCGGCCAGCAGGAGAGAGAACAGGAGCAAAAGCGGCAGTTTTCGCTTCACTCCGCACCCTCCCGGGTAATGCCCAGCTTTCCCAGAATAGCCTCCTCCCGGGCGCGCATTTGGGCCTTCATGGGGCCCTCGTCCAGGTGGTCGTAGCCCAGCAGGTGGAGGACCGAGTGGACGGCCAGGTAGCACACCTCCCGTTCCGGGGAGTGGCCGAACTCCTCCGCCTGGGCATTGGCCCGTTCCAGGGAGATCATCATGTCCCCCAGATACACCTTGTCCGCGCCGGGGTCCGCCCACTCCGCCCGGGGCTTATCGCCGGGCTTCATGGGAAACATGGGGAAGGACAGCACATCGGTGGCCCGGTCCACGCCCCGGTTGGTCAGGTTGGTCTCCCGGATGACCGCGTCGTCGGTGACGATCACGGCGATCACACAGGGTACGTCCACTTCTTCGTCCTCCAGGGCGGCCAGAACAGAGAGGCGGATTTGTTCCTTCACCGCCGGGGGAATTTCCATCGCCTCATCAGTATAGCCCGCTTCGATATAGACCTCGTGATCCATAGGCCATCTCTCCTCTCTATCTGTCTATTATACGAAAAATAATCCTACAGGTCAAACATATTTTCCCCTGTTGGTGAAAAACTAGTCGTAAACTTCACAGATGGGAAGTGGAACTATGACAACGAAAAAAATCGGGACCCAGACGGCAGCCCTGGCCAATCCGCCTACTTTGGCCGGCTGGGCCAACGTGGTGGGCAAGAAGGAGGGGGAGGGCCCTCTGGCAGACACCTTCGACTATATTGACGGGGACGACACCTTTGGGGAGTCAACCTGGGAGAAGTCGGAGAGCGCCATGCAGAAGCAGGCCCTGGGCCTGGCCCTGAACAAGGCGGGGCAGGCGGCGAAGGCGCTGGACTGGCTCTTCGCCGGCGACCTGCTCAACCAGTGCATCGGTTCCTCCTTTGCCGCCCGGGGACAGGAGGTCCCCTTCTTCGGGCTGTACGGGGCCTGTTCCACCATGGGGGAGGGGCTTGTCTTGGCCTCCATGACGCTGGACGGCGGCTTTGGGGAGTGGGCGGCGGTGACTGCCTCCTCCCATTTCTGCACGGCGGAGAGACAGTACCGCACCCCCCTGGAGTACGGCGGGCAGCGTACCCCCACGTCCCAGTGGACGGCCACCGCCGCCGGCGCGGCCATTCTGGCCCGGGAGGGCCCGGGACCCTATATCACCCATGTCACGGTCGGCAAAATAGTGGACAAGGGAATCACTGACACCAACAACATGGGGGCTGCCATGGCCCCAGCGGCCTGTTCCACAATGCTGGCCCACTTTAACGATACGGGGCGTTCTCCCAACAGCTATGACATGATTTTTACCGGCGACCTGGGGACACTGGGCAGCGAATTGTTGGTGGAATTGCTGCGAAAAGAGGGAATTCAGATGCAAAATCATGCCGATTGCGGGAGCATGATGTTTGATATCGAAAATCAGGATGTCCACTGCGGCGGGTCAGGCTGCGGGTGCTGTGCCTCGGTACTCACCGGGTATATCCTGAACAACATGAAGGCGGGCAAGTGGAAAAACATCCTGTTTTGTCCCACCGGGGCCCTCCATTCTCCCACTTCCGCCTTTCAGGGGGAGAGTATCCCCGGAATCTGTCACGCCATTGCGATTTCAACCACGAAATAAGGTGATTGTATGGAATATCTAAAGGCATTTCTCTGCGGCGGCATTTTGTGCGTAATCGGGCAGGCACTCATTGACAGGACCTCCATCACCCCGGCCCGGATCCTGGTGGCCTATGTCACCGCCGGGGTGATCCTCAGCGGCGCCGGGGTGTACCAGTATCTGGCAGACTGGGGTGGGGCGGGGGCTACGGTACCTCTCACCGGGTTTGGACACCTGCTGGCCAAGGGGGTTAAAAAAGCGGTGGCGGAGGACGGGCTGATCGGCGCACTCACCGGTGGTTCCACCGCTGCCGCCGGCGGTATCACGGCGGCCATCTTCTTCGGCTTTTTGGTGGCCCTGATCTGCAAGCCAAAACCAAAGGCGTAGATGACATGACAAAAACTTCCAAAGGAAACAGTCTTCCCGGCGGGGGAGACTGTTTCCTTTCACGCTTGAAATGGAGAACCCAAAGCGGTATAATTGAGGCGGCACAAGTTTTGCAGATTGCTATGGTATAAAAGACTTTTGCAGACATGGGGCCGAACCGGCCCCAGCTTTCCGCAGAGAATTTTTTCTTGCGCAATGGGGGCCGGCTATGGTAGGATAGAAGCACAGATTTACAAAGGAGGCTGTTTGCCTATGAAACAGGACATGATCGTCGTACTGGACTTGGGCAGTGAGGAGAACCCCAAAATTGCCCGTGAAATTCGCGCCCTGGGGGTGTACTCCGAGATCCATCCCCACGATATTACCTTGGCTGAGCTGAAGGCCCTGCCCAACGTGAAGGGAATCATTCTCAACGGAGGGCCCAACCGCGTAGTAGATGGGGTGGAGATCGACGTCTCTCAGGAGATTTACGACTGCGACGTCCCGGCTCTGCTGGTGGACCACCGGGGGGATGACCCCTGGCCGACGGACGACAAGGAGAGGGAGACTGCCCTGAAAAACTTTATTTTCTCCATCTGCGGCGCCCAGGCCAACTGGAATATGGACAACTTTATCGCCGATCAGGTGGAGCTGATCCGCAATCAGGTGGGGGACAAGAAAGTACTGCTGGCCTTGTCCGGAGGGGTGGACTCCTCGGTGGTGGCGGCGCTGCTCATTAAAGCTATCGGCAAGCAGCTTACCTGCGTCCACGTCAACCACGGCCTGCTGCGCAAGGGAGAGCCGGAACAAGTGGTCAAGGTGTTCCGGGATGAGATGGATGCCAACCTGATCTACGTGGATGCAGTGGACCGCTTTTTGGACAAGCTGGCCGGTGTGGCCGACCCGGAGCAGAAGCGGAAGATCATCGGCGGAGAGTTTATCCGAGTATTTGAAGAGGAGGCCCGCAAGCTGGACGGAATTAAATTCCTGGGCCAGGGTACTATTTACCCCGACATCATCGAGAGCGGCACCAAAACGGTCAAGGCTGTCAAGAGCCACCACAATGTGGGCGGACTGCCTGAGGACTTGGACTTTGAGCTGGTAGAACCGCTGAAAATGCTTTTTAAGGACGAGGTCCGCGCCTGCGGCAAGGCCCTGGGCTTGCCTGACTCCATGGTCTATCGCCAGCCCTTCCCCGGCCCCGGCCTGGGCGTGCGTTGCCTGGGTGCTATCACCAGGGACCGGCTGGAGGCTGTTCGGGAGTCCGATGCCATCCTTCGGGAGGAGTTTGCTAAAAACGGTCTGGAAGGTAAGGTGTGGCAGTATTTTACCGCTATCCCTGACCTGCGGTCGGTGGGCGTCCGGGACAACCGGCGTACCGATGAATGGTGCGTCATCATCCGCGCTGTCAATACTGTGGACGCTATGACCGCCACTGTGGAGAATGTGCCCTTTGAGCTGCTTCAGTATATTACCGCCCGCATTACCAGCGAGGTCAAAGGTGTCAACCGGGTCCTCTTCGATTTGACGCCGAAGCCTACAGGGACAATTGAGTGGGAATGAGTTTTTGAAACTCTGAACCCGTTGCGGCACAAGGGATAGACGGTTTTGCGTCCCCCTTTTGATAACGATTTGATAACGTTCCCCATAGGCCGCATCATTCTGTATTCCCGGTGGATTGCAGGTGAAAAGTGTTCCTTTGCGGCTTGTGGGTGACAAAAACCATATTACAAAGCCCTTACCGATGGCAACATCGGTAAGGGCTTTTGCTGTCTGTCAATCCTTTCCCAGCCTGTCCTTGAACG
>CATONV010000046.1 GCA_951801655.1 uncultured Oscillospiraceae bacterium | reverse complement strand
TGGACCGCCTCACCCGGCTGATGGTGGCGCTGGAGGCCCCTGTCTTATCCAGAATATCCAGATAGACCAGCCCCTGCTGGAGATATACCGCCACGTCGAATCGCTGCTCCAGGCTTCTCAGTTCAGTGGGTGTACACAGGTCGTCAAAAAATCGGCAGCACTCGTCCAGGTCCTTCAGCTTCAGGATGGTCTCATACAGGGCCATGCTTCTCTCTCTTTTCTCCGCTCTTGCCATGAATATACACTCCTTTTCAAGTCATTTTCACGGGAAAATTCACTTGTCTAAAGTGTAACACAGGGAAGCGGAAAAGTAAAGAATGGGCCGTCACTTTCTGCATCCAGTTTCTAGAAAAAGAAAAAACCTCTGGCGTCTTTCGACCAGCCAGAGGACGAGATACAATATCCCGCGGTACCACCTCTATTTGCCGCCCCTTACGGGAAACGGCCTCTCGGAGTGTCTGACAACACCCCTCCTCTATAACGGGAGGACCCGTTCCGCTCTACTCGGCATCGCCTTTCCTCGGACCGCTCGGGAGATGAAATTTCAAACGCACGACCGTACCCCTCGCACCATCCGGGGCCTCTCTGAACAGCCGGGACTGCATTCTACTTTGTCTCCGTCAACGCTTTATTGCACTGCATTATAAACGTATCCCGGTGCTTTGTCAAGAGGAAATTTTTATTTTTAAAAAAAGCAATGAAAGGCCGCTTTCCTCTTGACATTTTCTTCTCTTTTCGATACAATACTTTAGCGGTTAAAACCAATAAAGTATCGCGGGCCGCCGCCCGTTTTCAGAAAGGAACGAATAACATGCCCATCACCGATCTGTTGGAGCGCAACAGCAAACTGTACGGCGACGAGGTCGCCCTTGTAGAGATCAACCCCGAGGTCCGGGAGGAGCAGCGGGTCACCTGGAAGGAATATGAGCTCATTCAGCCTACCGGAGACGCCCCCTACCGCCGGGAGATTACCTGGTCCATTTTTGATGAAAAGGCTAACCGGGTGGCCAATATGCTGCTGGGCCGGGGCATCCGTAAAGGTCAGAAGGTTGCCATTCTGCTGATGAACTGTCTGGAGTGGCTGCCCATCTACTTCGGGATTTTGAAAACCGGGGCCATTGCCGTCCCCCTAAATTTCCGCTACACCTCCGACGAGATCGACTACTGTCTGAAGCTGGCCGACGTCGACGTTCTCTTCTTTGGCCCGGAATTTACCGGCCGTATGGAGGGCATCGTACCCAAGATCTCCCGGCAGATTTTGCTGTTTTTTGTGGGGGAGAACTGCCCCGCCTTTGCCGAGGACTACCTGCGGGCCACCGCCAACTGCTCCAGCCGGGCCCCCAAGGTGCTGGTGGACGACGAGGACGAGGCGGCCATCTACTACTCCTCCGGCACCACCGGCTTCCCCAAGGCCATTCTGCTCAAGCACTCTTCTCTGATGCAGTCGGCCCGGATGGAGGCCATCCACCACGAGACCACCCACGAGGACGTCTTTTTGTGCATCCCGCCTCTGTACCACACCGGGGCCAAGATGCACTGGTTCGGCTCCCTGTTCACCGGCAGCAAAGCGGTCCTGCTCAAGGGCAACTCCCCCTCCGCCGTCTTCCAGGCGGCCAGCCAGGAGAAATGTACCATCGTCTGGTTGCTGGTGCCCTGGGCTCAGGACATTTTGGCGGCCCTGGACCGAGGCGAGCTGAACATCGATGACTTCCAGCTGTCTCAGTGGCGGCTGATGCACATCGGCGCCCAGCCGGTGCCCCCCTCTCTCATCAAGCACTGGCTGAAATACTTCCCCCGCCACAAGTACGACACCAACTACGGCCTGTCCGAGTCCACCGGCCCGGGCTGTGTTCACCTGGGGGTGGACAACGTCCACAAGGTGGGGGCCATCGGCGTACCCGGCTACGGCTGGAAGATCAAAATTGTGGACGAGCAGAACCAGCCTGTGCAGCAGGGGGACGTCGGCGAGCTGTGCGTCAAGGGTCCCGGCGTCATGGTGTGCTACTACCACAACCCCGAGGCCACCGCCGAAGTACTGGAGAACGGGTGGCTCCATACCGGCGACATGGCCCGCCAGGATGAGGACGGCTTCATCTTCCTGGTGGACCGGAAAAAGGACGTAATCATCTCTGGCGGCGAGAACCTGTACCCGGTGCAGATTGAGGACTTCCTGTCCGCCTACCCCAAGGTCCACGACGTGGCCGTCATCGGCCTGCCCGACAAACGACTGGGGGAGATTTCCGCCGCCATCATCCAGATTAAGGAGGGCATGACCTGCACCGAGAGCGAGATCAACCAGTTCTGCATGGACCTGCCCCGGTACAAGCGCCCCCGAAAGATCATCTTCGCCGACGTCCCCCGCAACCCCACCGGCAAGATTGAAAAGCCCAAGCTGCGGGAGCAGTACTGCGGCGTACGCCTGGTGGAGGCGCAGAACCAGGGTTAACGGTGAGCGTCCGATTTGTATGATCTATGGATTGCCTGGCTTGTCAAGTTCCTCTCTCTTCATGTAGTTGTGATAAGGAGGAAATAGAGATGAATAAAAGAGTGATAGAAGGGGGACTGAGTATATGTTTAGTTGTGGGAGTGATATTGTATGGCTATAATTTTAAAGTAATTGAATCGGAGAGTAGTCTAAAAACAGGTGATTTATATGTATCAGAGAATCAGATTGGGTATGCTTCGAGTAACTTAGGTGTTACAATTATAAATGGGGAGAACGCAAGTGAGACAGAGAATCTTGAATTTGTATTGAAAAATGAAAGTACAAAAAAATGGTATTGGAAAAGGAATGTAAATTTTTATGAGGAAAACGGAGAACGTGAAACAACCGATCTGGAGGTAAAAATTGAGGGAACATGGTATGATGTGCCGTTTAAGGAAGATAAAACCGATTGGGTTACGCCGTTAGTGAAAACACATTTACTTCCTGGAAGCACTACACCTATTTCCGTCTGGACTGGCATTTATCAAGCAATCTCTCCTGGAAATTATAGATTTACGGTTACTGTATACGATGATGATTTTAATGAGTTTAATCTATCTTGTGAGTTTACAATTATGAAAGAGAAGTGAAGATGACAATTATTCTCACAAAATAACGAAAAAGGCACACAGAGAGCGGTTCACTCTCTGTGTGCCTTTTGGTCTCCCACGCCGCGGCTCTCTACAAATATTCCACGCAGGTCTCCAGCCCGGCCCAGGAGAATCCCTGGTCCTCAATTTCCTTCCAGCTGTGAAAATTGGCCTCCAGCTCCCTCCAGGTGAGATACCAGAAGTCGTACTCAATCCCCAGATGGGTGGGCAGGATATCCTCAATGATCTTTTTCAGCTCCTGAAAGTTGGCCGGCTCTCCGGCCACGCCGGGAAAGGACACGGACACCCGCCCTGTTCCCGTCTCCTTCACCACTGCGGAAACGCCGCAGCCGGATATGGTGTCATTGATGGCGCTCAGGGTAAAGCTGTCTCCGCCGATACGCAGCAGGGCGGCCAGGGCGGCGGCCAGTCTTCCGGGGTCATCGGCCACCGGCCGACGGGTGAAAAGCGCCGCAACACGTTCCAGCCCCCATCTCTCCGCCGTGGACAAAGCTCCCTCCTTCTGGACCTCTTCCAGCCAGCCCATCACCCCGTCCAGGGCAGCCCCCTGGGCATCCAGCTCGCCGCCGTTGAAGGGGGCCTCCAGATTGTAAACTCCAAGCGGCCGCAACAGATCTCTCAGATACCGGGCATGTCTCATGTCTTCGCCTCCACCTCCAGTGTCCCCAAAACGGGTAGCTGGTCCTCTCCCATGTCCACATCTGCCGCCGGGGCGGCGATGCTGTAGTTGGCCACACCCTCGCAGTGGAAAATCAGCTCACCCAGCCGCGCCCGCAGGATGCGCTGCCCCAGCAGCCTGCCGGTAAACCAACCCCGAATGGCCTCCTCCACCCGGGCAAGCACTTCCTTCTGGTTCTGCCCCTCCTCTTTCTCCACTTCAACGGCAATGTTCACTGCCACTGTCTCCGGGGCCCGCACTTTCAGGTCCACAGCAATCTCCCTTTTCTCCTCAAAATACTCCTCCAACTCATCCAGCAGCTCCTGTCCGGGCACACCGGCCAGAGTGGCGGGGACGATATCCACCGAACCCACCCCTCTGGGCCGGGGAATCACTGCCGCGGCGGCCACCTGGTCAAAAGACAGGGCCCCTTGCTGATAGAAGGCGCTGTTCGCCCCGTTGGGCAGCCGTTTAAATGTCTCCAGCACCCGTGTCCGCAGGGCCTCGTCCTCCTCCCCGTCGGCGCCGCCAGCGCAGCACTCCGGGTTGGTGCAGCCGGAGATCCCCATAGGTGCCACCGCCATGGATACGATGGTCCCGGCGGACACATTTCCCAGCCGTCCCGGCTCCAGGGCCCGGATGGGCACATCCACCGTCATCTCTCCCGCCTCCATAACGGCGGAGGCAGTGGTCTCAAACCGCACCAGCCCCGCCGTCATGCAGACTGTTCCCTGCGGGATTTCCCTGGACGCCCCAGCCGTCTCCCCCGCCTTGAATCGGATCACTCCCTCGGCGGCCACCGCCGGCTTGCGTTCCAGTCCCCGCAGCTGTGCATGGCGGTCCAGATACTCTCCCTCCGCCGTCTGGGGAAAGGTCTGCCGTACCACCCAGTCCGCCTGAACATAGAGGGCGCAGACCTGTGCCGCCAAGGCGTACAACCGGGCGGACAAATCGCAGCCCTCCCTGGGTTCCAGCCCTGTTCTCTCCCCAAAGCAGGCCAGCATCTCCTGATAAATATCGTCTACTGTCTTCACTTAGCCTCCACCCCTCCGAATTGTCCGCCCCACACGGCGGCGGGCAGGCGAACGGTCAATTTTTCCCCCTGCCAGTCCAGCACAACGGTGAGCAGCCCGGTCTCCCCGATCTGAGTCAGTTCCACCGACCGCACAGTCAGACCGGGCTCCTCCTGCAGGGCCTCGGCCACATACTGGGCGGCCAGTGCCTGTCGGGCGGAGGGCTTTTCCCGTCTCAGCTGATACAGTCTACTGCCCAGTTCGGGCCGAAAGGGCAGTCCGCCCCGCCGGGCTGTCAGGCGGTACAGGGTCCGGGCCAGCACCTCCTCGCCTCCGGTCAAGGCGGTAAGCCCCCCCATTCCATCTGGAACGTAATCCCCATTCACCAGCTTCCACTCCATTCCTTTTCCTCCTCACTTCATCATCTGGCTGATCATCTCCCGTGCTGCCTCCCGGGCCGCACTGCGCACAAGCTCCTCCAGCGGCTGGCCGTTGACGGTCAGTCCTCCCGCCAAATTCAGGCCCTCCCCGCCCAGACTCATGGAACAGGCGCCGCTGTTCAGCGACACCTGCCCCTGACCCAGATGGAGGGAGCATTCCGGTCCCGTCAGCCTGACCTCTCCGGGTTTCAGGTTCTCTCCGCCCTGTGCCATGCCCAGAATGCATGGGGATTCCCCCTCCGCGCCCGCCTTGAGTACCAGCACTCTGTCCCCGGAGGTTGGCCTCCAGCTGTACCCCCCGGGGCCATACACACTCAGCCAGCGCCGTTCTCCTCCCAGGCTCACCCCGGCCGGGTCGCCCCCCAGCGTGATGGTCCCCAGCTCAGCCGCCGGCTCTTCCACAGACAGATTTCTGCTCCGTTCCGATGTCCACATTATAGTCAATCACCTCTCATTTTTTTGCCTTGCGTCTCTCACAGCACAAAGTCGGGCGGCGCCAGCTCCACCCTGCTCCAGCAGCCTCCGCCATCCATTCCCACACTCACCACGGCGGCCCGGTATCGACCATTCCAGTCCAGTCCGCTGCGGTTGACATCCACCAGCTCCCCCGGCCTGACGCAGAATGCCTGCCCCACTGTCACCTCCATCCGCACCAGCTCCGAGGCCGACTTATCCAGCTGAAACTCTCCGCTGTAACGCATGGACTTATAACTGCTTCTGGAGGGCATGGTGATGATCCGCCGGGCCTGTCCGCCGGCGGCGGCAAAATCCCGATTGGTCACCGTCTCCACCTCTCCATTCCACCGGTCCCGGATCAGCACCTGAGACAGCACCCCATACCGCCTGTCCCGGCGGGTCAGTTCCATCAACGGAGTATTGTCATCCACCACAAATGTCCGGTTGTCGTTCCATTTTGTGAGGACCAGCCGTCCCTCCTGGTCAAATCTAGGGGCCACCCCTCCATAGTAACGGGCAAATTCATAGATCACAGACCATTCGCTGCTCCCTGTGGCCACAGAAAACTGAGACACCGCCTTCAGCTTCGCCCCCGGGGCCACCTGAATGCCATATGGACTCACGTGGTCCCGGATAATATCCATCTGTGTGGCAACCAGGTAATCCTGCCCCAGCGCCTCATTGTCCAGCAGCAGGGCGGCCATCCCCCGCCCGGACACCTCCAGCACCCGTCCTCTGTCGGAAATGCTCACCTCGCACTCGTCCACCACACCGGCAAACACCTGTTCTCCCTCGTGTTCTGCGGAAAAGCGCACCCACCTTTCCGGCCTGGTGGGGTTGCCGGTGTCCCAGACACACCGCACCCAAAAGCTGTCGCAGGGCACCCCGGCTGTGTATTCCAGCCGCCAGGCCACCGGTCTGGGCAGGGCCCAGCACACCTGATCGGCGTCTGTCACATAGGCCGTCACCCCACACGCACCTCCTCCCCGACCCGGATCAAATTGGGATTTTTAATCTGGGGATTGAGGGCCACCAGCTCCGCCAGAGACACCCCATACTGCCTGGCCAGCCCCCAGAGGGTATCCCCCTCGGCCACCCGGTGGACCGCAGCTGCAGCGCGGGTACTCTCTTTCTTGTCTCTCTGTGCCGCAACCCGTACCGCCAGACCGGAATACAGACCATAGTCCTCCCAAAAGGCAAAGGAGTAGCGCACATAGTCTGGTCTGGGGGCCTGTTCCACCCGCAGGGAAACAAAATAGGCCTCAGCCGCCTGCCACAGCGGATGAACCAACAGCCCGGGTCCGTCCTCATAGAAGACGCAGGCCAGGCGCTGAAACTCCACATAGGCCCCCGGCCCCATAAACTCCCCCTCGCCCTCCATCACCCGCTGTCCCATCCCCAGGTCCTGGAGCTGGTAGCGGCCAAAGGGAGTCTTGTGCGCCGCCACCGCCCGCTGAAAATCGATGGAATAGACCCGTGGGTTGTGGGGCCAGGTATAGCTCTTGTAGCGCATGGGCGTCAAAATCATTGGATCACTCCTCTAATACAGATAAAAGCTCCCGTCATACCGGCGGCTGTCCCGACGAAATACCCGGTCGGCCTGTTCAGCCCAAATCAGCATCGAAAGGTTTTGCAGGCCGTCAAGGCCGCCTCCCCCGCCCGTCCGGCCTTCTCCGTCAAAGGGGACCGCCGTGCCCCGGCTCCCTTCCGACAACAGGGTCCGCCTTTCTCCGCCTCTCCCGGTCCCCGGCCGAAGGCGGATGTTCTCCTCTCTTTGGGAAGTCTCCGCGCTCAGACCAGTCACTGCCCGGTCCAGCTCCTCCAGCCGTTCGGCCAGGGGAGAACTATTTTTCTCCGCCCGTCTCTCATTGGCCCGGCCTCGTTCAGAACGGCTCTCCTCTCCGGCACTTGTTTCAGCTTCAGATATCTCGGCAAAATTGCCATCGTAAACCGTTTTTTCCAGCCTCTTTACCGCCTTTTCTGTCTCTTTTCTTTGGATTTCCCCTTCCGATCCCAGTATGTTAACCATTCTTTTCGTCTGATCGATCTCTTTTTTCAGATTGTCAACCTTCTCCTCACCCGCGGATACAACGTCCCGTCCTGTCTCAGCGGCGCTTTTTTCCGCCTGATCTTCAGAAAAGGGCTCCTCTTCCAGCGCCGGGGCAGGCATCCCGCCCTCCATCTTCTTCACCTTCTCCAGCAGCGCGCCGGCGTTGTCCAACTGTTCCTCCAGATAGTCTGTCAAGCTCCCCCTCCTTTCAGCTGCTCAAAACGTTCCAGATCAAAGCTCGGGTTCTCACTGTTCCACTGCGTCTCGGGCTGGCCGCAGACGGGGCATCTCTCCTCCAACGCCCGGGCCCTGCAGCTGGGACATAGCCGCCCCAGCTCCTCCTCCCGGTCCAGCAGGGCATTGGCCAGACACCACAGGTAGTCCCGTCCCTTCATGGCCCGCGCCCGTCCCTCGGTGGGCAAAGCGCCGAACTGCCGCAGCACCCGCCAGCGCAGCCTCTCGCCTGGGTCCTCTCTCAGGTTCTCCCGCTCCTGCTCCAGTTCCTCCTGAGACACCTCCAGCCCCGGGTCATTCTCCCGGCAAAAGGCACTCCACCGCCCGGCCAGCGCGGCGATCTCCGCTGCTGTCAGCCCGGCCAGCACCGCCCGGCCGTCCTCAAATACGGCGCACCGGTCCTCCGTTTTCTCCAACGCCCGGGCCAGCAAGCAGGCGTTGGAGCACAAGGCCCTCTCCCGTCCGTCCGCCGCCAGCTCTCCGGCCTCCCGTCTGGCCTGGAGAACCTCCAGCGCAGACAGCAGTCTCAGGTCAAAGCCGTTCTCCAGCGTCAGGCGGTCCCGCCTGGCCAGCATGGACAGGGCCATAACTCACACCCCCGTCTCAATACGCCGGGAGGCCACCAGGGTGACTTTCTCCAGAACCATACTGCCGATGTTGGCGCTCTCCTGAATGGAGCTCCACTGGCAGTCGGAATAAATAGTTTTCTTGTCCGGCTTGCACACCACCAGAGAAAATCCGGTCAGGTCATGAAAATCAATGTTGTCCCGAATGGCCTCGTCGGTGGCATACAGCCGGGTCAGCTCGATCTCGTGATTGGCCTGACCGGGTACGGTCGCCACCGGCTCAGCCTCGCCAAAGGCTTCCACCGCCGTACTGCCTCTCGTTGTTCTCGCGGTGTAGCTCTGCACCACCGCCACCCGTACGCCGTCCACCTCCAAATAGATATCGCTGCTTGTGGGAAATCCCGCAATACTCATAACGCAACCTCCTTAAACGGTGATGTGGGCTGTCAGCCAAATCTGATTCAGCCCGTGGGCCACTGTGAAGGAAAACTCCACCAGGCACCTGGTCGGGTCCTGGATGTCGGCGGTCACCGTCACGTTTTCATATCCGGTGATGACCTCCCGGGCCAGCTTGTTTTCCAGCTCCAGCACAACCTGCGCTCGAATCGCCCCCCGGCTCTGAGGGGTATTTTTCGCCCGGCGGAACTTTGTCCGCAGGGCGCTGCGCAGACCGGGGATCACATCATCCACCACGCGAATAGCAGACAAATCCCGCCAGGCGGTGTCGGCCGTGTCTCCCGTAGTGGTCCTTGTAGTCACCCCTCTCACCACGCTGACCACGCCTCCCAGACTCTCCACTGGGGTGACGCCCCCCAGAATCAGCCGGTCAATATCCTTGTCCTCCAGCCGGGTACACAGGCCGTTCAGGCCCAGCAGCTCCGCGCCTCCCAGCGGAACGGCAGGGTCGCTCTCGCCGGCGATGGCCCCCGCCACCGCGGCAGCCAGGCACAGGCCGGAGATTTTCTTCCCCTCTCCGTCCAGGCAGCCGGGCGCCGCCAGCACCACCCTCTCGTGGTTGATCTCCTTGGCCCGGGCGATCAGATCGTCCACACTCTCGTCGGCGGCCCCTGCCGCCACGCACAGCCTCTCCCTGCGCAACTCAGAGGCCTCCACTACGCTGTCCCGCAGCTTCTTCTGCACCGCCAAATCGGTACTGCCGCAGATAACCAGGGCAATGCCCTCCATTCCAGCCAGCAGGGCAAAGGCCTCCTCATAGCCTCCCTCGTCGGCCACCGGAACGGCCGCCACTCCTGATGCCCCGTTTTTCAAAGCCAGCCGAATCAGCTCCGTCATATCCTCGCCGCCGCCGGCGCCGAAGACAGCCGCCGCCCGGTCATAGCTGGTGATAATCTGCGCCGTCCCGGCCTGAGCCTGGGTATTAACGGCCGCAAGGCCCACCAGCCGTCCGGTGCCTCTGCCGCTGACCACTGTGGACGCGTCATAGGAGGAGTAGACCCCCGGACGCTGATGTACACTGATACTCATTCTTTCACCGCACCTCGCAATTCAAAGTCTATAAACGCGCCGCCCGCATCGGTCACGGCGCACAGCCATGCGGTGCATACCGCCTCCACCGGCCGTCTCAGCCTCCGGCCCTCCCCGTCCCGAACAGTCTGTCCGCAGGAGAATTCCCGCAGCTGCATCCCCTCCGGCCCTCCCAGGAGCAGGGCCCCGGCCAGGGTGTCGAAGGCCCGCTGCACCGTCTCTCCGTCCCCCTTCTCCGGGGCAAAAATGTCCAGCCCGAAGGTGAGCTCCGCTTTTTTTCCATATCTCTCCTCCCACCGTCCGCTGTCCCGGTCGTACCTCTCTCCCAGATAGTTCTGAAAGCCGGCGTCCACCACTCTGCATCCCCGAAGGGACACCACTGTCACCGCTTCCTCCCTTTCCTGCCTGGGCGTCATAGGCCAGGCGGTCACGGCGGGAACTCCTCTGCTGTTGAGGTAATCCGCCATTGTCTGTCGAATGTGTTCCAGTCCCTCTCTCATACCGCCGCCTCATCTCTGGGCCGGAGAATGGCCCACCAGTGGGAGCAGATCCTCTCCCCCACCAGGCGGGCGGACTGCACCCGGTATTCCCGCCCCTTCCATACCACCAGGGTGTCCAGGTCCAGGGGACAATCGGCCGGCCCCATATACCGCAGTCGGTCCTGTCTCTCCAGTCCCAGCGGTCCCGGCGCCTCCTGCTCTCTTTTTTCCTCCAGGCAGGGCTGTATCAGGGCCTGGACCGGCATCTCTCTCTCCCCGCTACGCAGGGTAACTCTCTGTCCAAAGCGTTTCAGGATATCCTCCCAAAGCCGCTGCATCATCCTTCCACCCCCCGAAAAACAAAACCGGTATCCCCCAGCCAGGGGGCAAGCAGCCCCTCAGCCTGGGCGGACAGACTTTTGCCTGTTTCCCTTCGAACGGTCAAATCGCCGGCGGTGAAGGAGGCAATCTCTCCTCCTCCGGTCATTCCGCACAGCCGTTCCATCGCGGTCATCGCCGCAGCCAGCGGGAAGGCCGGCCCGCAGTCCTCCGGGGCCACGCCCTGTCTGAGGCGGCCGGCCAGCTCACGTTGCACCGCCCGGGTCAGGGGGAGCAGCAGCTCCTCCTGACTCTCCTGCGCTCCCATCGCCCGGCACAGGGCCATAATCTCTCCGGTCATCTCACACCGCCAGCACCCGGCTGGCCTCGGAGAACACCTTGGCAAAGCCGCTGATGGTGGTAATGGCGGCCCTCTCCAGCTGCCGGTCGATCAGCTTGTCATACTCCACCACCACGTCGCCGCTTTGTACCATCTCCAGGGCAAATCTCCGGTCCAGACCGATGGCGGTTTTTTCTGTCAGCACGCTGGTGCGCAGCAGATTGGCCCCCAGGGGCGTCGTAAGCTTGCCGGTGCCCTGAAAGTTCAGCCCGGTGAGGGGGTTTTGAAACTCGGGCAGCTTCAGCAGCTGGAGCATCACATCCCCGGATACCAGCAGCGTGTTCATCACATAGGGGTCAAACTTGGCCCAGAAGTCCACCAGCGCGTTGTAGTCCAGGGTCTTTCCCGCGACCAGAATCGTTTTTTCCGCAGGATTTTCGTTTCCGTCGCCGTTGATCAGCACATTCACCGCGTCCTCCAGGTGAGTCCGGGCAATGTGGGCGCCGATCTGCCGCAGGGTAACAGAAAACAGGTCCAGCTTCTGGTAGCGCACGGCCTCATAGCTGGCCACCAGCATCCGCCCCCGTTTTTTCAGCTGAACCAGGTTGGCCTGTACCTTGATGGTGGTCTCAGGGATCGCGGTTCCCTCCTCCACCAGCTTCAACTCTTTTTCCTGTCCGCCGGCCTCAGAGGCGATAGAGCGGTAGTCCAGCCCCTCGATTCTGGTCACGGCTGCGGTGATGTGGGGAAGGATATCCCCCTCCTCCATACCCTGCCGCACGGTGCGGGCGATGTACTCCGGGAAGAGAACCGCAGCGTCGGAGGTCTGGAAAAACTTCTCCACCACATCGCTCCCCGCGCCCTTCACCTTGATGTCAAACCGCTTAAGCTGTCTCTGAAAGGCGTCCAGCCCCTCCAGGCTGGTGCCCTTGTACCTCTCGCTGGGGTCCATTCTCTCCAGCACCTGACTGAAGGACCGGCCCGCCTCCCGGTACATCCCCTTGTCCAGCTTCAGATTGTCGTAGTAATATGCCATATCGTTTACCTCCTGTCTTTATTCAACACTCTTTTGTTCCGCCCGCAGGCGGCAAGCCTCCCCTGCCAAAAAAGGGGCCTCACCCCAAAAATGCCTGATTTTCCGCATCAAAGCCTGAGTTTTGTGTCTCATAGCTCAGCTGAGTCCCCAGGGGAAGCCTCTCCTGCACTCTCCGGGCATAGGACTTCCGCAGCTCCTCCAACTCCTGATGGGACAGCTTGTCCGCCAAGGACTTCATCGCCCGGCCATCCATCTGCTGATCGGACAGCAGGGCCATGCGTACCACCTCCGCCCGCAGTCCGTCCAGATATTTTCTGCCCAGGGCGGCCTCCTCCTCCAGGCGCTGCGCCGCCTGACGCCCCCATCGGGTGGACTTGACAACTCCGGCCATCGGCTGGGCGGGGACGGCCACAAAGGAGAACTCATAGGCGTCTCCGGCCCCCTCCAAAGTGGCGTAGCACAGCTGGCCGCCGTACTCCCGGCCCTTCTCGTGCCCGCAGTCCGCCTCGGTCCGGTCACAGCCGCATACCGAGCAGATGGCTCTCTCCACCGAGCACCCCACGCTGACCTCTTTTTTGATTCCGCCTTCAATCTCGGCAATCAGGTCTCTGCTGCTGTCGGTGCGCACCATGTAGGCGTACCCTTTCAGCCAGCAGTAGCCCTCTCCGGTCTTTGTCAGTCGATCCGGCTCACGAATCACCTCCGTCTTATAGATTCGGGCGGCCTGTCCCCGGGCCGACCACTGGTGGTCAAAAATGCCGCTTTTCCCCACAAACATAGGGGCCAGCTCCTCCAGGGTGCGGGTGGCGAATCTCTCAAAATCCCGGTCGATCTCGTTGTCGCACAGCCGCACGGAAAAGGTATACACCTCCTGCGCCGTCAGCGGTCTCCGGGCCAGCACTCCAATCAGCTCCAGGTCCTCCCGGCTCAGTCCCTCTCTTTCTCCGCCCACTGTCTCCTTAATGATTTTCATAGTTCCCTCCTTATTTTTTCAGCCTGCGCCCGATACAGCTCCGCCTTGGCCTCTTCCACAATATCCTGCAGGTTGATGTCCTCCCATACGATCTCCGCCTTCTCCGCAAAGCCGTGAAGTCTCAGCCACAGCTCGGCTGTCCGGCACAGGGCCGGCTCCACACAGCGGCGTATGGCAGTAATCTCGCTGGTCAGCAGGTCAGACTGCTGGGCGCTCATTCTCTCCGTGGACGACCAGGACAGCCCCAGCATAAAGGGAGGGATTCCCGTTCTGGCCACCAGCTGCTCCAGAATCTGCCTCACGGGCACCTGACTGTCCAGCACGGGGCTGTCCGCTCCAATGACCTTGATGTCCACATCCCCCACGGCCACAAAATCCCGGACCGATCCCTCCCGTCCCGCCTGCATGGCGGCGCTCCACTCCTGCGCCAGCATTCCGCACCTCTCCTGAGCAAAGGCCTCCTCGCCCTCTCCCGGCCTGCACACCACGGCGAAACGCAGGCTGCCTGCTCTCTCCCAGTTCTGTCCGGTGGCCTGAAAAATCTTCAGCAGGATACCGGTCATAAAGGGCATCGAGCGCAGCAGCGACACCCCGCAGGGTGCGTCCCCCGTGGGCTGAAACGGGGTAAAGAGAAGCAGCTCCTGCCAGGGAAGCTCCCGGTTCTCACCCAGTCCCGCCCGGCACAGCCGAAAGTCCAGGGGACTGTCTCCGATCTTCACCTCCACCTGTTCAGGGTCAGCGCACAGCAGCGCGGCAATCTCTCTCCCCTCGGTGTCCAGCACAATCTCCCCCAGGGCGTGTCCGCAGGTAAACAGGTCGTCCAAATACCGGTCCAGAAAGGCCTGTATTCCCCGCTGTCCCCAGCCCACATCCACAGTGCGGAAAAACTCCTCCAGCCCAGTCTGCGCGTCCCGGTCGGCGCATCTGACGCCCACGCCGCCACACAGCCGCACCAGTTTCCAGATGGCGGCGTCCACAATGGGCACCCCCTCCCGGATGGCCCGATACAGGGCCATCTCTCCGGTGCGCAGGGGGACGTACCGGTCCACAGCCCCAAAGGGCTGTCCCTCTCCCCGCCGCACCTGCACTACGGCGGCGGGAGGTTCCCGCCGCTTTTGCTTCCGCCACTTCATATGCTTCCTCCTTCATTCTCTCACGTATCCCGCAGGGTCAAAACGCCCCTCTCTCCACGCACCCGGCAAACACTCCGCCTCCGCTCTCTTTTCCGGCCACGGTGGCGGCAAAGTAGCGGATCTCATCCATGGCGTGATCGTTCTCTTTACGCACCTGATCCTGACCTTGTCCCCGGTCGTCCCACCGGTAGAGAGAGAACTCTCTTATCGCGTCGCCGCAGCCTTTGCATATCACGATTTTCCCGCTTTTCAGCAGCCGGGCCGTGAGGCGAATGCCAGACAGCACCTGATTGTCGGCCTTTTTGACCCTCCAGCCCCGGCGGCGCAGAGTCTCGCAAAAGCTGGCCGCTGAAGGATCCACCACCACCGCCCGGAGGGGCCTGTCTCCCACCAGCGCGGCTAGGTCGTCGGCGTATTCCTCGTCGGTCTTCTGCCGCCGGGCGGCCCGTGCGTCGTAGTAATACTCCTTCACCCGAAACCACACCCCGCTTTTTCTCCCCCACAAGCCCATAGACGTTGGGTTTGATGTGCCGTAGTCCACCGACACGAACCACTCCTCAAAGGGTCCTTCCGGAGCCTCACGGACGAGGCTCTCATCGAAGAAGTCATACACCCGTCCCTCGGCGGCCACCCACTCTCCCAGCACAAACCGCCGGTAGAAGGTCCCCTGAAAGGTGCTGGCGTACCTCTCCCGCACCTCCTCAGACAGCCCCGGATTGTCCTCCATGGTAAAGCGCAGCCGCAGCGCATTTTTCTCCTCCGCCTTTTGAATCCACTCCTGATAAAACCAGTTCTCCGGCGACTCCGGGTTGCAGGAAAACCACAGTCTGCTTTCCGCCACAGAGCACCGGGCGACTGTCTGCTCCACAAAGGACCGGGGCATCAGCACCGCCTCGTCCAGCAGACACCCCGCCAGGGTAATGCCCTGAATGAGGGCGGCGGAGCTCTCGTCCTTTCCCCCAAAGAGGTAAAAGGTATTTCTCCGTCCGCCCAGCCGCACCTGTATCATATTTCTGCTTCTCTTCTCCGCACACCGGAATCCCATTTTCTCCAGCACGGGGAGCAGATCACTCAGCAGGTTGCGCCTCACCGACTGAATGGTCCGCCCGCACAAAGCAAAGCTCCGGTTCTGGAAGGAGCTCATAGCCCAGCAGAAGAAGGACAGGCCGGTGCATAGGGTTTTTCCGCTGCGCACCGCCCCGTCGCAGATGATGGCCTGTCTGTCCCGATCGGGGGAATCGGGCCGCCACCAGGTCAGCACTCGTCTCTGTTTCTCTGAAAAAACCAAGCTATTCCCCCTCCATGGCTTGAAGAAAGCGGTCCACCTGATCCTCGCCGCTGTGGTCCACCGTATCCAGCAGCCTCTCCAGCAGCCGCCCCCGGTCCACAAACTTCAGCTCCACCACGCCGTTGCTCCCCCGCTTAAACTCGGTAAGGGCATCCAGCTCCAGCTTTTCCACTCCCTGCCACTCCTCAGGCGGAAAGCAGGCCAGCCTGACGGCGTCTCCTGCTCCCGCGTTGGCCAGTCTCCACATTCTACTGATAATCTTCTCCCTGTCCGGGAGTCTAACAGCCTTAGCCACCTCATCCCTCCTTACATCCGTAGGGGGTTCTGCGGCAAAAGTTGCACGTTTTGGTGCATCCAACAAAAAATTCTCTCTCCTTTTTTTCGCCCGATTTTTTATCTTCTCTGGGGTACACTGTCCCACAATTGAAAAAAATACCTGCCTGCCGCCGCGTATAGAAAAAACTCCCGCTTCACATCCTGACCATACCCGCAGTTCTCAATTTGGCACGCAGTCCCGTCTCTCCGGAGTCAGGGAGCAAAATTGGAACTATGAAGTTCTGGATCAGGAGGAATCCTCTATGAAAAAAAACCTAACCATTCTGCTGGCCGTTCTCATGCTGTCCGCCTGCATCCCGCCGGTCCATGCGGCCCCGGCAGACGCCGGACTGAATCTGTCCTGCGCCTCGGCGGCCCTGATGGAGAAGGAGACAGGCACCTTTCTTCTGGAGGAAAACGCCCATGAGAAGCTGGAGCCGGCCAGCGTGACCAAGATTATGACCTTGCTTCTGGTGATGGAGGCGGTGGATTCGGGCCAGCTGTCCAGGGACGATCCTGTCACCGTCTCGGCCTACGCCGCCGGCATGGGCGGCTCCCAGGTCTATCTGGAGGAGGGGGAACAGCTTCCCGTCTCTGAGATGCTCAAATGCGTCACCGTTGTCTCGGGCAATGACTGCGCTGTGGCCCTGGCGGAACACGTGGCGGGCAGCGAGGGCGCCTTTGTCGCCCGGATGAACCAGCGGGCCCAGGAGCTGGGCATGACGGACACCACCTTTTTAAACTGTACCGGCTTGCCCGCCCAGGGTCATGTCACCTCCGCCCACGACATTGCCCTGATGTCCCGAGAGCTGATCCTGAATCACCCCTCCATCCGGGAATACACCACCATCTGGATGGACTCCATCCGGAACGGCGAGTTCGGTCTGACCAACACCAACCGTCTGGTTCGGTTCTACCAGGGGACCACCGGTCTGAAGACGGGCTTCACCAGCTCAGCCATGTACTGTATGTCCGCCACAGCGGAGAGGGACGGTATGGAGCTCATCGCCGTCGTGATGAAGTCTCCCAGCACCAACCAGCGTTTTGACGACGCCAAGGCTCTTCTGGACTACGGCTTTGCCCACTACAGTCTGGCGCCCGTCTACCCCGACGCCCCGCTGGCCCCGGTGGACGTTCTGCTGGGAACGGCCGCCCAGGTCCAGCCCCGTCTGGAGAGGGACTGCCGTCTGCTGGTCCGCCGCGGAGAGGAGAGCCAGGTCAGCACCCGTCTCTCTCTCGCCCAGGACGTGGAGGCCCCAGTGGAACAGGGCCAAATTCTGGGGCAGCTGGACGTGTATGTGGGAGAGGAACTGCGCGACACCATCCCCATTCTGTCCGCCCAGCAGGTGGAGCGTCTGTCGATCCCCGGCATATTTACCCGGATGCTCTCCAAGCTGCTGATGGCCGGGTAGTATTCTCCCTTTCCCCCTGCGGCCCCCCTTTGCAAAGGGGGGCCATCCCCTCTGTCTCTCCATCTATTTCCATCCAAAGAATTTCTTTTCAATTTTCCTTCCTCTTTTCCACTATTTTACTTGACTGCCACCCCTCCTTGTTGTATAATTTTGATAAATATACCCAGCTGTGCGCAACTTCCCCTTGTTGGTTTTAGCCGACAAAGAGCTTCCAAAAGATTCCACGAGGTGATAAATATGTCTAAATATCAAGAAAAACTCTCATCTAACGACCTTTTCCTGGAGCTTGAGGCCTTTACGGAGGGCCGCTCCACCCACGCCTGGCTGTGCTTTGGCTCCCATCCCGCCAAGGATGAGAACGGTACGGAGGGCTATCTGTTCCGGGTCTGGGCGCCCAACGCCCCCAAAATCACCGTCATCGGCGATTTCAACAACTGGGACCTGGAGGCCACTCCCATGTCCAGGGTAGAGGGGGGGATCTGGGAGGCCTTCGTCCCCGGCCTGAACCGTTATGACTCTTACCAGTACGCCATACATAAGGCGGACGGCAGCGGCTTTGTGGGCAAGGTGGACCCCTACGGCTTCCATGCCGCCACCCGGCCCGACGTATCCACCAAGCTCTACGACCTGGACACCGGCTACCAGTGGGGAGACCGGGACTGGCTGTCCTTCCGGGCCAAGAACCCTCTCTACCGCCGGCCCATGAACATCTACGAGTGCCACCTTGGCTCCTGGCGGCGCACGGGCGAGGGGGAGTTTCTCAGCTACCGGGATATCACCTCCTATCTTGTGCCCTACGTAAAGGAGATGGGCTTCACCCATGTGGAGCTTCTCCCGGTCACCGAGCACCCTCTGGACGCCTCCTGGGGCTATCAGTGCACCGGCTACTTTGCCGCCACCAGCCGCTTCGGCACCCCTGACGATCTGAAGCACCTCATTGACCAGCTCCACCAGGCCGGCATCGGGGTCATCATGGATTGGGTGCCCGCCCACTTCCCCCGTGACGCCTTCGGCCTGTACAACTTCGACGGCACTCCCACCTACGAGTACGCCGATCCCCGAAAGGGAGAGCACAAAGAGTGGGGCACCGATGTGTTCGACTTTGGCCGGCCCGAGGTACGCTCTTTCCTGTTCTCCTCGGCCATGTTCTGGCTGGAGGAATACCACATGGACGGCCTGCGGGTAGACGCGGTGTCCTCCATGCTCTATCTAGACTACAACCGGAAGGCGGGAGAGTGGTTGCCCAACGTCAACGGCGGCCACGAGAATCTGGAGGCTATCAAATTCTTCCAGGATCTGAACACCGCTGTTTTCGCCTCCCATCCCGACGTACTGATGATCGCGGAGGAGTCCACCGCCTGGCCCAAGGTGACAAAGCCCGTGGATGACGGCGGTCTGGGCTTCAACTTCAAGTGGAACATGGGCTGGATGAACGACATCTGCCACTATATCAAGCTGGACCCCTACTTCCGCCAGTTCAACCACCGGGATATCACCTTCTCTCTGATGTACGCCTTCTCTGAAAATTATATTCTGCCTTTGTCCCACGACGAGGTGGTCCATATGAAGGGCTCCTTTTTCGGCAAAATGCCCGGCGACAACCCTCAAAAGTTCGCGGGCGTCCGGGCCTTCTACACCTATATGATGACCCACCCGGGCAAAAAGCTCACCTTCATGGGCGCGGAGCTGGGCCAGTGGAACGAGTGGCACTTTGAATACTCTCTGGACTGGCACCTGCTGCAATACGCCCCTCACCGCCAGACTCAGGACTTTGTCAAGGCCATCAACGCCTTCTATCTGGAGAACGCCCCTCTGTGGGATCAGGACGACTCCTGGCAGGGCTTCCAGTGGCTGTGCGCCGACGACAACACCGCCAATACCGTTTCCTTCCTGCGCTGGGACCGGAATGGCACCCCTCTCATCGTCGTCTGCAACTTCTCCCCCACCCACCGCAGCGGCTACCGGGTAGGCGCTCCCTTCGCCGGTTCCTGGGGCGTGGCCTTCAACTCTGACGACTCCGCCTACGGCGGCGAGGGCCGCGGAGACCGGGAGCCCGTGAAGACGGAGAAGATCCCCTGTCACGACCAGCAGCAGTCCTTTACCATCGACCTGCCTCCCATGTCCGCAGTCATTTACCGTTGTGTCCGCAAGAATCCGGTCCGCAAGCCCAAGTCGGAAAAGTCGGGTGATGCTGTCAAGACAGAAAAGAAGCCCGCCGCCAAAAAGGCTGCGGAAAAGGCCCCCGCGAAAAAAGCCGCCGCAAAAACGGCCAAGCCCGCGGAGGAAAAGCCCAAGAAGGCATCCCGTACCAAGAAATAAATCACGGGCCCCCTCAGGGCCCTTCGGCCCTGGTTATCCTATCGATGCCATCGCACCAAAAAAGTAAGAGGTGAACAACATGAAGAAAGAAGTTGTCGCCATGCTGCTGGCCGGCGGCCAGGGCAGCCG
>CATONV010000045.1 GCA_951801655.1 uncultured Oscillospiraceae bacterium | reverse complement strand
AGAATGGCCGCGCCACCACCATCATCATCAACGACGAGCTGCCCGCTCCCGACAATAGACCCAGCACCGGTACGCCCAGCGCGGTTAACCCCGTGGTGGACATCAGCGCCGGTATCAGCGGAGCCGCCATCCCCGAGGGCGATTTCAGCGATGTTACCTCTCCCGCCGGCGCCCGCACCGTCACCGTGAAGGCCGCCCCCGGCACCAGCGTCAGCCTGGCCGCCAATGTGAGCAATGCTGCCGCCTGCGGCGCGCTGAGCTATGACTGGTACAACGCTTACGGCCTCACCTACACCACCCGCGGCATCACCGTGACCGCTCCCGCTGCTGGCCAGCAGGTTGCCTTCACCCTGACTGTCGTCAATACTCCCGACAAGGGCGCTGTGGGCCGCACTGTCCTCACCGTTATCGTTGAGGGTAAGGGCGGTACTCCCGGCAGCTCCGCTGATGTGCCCGACAATGCTCAGGCCGCGATCACCGGCGCTGACAAGAATCCTTCCGGCGCTGCAATTAAGGTCGTGTACCAGAAGCAGACCGCTACCCGCGCTGTTGGCTCTGGCACCGATGGCAAGCCCACTCTGGCTGAGGCTGTTGCAACTGTCGAGTATCACCTGACCGAAGAGCTGGGGTACACCTTCACCAAGGCTAGTAGCTCTGGTACTACCACCTACACCCTCAGTGATAAGGACGGCTACCCCGCTGGTACTGCTACCTGGGCTGAGAATGGTAGTAACGTAATCGAGGGTATCCGCTACTTCGACAAGACTACCAAGGGCTATGAGACCGTGGCTCAGACTGATGTCGCCGCCGGTATCAAGGTGACTACCGGCAAGTATGCTCTGGTCAACGGCACCACTTGGACCGCCGTGGGCGATGGCAGCGTGGCGGTTACCCTTGGCGACACCGACAGTGTGACCATCGAGGAGTTCGACGGCTGGATCAAGATCAACGGCACTCAGACCGGTGTGAATAAGGAGTACGGTAGCGGCAGCAATGCTATGCCCAGTGTCAAGGACCTGAAGCTGACTGGCGGCACCGGCGTTGCCAAGACCACCAGCGGTGCTACCACTTATGTGGCTTACACCGACACCACCGCTCTGGCGCAGGCCGATGAGATCGTAACCGGCTTTGTGGAACTGACCGACTCCGCAACCGATACCCTGAGTTGGAACAGTGCGACTGCCGGCACCGGCGCTTTCGCTAAGCTGGGCGAGGAAGTTACTGTCAGCGGCCTGACTGATGGCAACTCTGTCCGCGCCTCTGTTGAGGGCGGCGACTCCATCGACTTCACCGCTACCTCTGGCGCCACTTCCTTCAAGATTCCCGCTGAGAAGGTTACCGGTGACATCACTGTTTCCGACCTGGTCGCTCACACCCTGACCAAGGCTGTTACCAATGGCAGCACCAAGGTGACTGCTGAGTGGTTCGTCAATGGCGAGGCCGTTGACTTCGGCGCCGATGCGACTAAGGCTGTGAACCTGGGCAGCACCGACAAGCTGACTGTCAAGATCACCTTCAACGAGAAGATTGACAAGCCCGCTCAGGGTGCTAACGCTGTTGGCGCTAAGCTCCAGGTTGGCGACGGCACCGCCATTAACCTGGCCAACAAGTGGACCGGCGTTGAGCTCGGTGAGGCCACTGTGGCTTCCGGTGTTATCACGTTTGAGCCGACCCTTGATATCGAGGCTGATAAGACCGCTACCGCTGAGGTGACCATCCAGGCTGCTGCCAAGACGATCACCGTGACCTACACCGCTCCTGTGGATCACTCCTAATCTCTAATCCCAACGCAACCGCATAACCCAAACACCCCCGGGCCTCGGCCCGGGGGTGCCTTTTTCGCATTAGGACATGTCGTAGAAGGCGATCACCGTGTAGGCCCACCCGGCGGTATTGAGATAGTGAACCGGGCCGTTGACGCTGAAGGTAAGCTGCGAGCCGTTCCAAGAGGTAATCACCGTGTTAAAACTCAGGCCGTTGTTGATGTAGAAATTGACGCTGTTGTCCTGGGCGATCAGGGCCAGCCGCTGATTGGCAATCAGGATAATCAGCTTTGGCACCGCCGGGAAGGAAATGGTTCTGAACTGCTCGCCGTCGCCGGTGTAGGCAGAGGTTTCAATCTGGCAGTTGCCCCGCCGTGCCACCGCGGCGTTCAGCGCCGCCACTGCGGACATTCTGGCGCTGACCTCCTCCGACAGCCCGTCGGCCACGTCCTTGAGGGCGGCGTCAATTTGGGCGTTGTCCTCGTTGAAGTCCACCCGACGCACTGGGTCCTCGGCCTCCCACTGGTTGAGTCGATAGTGTTCCGTGTAGCTGCTTGCCATGAAAATTCCTCCTTCAATGTTGTTGAGGGCGTCCCAGGGGCCCCTCTATATAGCAAAAGGAAACGCCCCAAAGTGGGACGTTTCCATACATTTATTGGGAATAAGGGGTCAGTGCGCCCATTTTGGGAGACAGTTCCGGCTGCTTTGCTGCACAGCGGACCTCTCCTCCGGTGCGGCTCAGGCGAAGGGATTCTCGGTGGGATAGGGGAGGGCCTTGGGCTGGTTGTAGGCGATGTCCTGAACCCCCAGGAACTTAAATACCTCAAACAGCGCCTTGCCGTAGTGGCCGAAGGCCACCGCCCCGTGGTGGGGATAGCGCTTCTGGATGAGGACATGGCGGTAGAACCGGCCCATCTCCGGAATGGCGAACACGCCGATGCCGCCGAAGGAGTGTGTCTTCACAGGCAGCACCTCGCCCTGGGCGATGTAGGCCCGGAGAACGCCCTCGCTGTCGCACTGGAGACGGTAGAAGGTGATGTCGCTGGCGGCGATGTCGCCCTCCAGGGTGCCCCGGGTGAAGTCGGGCTCTGAGTCCTTGGGCTCCAGCAGCCGGTGCTGAATGAGCTGATACTTCACCGCCCGGTCGGCGCACAGCTTGCAGGAGGGGGTGTTGCCGCAGTGGAAGCCCATGAAGGTGTCGGTGAGACGATAGTCAAACTTGCCCTTGATGTCCTCCTCATAGAGACTGGCGGGGACGGAGTTGTTGATGTCCAGCAGGGTGACCGTGTCGCCGGACACGCACATGCCGATGTACTCAGACAGTGCGCCGTAGATGTCCACCTCGCAGGACACGGGGATGCCCCGGCTTACCAGGCGGGAGTTGACGTAGCAGGGTTCAAAGCCGAAGGACTCGGGGAAGGCGGGCCAGCACTTGTCGGCGAAGGCCACGTACTGCCGGGCCCCCTTGTGGGCCTCGGCCCAGTCCAGGAGGGTAATCTCCAGCTGGGCCATCCGCTCGTTCATCTCGGGGTAGTAGCAGCCCTGGCCCATCTCCTTGGCCATGTCCTCGCACACGGCGGGGATGCGGGGGTCGTTGGCGTGGGCCTTGTAGGCCACCAGCAGGTCCAGCTCGGAATTTTCCTCAATCTCCACGCCGATTTCATACAGACCCTTAATGGGGGCATTGCAGGCGAAGAAGTCCTGAGGGCGGGGACCAAAGGTGATGATCTTCAGCTGACTCAGGCCGATGAGGGCGCAGGCGATAGGCTTGAACTCGCCGATCATCCTGGCGATGTCCTCAGCGGTGCCCACGGGGTACTCAGGGATGAATGCCTTCAGATGGCGCATTTCCAGGTTGTAGGAGCAGTTGAGCATACCGCAGTAGGCGTCGCCCCGACCGTTGATCAGGTCGCCGTCCCCCTCGGCGGCGGCCACATACATGCAGGGGCCGTCGAAGTTCCTGGCGATGAGGGTCTCGGGGGTCTCGGGGCCGAAGTTGCCCAGGAACACCACCAAGGCGTTGCAGCCGGCGGCCTTGACTTCGTCCACCGCTTTGAGCATGTCCTTCTCGTTTTCCACGGTGGTCCTGCACTCGCAGATGTCCAAGCCGTTCTTGGCGCAGGCGGCCACAATGGCACTGCGGCGGCTCTCAGACAGGTCAATGATGAAGCAGTCGCGTGAGACGGCAATAATGCCCAGTTTTACCTCAGGGATGTTGGTAAGCATAAACAATTCCTCCTTATTTTAAGATTGCAAATAGATTTTTCATAGCGGGATAGATTTCCTTGAACTGCTGGTAGCGAACCTCATACCGGGCGGCAATCACCGGGTCGGGGGAAATCGTCTCGGCGGTGCGGACCAGCTTTTCACAGGCGTCGGCCACAGATGGGTACAGTCCGCAGGCCACCATGGCCAGCATGGCCCCGCCCATCCCTGGGCCCTGCTCCGACTCGGGGACCTCCAGCTGAATGTTCAGCACATTGGCCATAATGGTCGTCCACAGGGGACTCTTGGCCCCGCCGCCGCAGATCTTGCTGCGTCGGATGGGGACACCCAGAGTCCTGGCCACCTCAAAGCTGTCCCGGATGGCAAAGGCCACTCCCTCCAGCACAGCCTGGACCAGGTCGGCCCGGGAGGTGTCCATAGTCAGCCCGGTGAAGGTCCCCCGGGCGTTGGTGTCGTTGATGGGAGAGCGTTCCCCCATGAGGTAGGGCAGGAAGTAGACGTGGTTGTTCCCCAGTTTGTCGGGGATGATATCCGCCTGTTCGGCGGCGTAGTCAGAGGTCTTGAAGATATCTTCCATCAGCCACTTGTTGCAGCTGGCGGCGGAGAGAATACAGCCCATCAAGTGGTAATGTCCGTCGGCGTGGGCAAAGGCGTGGAGGGCGTTGTGGGGATCCACGCCGAACCTCTCGCTGGAGATGAACACGGTGCCCGAGGTGCCCAGGGAGATGTTGCACACCCCCTCGCCCACGGTGCCGGTGCCCACGGCGGCGGCGGCGTTGTCCCCCGCCCCGGCGCAGACAATCACGTTTTCAGGCAGACTCAGCTGCCGGGCAATTTCGGGCAGGAGAGTGCCCACCTTGTTGTGGCTCTCAAAGAGTCTGGGCATTTGACTCTCCGAAATACCGCAGAGGTCCAGCATCTCCTTGGACCAGCATTTGTGTTCCACGTCCAGCAGGAGCATGCCGCTGGCGTCGGAGTAGTCGGTGCAGTGGACGCCGGTGAGGATGTAATTGATATAGTCCTTGGGGAGAATGATCTTAGCGATCTTTCCAAAAAGCTCGGGCTCGTTCTCCTTCATCCACAGGATTTTTGGCGCGGTGAAGCCAGCGAAGGCGATATTTGCCGTCAGCCGGGACAACTTCTCCCGGCCCACGGTTTCATTGAGATAGTCCACCTGCTTTGCCGTGCGGCCGTCGTTCCACAGAATGGCGGGGCGGATGACCTTGTCGTCCTTGTCCAGCACCACCAGGCCGTGCATCTGGCCGCCCGCCCCGATGCCCGCCACCTGGCTGGCGTCGAAGCCGGCCAGCAGCTCCGGGATTCCCTCCAGTACGGCCTTTTTCCAGTCTTCCGGGTTTTGCTGACTCCAGCCGGGCTGGGGAAATTCCAGGGGGTACTCCTTTGATACGATGTTCTTGATTGCCCCTTCGCCGTCCATCAGCAGCAGCTTGACGGCGGAGGTGCCCAGATCGATTCCAATATACAGCATAGGCAAAACCCTCGTAAACAGTTTTTTGGAGATTCTCCACCCCCTCCGGGCCGGAGAATCGGGGGGATTACTTGGAGTCGGACTTGCGGCCGGTTACCACGTCGCGACGGCCAGCAGGAGGACGCCGACCTTAGCATCTGCTTCTGTGATTCAATTCTATAAAGTTACTTTTCCAATGTCAATCCTTTTTACTGAAGTCCGGCCCGGGAGTCGTCTCTCAGCCTGCCCGCCGTGTACCAGAACCTGTCAGAGTCCTGGTCCGGGACACCGGAGAACAGCTGATCCGCCGCCCCTCCGGGGGCGGCTTTTGTCTGTCCCTTGCCGCGGGAGGAGAAATTCCCAGAAAAATACTGTTGAGTGGGGCGGCGCCCCGTGTTATACTGACAGAGTACGACAAATGGGAAATCCTTCCCCGGTAAAAAACAAGAGAGAGAGGCAAAGCATGAAGAAAAGATCCCTGGCGGCTGCCCTGGCCCTGGCGCTCACCCTGACTCCGATCCTCGTCCCAACCCAGGTCCACGCCAACAAAACCACCTATCTGGACGTAAACGACGAGCTGTGGTATGCCGTTCCCGTCGCCTTCTGCCAGCAGCACCTGCTGATGGACGGCCTGGACGGAGCCCGTTTTGAACCGGAGGCGCCTTTGACCCGGGCCGTCCTGGCCGAGGCCCTGTACCGTCTGGAGGGCTCCCCCGAGGCGCCGACCGGCGAACCGGAAGAATCCGATTTTGAAGAGAAGACTGAAGAGGAGAGTCTCTTCTCCGACGTGGGGGAGGATCACCCCAACCGCGACGCCATTCGCTGGGCCAAGGAAAACGGCGTGGTCAGCGGCTATGAGGACGGCACCTTTGGCCCTGACGATCCTGTTACCCGGGAGCAGATCGCCGTTCTCCTCTGGAACAACCGGGACCGTCAGGAGGGGAAGGAGGCCCCCTTTACTGATCGGGACACCGTCTCAGACTGGGCCCGCGCCGCTGTGGATTGGGCCTATGAGGCCAAAATGATGTCCGGCAATCCGGACGGCACCTTCCTGCCCCAGGACAACACCACCCGGGGCCAGGGGGCCGCCATTGTGATGAACTACGCCAAGGCCTTCTACGGCCTCGCTTACGGCTACTCCCTCCCCGCCCCTAAGCCCATACTCTCCAATACATATAACAGCGACCTCTTCCGCCTGGATGAGGAGACGGGCTATCTCTCCTACCTGTCCGGCGTTTCTGTCCGGGGCGTGGACGTCTCCGCCCACCAGAAGGAGATTGACTGGGCGCGGGTGGCCGCCTCCGGGATGCGCTTTGCCATGATCCGGGCGGGCTACCGGGGTTACACGCTGGGAACCATTACCAAAGATGAGTACTTCGACGCCAACATGTCCGGCGCCCTGGCCAACGGCATGGAGGTGGGGGTGTACTTTTTCTCCCAAGCCCTCACGCCCGCCGAGGCGGAGGAGGAGGCCTATCAGCTGCTGGAGTGGATGGAGGGCTACAACGTCACCTATCCGGTGGTCTTCGACTGGGAGGAGCAGGACAAGGAGGACTCCCGTACCCGGAATACCGACGGCAACACCGTCACCGCCTGCGCCCTGGCCTTCTGCAAGGTCATTGAGGACGCGGGCTACCTGCCCATGACCTACGGCAGCCCCAGAAAGGTGTATACCCAGGGCATTCAGCTGGAATATTTGCAGGACTACCCCTTCTGGCTGGCCCACTACACCAAGGACACCGCCCCCACCAGTTTCCGCTACCACTACCAAATGTGGCAGTACTCCAGCAATGGAGAGGTGGACGGTATCGAGGGCCGCGTGGATCTGAACCTGTGTCTTGTGAACTGGCGCAGCTGGAAAAATTCGATCAATTACGACTGGCTTATGCCATAACCGGCCTCCGCAACCGATGGTTGCGGAAACTTCAAGCCCTGCATGGTGGAACGCAACCGCCTTTTTTGATAGTCTGGGTATACCAGAAAGGAGGAAGCGCACATGAGTCTCAACGAAAAAATTGCATGGTACCGCCGGGAGAAAAAGCTGTCTCAGGAGGAGCTGGCCACCCAGGTGGGGGTATCCCGTCAGGCGGTGAGCAAGTGGGAGCTGGGAGAGACGTCCCCCGACATCAACAAACTGCTCTCCCTGGCCCGCGTCTTTGGCGTCACCACCGACCACCTGCTCAACGAGGACGAGGGGCCGAACAGGTCCCCGGAACAGCCCCAGGAGGAGCCGCCCGAGCCGCCGCCGTCCGGACAGGGGCAGCCGAGAAATCTCCCCGGCTTCATCGGAAAGATGGTTCGCCGGTGGGGCTGGCTGGCCGGCATCTATATTGCCCTCCAGGGGGCGGGAGTGGCCCTGGTGGGCCTCATCGCCCGGTGGGGCTTTGGCAGTATGTTTGCCGCCTCCAAGGGGATGATGGGCGGCTTTGGCGGATTCGGAGGCGGCTGGACCTACGACGGCCCCCCGGAGCTGGAGGGGGCCGTAATGGACGCGCTGGGCGTCACGCCCCAGGTGTCTCCCCTTTCCGGAATCCAGGGGTTTTTCCTGGGCTTCGCCACCCTGATTCTTGTGATTGGAATCGCGGTCGTTATTGCCGGGCTAATCCTGGCCTATGTGCTGTGGAAACAGGGCAAAAAGGGGGACTGACCTCCTGCGCAACTGAAAATTGACAGAAAAATCTTCAAACGCAACAGAAAATCGGTGGAGTTGCGGTCTGTGTTGGGCTATGCTGAGACCATCCTGAAACCCAAGGAGGTACATTTAAAATGGCATTTTCCGACAATCTGCAATTTCTTCGCTCCCGTCATGGCCAGACACAGGAGTCGCTGGCCGAGGCGCTGGAGGTCTCCCGCCAGTCCGTCAGCAAATGGGAGAGTGCCCAGAGTTATCCCGAGATGGACACCCTCCTGCGCATCTGCGAGCTGTACCAGGTGGATCTGGACACCCTTATGCGGGGCAGTGTGGAGGACAGCCTGGTGGAGGACACCGCCCGGTACGACCAGTTTATGAACCGCTTCTCCAAGCGCATGGCCTTCGCCGTCGGGGGGATCATCGCCGGAGTGGGCCTGTGCGGCCTGCTGGAGGTCAAAGGGCTCTCCGAGTACATGACCGGCGCGCTCCTGCTACTGATTATCGCGGTGTGCGTGGTGGTGATTGTGGCCAGCAACCTGCAAAGGGAAAATTTCCGCAAGCAGTACCCCGTCCTCACCGACTTCTACACCGAGGAACAGAAACAGACCTTCCGGCAGAAATTCGTCTGGTTCATCTCCGGGGGCGTGGGGGCTCTCCTCTTCGACGTGGCCCTGTTGCTGGTTCTCTTCGCCAAGTCCCCCCAGGGGGAGTCCTTCGAGTCCCGCGCTATTTCCCTCTTCCTGCTCATCGTGGCCGGGGCGGTGACCGCCTTCGTCTACGCCGGTATCCAGGAGGAGAAGTACAAGATCGACGAGTACAACCGGGACAACAACCCAACCCCGGAGGCGAAAAAGCGCATCGGACTCATCAACACCATCTGCGGGGCCCTGATGGTATCCACCACCGCCCTCTATGTGGGGCTGGGCCTGGCCCTGGACCTGTGGCGCACCGCCTGGTGGGTCTTCGCTGTGGCCGGTATCCTCTGCGCCGTGGTCCACATCGTTCTGGCCCCCTACCGGGATGAGGACTGAAGCTTCCAGGCAATTATGATCAAAAAAGTCTCCGGATTTCGCAGGAAATCCGGAGACTTTTTATACGCGGGTATTAGTAGAGCCGATTTTCTCCCATCAGCCTGTCCACATAGTTCATTCTCTTTTCCTGTTCCTCGTCTCTGCGGCTGCTGAGAGCCAGCAGGACCACCTCGGTCAGGGAGAGGGGAACCGCATAGGAGTTGGTAAATCCCAGCCCGCCCACGTGGGCGGTTACCACCACGTCTGCCTGCTTGGACAGGGGACTGGTCACCTGGTCGGTAAAAAGAATAATTTTCGCCCCCTGATCCCGGGCCATGTCCATCAGGACAAAGTTCAGCTCGGAGTAGCGGGGAAAGCTGTACATAATCAGACAGTCGTCGGAAGAAATATCCACCAGCTTTTCCACTGCGGTGGCGTCGGCGTGAGTCACCTGGACCACGTCCGGCACCAGAAAGAGCAGCTTGCTGGACATATACTGGGCGCAGCAGGCTGTACCGCGGAAGCCGACGATGAACTTCCGGCTGCTGGACAGGATGATGTCCGCGATCTGATTTACCGTACTCATCTCCAGCTTGGAAAAGCTCTTTTGCAGGTTGTCCAGGGTGTAGCTCTGCACGTCCTGAATCAGACTGTTTCGATTGAGAGACTCCCGGGATTTGATATATTTCTCCCCGGGGGACAGCGCCTGATCGTAGTGCCGGGCGATCCGTCCGGCCATCTCGCTGCGGAACTCCGCATAGCCCGTAAAGTCCAACTTTCGGATAAAGCGGATGATAGAGGTGTCGCTGACGCCGATGTTCCGGGCCAGGGCGGTAGAGGTCTGGAGGCCGATGGTGTCCAAATGCTCCAAAATATATTCCGCGATGATCCGGTCTGTCTGGGTCAAAGACAGTCTGCGGATCTTCGTCACCAGTTCTTCCATAGGGTTGATCCTCCCTCTCTTTGCCCAAATCATATCACACATCCCCTTTCCGGTCAACCGTTTCCAATTTTTCATTTCTTTTACTCCGCGCTGGCTGTAAAATGCCACAGCGGGAGAAGCCAGGGATAGCAGGCGGCCAGCAGGGCGCCGTAGGGGGTAATCCGCCGACCCAGGGCGGTCGGTCCCTCCCGAGCGCCCGTCAGCGCCAGAGAAAACAGGAGAAGAATACCACATTCTGTCATTGTTCGATCACCCAACCTTTAAAAAGGGCCCGGAACCATGCGTGGGCGGTTCCGGGCCAAAAGAGGGGGAATTATTCCAGACAGGACAGGGCCTTCTCCATCCGGTCCAGCGCCTGCTTCAGATTCTCCATGGAGTTAGAGTAGGAGATGCGGATCTTCCCGGGCACGTTGTAGGCTTCGCCGGGCACGGTGGAGATCAGGGCCTCGTCCAGCAGATACTGGCACAGGTCTACGGCAGTTTCAATGTTCCTCTCGCCGAAGTGCTTACCCAGATAGAGTCCCACGTCCGGGTAGACGTAGAAGGCGCCCTTCACGTCGGGACAGGTGATGCCGGGCATGGCGTTGAGCCGGCTCACCACATAGTCCTTGCGCTGCTTGAACTCGGCCACCATGTCCCGCAGATCGTACTGGGGGCCCTGGAGGGCGGTCACGGCGGCCTTCTGAGAAATGGCGCTGGTGGCGGAGGTGGTCTGACTCTGAACAGCCATGATACCCTTGATCACGTCAGCTCGGGCGGCGGCGTAGCCAATACGCCAACCCGTCATGGCATAGGCCTTGGAGAAGCCGTTCACCGTGATGGTGCGGTCCCGCACCTCTTTGGAGATGGAGGCCACGCTGAAGTGCTTCGCCCCATCATAGACCAGCTTCTCATAGATCTCGTCAGCCACGATGAAGAAGTCGTTCTCCACAGCCAGCTCAGCCAGACGGCGCAGGTCTTTTTCGCTGTACACCGCGCCGGTTGGATTGTTGGGGGTGCAGATGACGATGGCCTTGGTCCTGGGGGTGATGGCCTTCTCAATGGCGTCCAGGTCCAACTCGTAGTTGTCGGAGCGGACCGGTACGAATACGGGCTCGGCCCCGGCCAGACGGATCATCTCCGTGTAGCTCACCCAGCAGGGGATGGGCAGCAGCACTTCGTCCCCGGGGCCGGCGATGACCATCAGGCTGCTGGCAATGGCCTGCTTGGCACCCACGGCGGTGGTGACCTCGTTGAGGCCGTACTCCACGCCGTTGTCCTCCTTCAGCTTTTTGACAATCTCCTGCCGCAGCTCCAGAATGCCGTTGCCCGGGGTATATTTGGTAAAGTTCTCCGCAATGGCCTTGATGCCAGCCACCTTGATGTAATCGGGGGTGCCGAAATCAGGCTCGCCCACGTTCAGTGAGATGATGTTCTTCCCCTGACGCTTCAGCTCCGCCACAGTGGCGATCAGAGCGGAGGTGGGGGATCCGGAAAAGTGGTTCATGCGTTCTGCAAGGGTAGTGGCCATTTGAAAATTCTCCTTTCAAAACAGTTGATGGGGCTCACTCGACGCTGATAGCCTCAAACTCGCCGCTGGACTCGTTAAACTCCTTGGCGTCCCACAGCTTTTCGCTCTTGGCTACGAACAGGGTGCCCAGCACGTCGCCGGAGACGTTCAGGGTGGTGTGGGACATGTCAATCAGACGGTACATACCGGCGATGGGCCCCATCAGGTCCATAGGCAGGTTCAGCAGATTGAGGAAGATGGCGCCGGTGACGATGCCGCCGCCGGGGATGCCGGGGGCCGCGATGGACATGATGGTGGAGATGGAGATGACCATGGCGATCTGCCCCACTGTCAGAGACAGGCCGTAGATTTCCGCCACAAAGAAGGCCAGGATGGTTTTATAGATGGCCGCGCCGCACAGATTGATGGTGGCGCCCAGAGGGATGGAGAAGGAGGCGATGCTGTTGGGCACCCGCAGGCGCTTGGTGGTCACATCCAAGGTGATGGGGATGGTGCCGGCGGAGGAGTTGGTGGCGATGGTGTTGATCCAAATGGGGATCATGGCCTTGCACATCTTGCCGTACTTGATGCCGGTGAAGGCCATAACAATCAGGCTGAAGGCAAACCAGGCCAGCAGACAGCTGGTGTAGTCGGTGAGAACGAACTTGGCCAGGCTGCCGAAGAGCTGGGGGCCGTAGACGGCCGTGGTGTTGGCCATCAGGGCAAAGACGCCGATGGGGGAGTAGATCATCACAATGTCCAGCATCTTGTAGATGACATTGGCGGTCTGTGTCATGAACTGAGTCACAACGGCGGCCTTCTCGCCCAGGAAGACCAGGGCGACGGCGAAGATCAGCGTGAAGAAGATCATCTGCATGATATCCTGGTTGGCCATGGCCGAAATGATATTAGTGGGGATCATGTTCAAAAGGAAGGCCCCAAAATCGGGGGTAGTCAGCTGAGAGGCATCGTACTCAGAAAGCATGCTGGTATCAAAGCCCACGCCGGGATGAACCACATTGACCACCAAAATGCCTACAAAGCAGGAGATGACGGTCATCACACAGTAGACCACCACAACCTTGGCGCCCACCCGCTTCAGCTTGTTTACGTCGCCGATGGAGGCCACGCCGCTGGTAATGCTGAAGAAGATGACGGGAACAATGAGCATTTTAATCAGGTTCATGAAGGCAGTGCCGAAGGGCTTGACCCATACAGAGAAGTCGTAGAAGAACAGGCCGATGAGAATACCCAGCGCGAAGGCAATCATGGTGCGGTGGGGCAGATATTTCTTGGCAAATAAGTACTCCTTCATTTCTTTCACCTCATATTTTTAGTCGATTGTCAGTGGAACACCGTTACTCCCCATAGACCTGGTCCAGAATTTCCACGTTTTTGGCCTGAATTGTCTTGGCCACCCAGGCCCGGTTGGAGGTGCCGTTTTTCGCGGCTTCCACCTTGCTGGCGTCCTGTTCGTGGAATTTTTTGGCCGCCTGAAGGACCTCCGGGGCGTCCTTCAGCGGGATGACGATGATGCCGTCGGCGTCCGCCACGATGATATCGCCGGGATTGACGCTGACGCCTCCGCAGGCGATGGGGACGTTGATCTCACCCGGGCCCTCCTTGTGGGGGCCGCCGGGGGTGGAGCCGGTGGCGTACACGGGAAGGGGCATCTGCTTCAGGGCGTCGGTGTCACGCACGGGGCCGTCCAGCACCAGCCCGCCCAGCTTCCGCTGGTACTGGGCGTAGGTGAACATGATCTCCCCCATAAGGGAACGGGTCTGGTCCTCATCATTGGACACAACGATGATGTCGCCCGGCTGGGAGATATCCAGCGCCTGGTGGATGAACAGGTTGTCGCCCGCCCGGGCCTTTACTGTCAGCGCCGGTCCCACCATGGTTCCCCGAGCCCCGCTCATCAGCCTGATGCGGGGGTTCATGGCGCAGGAGCGCCCCATAGTATCCGCAATGTTGGCGGCAGGGATTCCGGCAAAGCCGTCCAGCAGCTCCTGGCTGGGCATCGGACGCTTCAGGAATACACGGTTTCCAATCGACATAGTCAATACTCCTTTCTTCCCGTCAGTTTTCGTCGGGATGTTTGTAGCTTATCACAAAAAAGAATATTCGTCAACTGATATTTTATAAATTGAATAATTTTCTTCTAATCGACGAAGGGGCCTTTCGGAAATCGCCTTTACCGGAAGGACTCAGACGGCGCGGGAATGGCATTTTCTCTTGACAAACAGCGAGGGACGGCTATAATAAGCTGTACAGGTGTCATGACACCTGTGCAGCTTATTTTGTGTGAAAAGGAGATTGAAATGAAGGAATTTTTCCAGCGGAAAAACATTGTGATTTCCGCCAAACGCTACGGCATCGACGCCCTGGGAGCCATGGCCCAGGGCCTGTTCTGTTCCCTTCTCATCGGCACCATCCTGAACACAATCGGCAGCCAGTTCCATGTCGGCTTTCTCACCGCCCAGATTATCACCATCAATAAGATCGGCTATACCGTGGGCGGGCTGTGTTCGTTTATGAGCGGCTCGGCCATGGCGGTGGCCATTGGCTACGCCCTTCAGGCCCCGCCCATGGTGCTGTTCTCCCTGGTCACCGTGGGCTACGCATGCAACGCTCTGGGCGGGGCAGGTGGACCGCTGGCCGTGCTGTTTGTGGCCATCATCGCTGCCGAGTTCGGCAAGGCGGTAAGCAAGGAGACCAAGGTGGACATTCTGGTCACTCCTGTTGTCACCATTTTGATCGGCGTCGGGGCGGCCTGGGTCATCGCGCCCCCCATCGGCAAGGTGGCCAGCGCTTTTGGCGTACTCATTATGCAGGCCACTGTCCTTCAGCCCTTCCTCATGGGCATTCTGGTGTCCGTTCTGGTGGGAGTCGCCCTGACTCTGCCCATCTCCTCGGCGGCCATCTGCTCTGTACTGGGTCTCACCGGTCTGGCCGGGGGGGCCGCCGTGGCCGGGTGCTGCGCCCAGATGGTGGGCTTTGCCTGTATGTCTTTTCGGGAGAACCGCTGGGGCGGGCTTGTCTCCCAGGGCATTGGCACCTCCATGCTTCAAATGCCCAACATCGTAAAAAACCCCCGCATCTGGATTCCCCCCACCCTGGCCTCCGCCGTCACCGGGCCCATTGCCACCTGTCTGTTCCGGCTGGAGATGAACGGCGCGGCCATCAACTCGGGCATGGGCACCTGCGGACTGTGCGGGCAGCTGGGCGTGTGGACCGGCTGGCTGTCCCCCAGCGAGGCGGCTCTGGCCAACGGCGCGGCCGCCATTGTCCCCGGCGCCATGGACTGGATCGGGCTGATCCTCATTTCCTTTGTTCTGCCCGCCATCCTGTCGGTGATCTTCTGCGAGATTCTGCGGAAAATGGGCTGGATCAAAGAGGGAGATTTGACACTGCCGCAATAAATCCCTTGACGCTGCTCCCCCTCCGGATGTAAAATACTGAGGTATGTGTTTTACCTTGAGAAAAAGGAGAGCGGGAGAATGGCCAACACAGGCTTTGACAACGAGAAATACTTAACCACCCAATCCCAGCACATCCGGGAGCGTATCGCCCAGTTCGGGGGTAAGCTGTACCTGGAATTCGGAGGCAAGCTGTTTGACGACTACCATGCCAGCCGGGTTCTCCCCGGTTTTGAGCCGGACAGCAAGCTGCGCATGCTGGAACAGCTGCGGGACAAGGTGGAAATCATCATCGCCATCAACGCCGGCGACATTGAGAAGAACAAGGTCAGGGGGGATCTGGGCATCACCTACGACAGCGACGTGCTGCGGCTGATCGACCTGTTCCGTGGCCGGGGGCTGTATGTAGGCAGCGTGGTGGTCACCCGGTACACCGGACAGCCCGCCGCCGATGCCTTCCAGCTGCGGCTGGAACAGTTGGGGCTGCGGGTCTACCGCCACTATCCCATTGAGGGCTACCCCCACAACATCAGCAAAATTGTCAGCGACGAGGGATACGGACGCAATGAGTTTATCGAGACCAGCCATCCTCTGGTAGTCGTCACCGCCCCCGGCCCGGGCAGCGGAAAAATGGCCGCCTGTCTCAGCCAGCTCTACCACGAGAACAAACGGGGCGTGGTGGCCGGGTACGCCAAGTTTGAGACTTTCCCCATCTGGAACCTGCCCCTGAAGCACCCGGTCAACCTGGCCTACGAGGCAGCCACTGCCGATCTGGACGACGTGAACATGATCGACCCCTTCCACCTCCAGGCCTATGGGGTGACCACTGTCAACTACAACCGGGATGTGGAGGTCTTCCCCGTGCTGGCCGCCATCTTTGAAAAGATCATCGGCAAGTGCCCCTACCTGTCCCCCACCGACATGGGCGTGAACATGGCGGGCAACTGTATTTTCGACGACGAGGCCTGTCAAGAGGCCGCCAGGCAGGAGATCGTCCGCCGGTACTACGACGCCCTGTGCGAGCGCCGCCAGGGCCGGGGCTCTGACAGCGCGGTGTACAAGCTGGAGCTGCTGATGCAGCAGGCCGGCATTACAACGGAGATCCGCCCGGCGGCAGCCCGGGCCAACGAGCTGGCCGAGACCACCGGCGAACCCGCCATGGCCATTCAGCTCTCCGACGGCACCCTGATCAACGGCAAGACCTCTGAGCTCATGGGCTGTTCCGCCGCCGCCCTGCTTAACGCCCTGAAGCATCTGTCCGGGGCGGGAGGACACGGCATCCACCTGATCGCCCAGTCCGCCATTGAACCGATCCAGACGGTCAAGGTGCAGTATCTGGGGTCGGCCAACCCCAGACTCCACAGCGACGAGGTTCTCATCGCCCTGGCCTCCTCCGCCAACGCGGAGCCCAAGGCCGCCCGAGCCCTGGAACAGCTGGCCGCCCTGAAGGGCTGTCAGGCCCACTGCTCGGTGATCCTCTCTCCGGCGGACGCCGTCACCTACAAGCGCCTGGGCCTTCAGCTCACCTGCGAACCTAAATACCAGACCAACAAGCTGTATCACCGGTAGAAACAAACGGGGACTGTCCACTGACAAGCGGACAGTCCCTATGTTTCTTTCCTGTGAAATTCCTCCAGCAGGCGCTCTACCATGGCCTGAAATAAAAAAGCGTCGGCTGTACTCTCTCTGGTTCCCGCCGCGCCCCGGTCCAATGCCCGCAGCATGTCCCGCCACAGCCCGGGCCGCCGCTGTTCCGACATCACCGCCGCCGTGATCACCCCTGCAATCAGGGAGTCTTCCAGTGTATAGGATATATTTGGTTCCATCGCAGACCCACCAATCGTCGGGGAATGTTTAATAGAATATTCTCCATTATATCACACTATAATGATATGTCAAGAACGATTATAGGTGTTGATAAGAATGCGCGAAATATTGGCCGAGAGATTGCGAGACTGCCGGAAGAAAGGCGGTTACACGCAGAGGGATGTCTCTATCTACTGCGACATGACAGAAAAAGCCTATCAAAATTATGAAGTGGGCAGACAGGAACCAAAGCTGTCCATTATCATGCGGATTGCGGAATTTTACAAGGTCTCCATCGACTACCTGGTGGGGCTGACCGACGATCCGACGCCCTATCAGAGGAAACAATAAATATCCCCCGGCGGATTCATCCGCCGGGGGTCATTGTCATTGCGCCAGAATGTCCAGTTGCTGATAGGCCTTGATCCGTTTGCCCGCCGCCTCCCAGGTAAGCTGATCCCGGACAAACGCAAAGTCCTCCCAGATTCGCTGGATCTCCGCCTTGATCCGGGCGTCCTCCTCCGGGGCGGAGGTCCCGGTGCGGACGCAGTAGTCGGGCAGTAGGGTGCAGGCCACGATCCCGCTGGGGGCGGCGGGCAGCTCCTCCGCCCCCTGACTCAGGGCGGCCATCAGCCGCAGGTGGTTGTCCATGTAGCCGTTGAGCTCCAGAAGGGTGCCCATTCCGTTCAGGTCGAAGACCTGGAAGGGGGCGCCGCCGGGGACGTCGATCTGTCCGCCGCCGTAGAACGCCGGGGAGTCGCCCAGCTCGTACAGGCCGTTGCACACGTCCATCAGGTGCTGGTACTCCTCCTGAGAGGGCGGGGCCTGGAGGGAGCGAAACATCATGTCCACCGCCCAGTTGATCTCGCCCAGCACCTGGCAGCCGGGAAGCCTGCCCAGCTTTTCCCCCAGCTTTGCCAGCCGGGCCACAGACAGCAGACCCCAGACACGCACCTGAGCGTCTCCCAGCTCCTCCGCCCTGGTCTCGATCTCGGCAGGAAGGCTGTTGTACAGCAGTTCTTCCTTCTCCTCCAGGGCGCCAATTCTCTCGGAGCAGTCGTCGATGAGACTGTCGCCCACCTTCTCGTAGACGGCGTCGTCGGCGCTGTAAATGGTGTCCGCCCGGTGCAGCCACAGCTGGGCCTTATTCAGGTCGCCCGCCTCCATGGTGGCCACGCCCATGTCGTAATAGGCCCTGGCCAAACCGGCCCAATCCTTTTTCTTCTGGAGGTCGGCCAGCCGCCCCTCCGGTGTCTTTTCTTCTTTCTTTCCAAACAGACCAAACATGACAGTCATCTCCTGTTTTTGTTTTGGGAGTGCTGACTGCATTATAAGCCGCGCAGAGGGTGTTGTCAACAATGTGTAGGGGCGGGTATTACCCGCCCCTACACATTGTTTGTATACATGTGGGCGGATGGTATCCGCCCCTACAGACTCATTTAAACCGCACCGCCGTGCCGTAGGCAATCACTTCCGCGGCCCCCTGCATCACGGCGGAGGAGCCGTAACGAATGTTGATAACCGCATCGGCCCCCAGGGCCTCGGCCTCGTCTACCATGCGCTTGACGGCGATCTGCCGGGCCTCGTTGAGCATCTCGGTGTAGCCGGTGATCTCGCCGCCCACCAGGGTTTTCATGCCGGCCATAAAGTCCTTGCCGAAGTTTTTGGACTGGACCACGGTGCCCTTGGCCATGCCCAGCACCTCAAGTTCTTTTCCGGGGATGTAGTCGATGTTTACCAGCAGCATAATTTTTTCCTCCTTATACAATGTCACAGAGTTTGTATTTTCCAGAGAATCAATCTCCTGGAACCGTTTTTTCAGCGCCCACAGGGCGGGGATCATCAGGGCAACGCATAACCCGCCGCAGGCAAAGAACAGGATGAACAGCCACTGCGGCAGGTCGGGGATGAGGCACAGGGCCCAGAACCCGACGACGCAGGCCAGCTGGAGCAGGCCGAACAACACAATCCCGATCACTGCTTCCCGCTTCTCTTTAGTACTTGCGCGCTTCATCCAGCTCTCCCTTCTCGATCTCCCGCACCCGCTGCCACAGGGCGGCGAAGGTGAAGGGAATGGTAATCAGGTCGGCGATGGCCAGAATCAGCATCAGGCCGGCTAGCCAGTCCGGGGCGCCCAGGGTCCGCAGATAGAGAAGGGCGGCCACCGTCATCAGCTGAAACAGAGTGCTTACCACCACCGACCGCACCGCCGCCCGCTTTTCCGCCCGGCGGTCAATACTTTTTGGCCTCGTCTTCTTCCCCTCCTTTGACCTCCTTCCACCGCTGAATCAGCGCCACCACTACGCCGATCCCTACGGCCAGAATAGTCCCGACGTAAAACAGCATCACACCGAAGGCCGCGCCCAGCTCCCCCAGGAAGGGGAGTATCGGTCCAAATGCCTGAAAAAGCGCGGCCAGCACCAGCAGGACCAGCCCCACCACCAGCACTGTCACAATGACGCCGCCCACCAGGCCGTGGCCCTTTTGGTCAGTAGTTTTTCGCATCGTCTTCTTCTCCTTTCTGAATTTCCCTGATGCGCTGCACCAGCGCCAGCAGTACCCCCAGGATAATCACCCCGGGGATGGCCACCAATACCAGCAGCAGAGGCAAAGGCGGGGCGTCGGCGGTGTCCACCGTGAAGCCCCACACCATCAGCGCAATGAGGGCAGTCATCAGGGCGGTGGTCAGCAGGGCCATGACGACGGCCCCCGCGTACCGGACGGGCTTGGCGTCCTGCTTCTGCTTGTCCCGGAAGGTGGTGCCCGCCTTCTCCATCTGGTCCATCTCCTCCAGCAGCCCGGCGGCGTCCAGGGCGTCCAGTCTCTCCTCCCGGTCTTTCAAACTCTGACACAGGCGCATGGACTGCTCCAGGCTGTGGTGTTCCCTCTCCAGGGTGACCAGGTGGCGGCGCATACCGTCGCCCACTGTGCCCCCCGCCTGCATCCGGCGGATCTCCTCCAGGGGAACCCCCAGCTTGCGCATGAGCTTGATTTGCCGCAGCACGGCCACCTCCGCCTCGCCGTAGTCCCGATAGCCGTTCTCGCTGTTGCGCCGGGGGGACAGCAGCCCCTGCTCCTCGTAGAAGCGGATGTTCTTTTTGGTGATGCCCACCTGAGCCTCCACCTCGTTGATTTTCATGGGTCATTCCCCCTTTCTGCCCCTACTCTACACCTTCCACAAGGGGGAAAGTCAATAGGTTTTTGAAA
>CATONV010000044.1 GCA_951801655.1 uncultured Oscillospiraceae bacterium | reverse complement strand
ATGTCCCTGCCCGCCGTGCTGGGGGCCACCCTGCTGAAGGTGCTGGACGTGATGGGACAGGAGGGGGGCATCCCAGCGGAGAACCTGCCCAAATATCTGCTGGGTATGGTCGTCGCCGCCGTGATGGGTTATTTCTCCATCCAGCTGGTGAAACTGCTGGCCAATAAGGGCCGCTTTGGCGCCTTTGCCTTCTATTGCTGGGGGGCGGGCGGCCTGTTCATCCTACTGAGCATTATGGGCTGGACCCTTGCGCCGGCGGCGGCGTGACAAGGGAGAAGGCTTAGGCAAAACCTGAAAGGAACGAATCAATATGGCGACACAAAAGAAAACAGGAGCAAGCCGGCCCTCCTCCGGCGGTGGACGCAGTTCTTCCGGGGGGAGCAGGAGAGGGGGGAAGAGCCGTCAGCAGTCCGCGCAAAAGCCTGTCCGCCGGGAAGTGGGGGCGGTGGTCTGTTTGCTGCTGGCCGTCTTCTCTGCGCTAGGCTACTTCAATATGCAGGCCATCTTCATCAGCTGGTTCTGCTCTGTGCTTAAGGGGCTGCTGGGTTACGGCTTTCTGCTGGTGCCCCCCTCTCTGCTGCTGGGAACATATATCCTGGGTTTCCACCGGGGGCGTCCGGTATGGCTGCGGCTCATCTGCGCCCTGCTGCTGCCTCTGATCTTCTCCGGCCTGATTCATGGGATGCTGAATGATCCGCTGGAGTGGAACAAAAGCCTTTGGGGGAGTCTGATGGAAAGCGGAAAAGCTTTACAGTCTGGAGGGGCGCTGGGAGGCATCGCCGCCCAGTGCTTTGTCTCGCTGTTTACCGCCCTGGGGGCCACCATTGTGTTTGTAATCGCCGGAGTTTTTACCGGTCTGGCCGCCTTTAACCGCTCCATTGTGGACGTGGCCGACTGGGTGTTCAACCGCCCCGTTTACGAGCCGGAATCAGAGCCCGTCCGCCGCAGTCAGAGCCGGGAAAAACGGGATCGTCGTGAGGTGGCTGTCCCGGCCCGCACCCCGGCCCGGTCCAACATAGACATTCCGGTGGAGGACGGCCCGCTGGTGGGTATGGAGCCGCCCGCACCCAAGAAGCGGGGCTTTTTCAACCGCAGTCCCCGGGTGCCCACTCCGGATCAGCTGCTCCGCCCCCAGGAGGAACCGCCCAGAGAGGAGGAGACAGAGGTCTCTCAGGCCGACCAGGAGTCTAAGGTGGTGGAGTTCCCTGCCATTTCCAAGCCGGAGCCCATTACCCATCCTGACGCCCCTCTCCCGAGTGTGGATATTGTCCGCCCGCAGCACGCACCCGCGCCCGATTCTGCGGCGGCCAACACTGTCCGCCGCCAGAGTGCGCCTGCTCCAGACGCACCCCATGCAGAGGCGGTCTGCGATCGTCCGCAGAACCTGCCTGCTCCGGGTGCGCCTTGTCCGGAGACGGAGGCCGTCCGGTCGGAACCCGTCCCCAGTCCCAGCGCCATGCTGAGCAAGGTGACAGCCCAGGAGGCCGCTAATGAGGCCGCCCAGCTGGAGCAGGAGATTCAGCAGGCCATGAGTCAGGAGACGCCGCCCTACCAGTATCCGCCCCTGTCCCTGCTGCGGGAGAGTACCGGTGAGATTGGAGGCGAGGCCCTGGGCGAGCTCAACGCCAACCGCCAGCGTCTGGGGGACACCATCCACTCCTTTGGCATCAGCGCCAACATTATTAACGTGGTTCGGGGGCCCTCGGTCACCCGGTATGAGCTGGAGCTGGAGCAGGGGGTCAAGCTGAACAAGCTGACCAATCTGGCCGACGACATCGCCCTGGCCCTGGGGGCCGCCGGCGTGCGCATCGCCCCTATCCCCGACAAAATTTCGGTGGTGGGCATCGAGGTGCCCAACAAGGTGGTCTCACCGGTGAGCATCCGCTCGGTGATCGGGTCCTCCGCCTTTGCCGTCAGCCGGTCCAAGACATCCTTCGCCGTGGGCAAGGATATCAGCGGCCAGGCCATTGTGGGGGATATCAACAAGCTGCCCCATCTGCTTATCGCCGGAACCACCGGTTCAGGCAAGTCGGTGTGTACCAACACCATCATCACCTCCCTTCTCTACAAGGCCACCCCGGAGGAGGTCCGCCTCATCATGGTGGACCCCAAAATGGTGGAGCTGGGCATTTACAACGGCATTCCCCATCTGCTCATCCCCGTGGTCACCGACCCCAAGAAGGCCGCCGGCGCCCTCCAGTGGGCGGTGACGGAGATGATGAAGCGCTACCGCACCTTCTCCGAGGTGGGGGTGCGCAAGCTGGAGGAGTACAACGCCTACGCCGAACGCACTGAAGGCGTGGACAAAATGCCCTTTATTGTGGTGCTCATCGACGAGCTGGCCGACCTGATGCTGGTGGCCGCCAAGGAAGTGGAGGAGTCCATCTGCCGGGTGGCCCAGATGGGCCGTGCCGCCGGCATGCACCTGGTGATCGCCACCCAGCGGCCCTCCGCCGACGTGATTACCGGTCTGATGAAGGCGAACATTCCCTCCCGTATCGCGTTTGCCGTGGCCTCCGCCATGGAGTCCCGAATCATTCTGGATACCCAGGGCGCTGAGAAGCTGGTGGGCAGAGGAGACATGCTCTTCGCCCCTCTGGGCAGCGGCAAGCCCCAGCGGGTCCAGGGCTGCTTCATCTCCGACCCGGAGGTGGCCGCCGTGGTGGACTTTGTCAAGCAGAACGGCGGCTCCGCCCAGTATGACAACGCCGTAATGGAGGAGATCGAGCACAACGCCGCCGAGAAGGACAAGGGGGCCAGGGGAGTGGGCGGCTCCGCCCCAGAGGAGGTAAACAGTGAGTTTGACGAGCTCATCGACGCCGCCGCCGAGGTGGTAGTGGAGACGGGACAGGCCTCCGTGTCCATGCTCCAGCGGCGCTTAAAGTTGGGCTACGCCCGGGCCGCCCGGCTTGTGGACCAGCTGGAAGAGAAGGGCATTGTGGGCCCCTTTGAGGGCAGCAAGCCCCGGCAGCTGCTGGTGACGAAAGAGCAGTGGCAGGAGATGAAGTACCGCCAGGGGATCACCACTCCCGGAGACGCCTTCGTACCTCCTGACCCTGTCCCGGCTCCCGCCCCCGTCCAGCCGGAAGGGGCCCCCTTCGACGCGGAGGACGCCTTGGATCGGGCAGAGGAGGATACGCTGTAATGACAGATCAAATATTTGGAGAACTGGACTTTGACGACTGCGGTTACTGGAACGGCCGTGTGAAGCTGGACTGGTTTGGGGAGGAGCAGGAGGTCGGTCTGATGGTCGATTCCTGTTATGAGGGCCAGACCGAAATCTCAGACTACCAGAGGGAGACCTACCGCGCGTTCCTGGAAAAGTGGCCAAGTTTGCAGGAGGCCGTGGTCAAGGAGATCATCCGCTACTACAACGAGGAGGAGCGCCTCGCCTACGGCCCGGACGACCCGGAGGAGTTCGCTGCCTGGTGGCCTGAGATCGAGACGGTGGAGGAGATGGTCAAGTGGGTCGAGCTGGAGACGATGGCGGTCGCGTCGGACAGCATCATAGAGGATGTTTACGGCGGAAAGCGCTGCCTGTATCTGCTCTTCAAGCGCAAGTGGGCGGAGGCCCCCAACAATAACGGGGTAGGCATCCGTCTGCTGAACGAGGAGATCAACGAAACAGGATTTCAGGACATTGCGTTTTAGGAGAGAGGATCACACATGACCGAACAAAAACGACAGCGGGCAGTCCAAATTTTTCTGGTGGTGCTGGCCCTGACCGCCCTGGCCAATGGTTTGGGCAACAACATCCTGTCCAACTATTTCAATGAGGTCTTCCACATCGACTCCGTCCAGCGGGGGTTTATTGAGATCCCCCGTGAGAGTCCCGGCATCCTTTGCATGGTACTGGTGGCCGCCCTGGGTTTTCTGGGCAACCTGTGGATGTCAGTTGTGGCCCAGTCCCTGGTGCTGGTGGGCTTTATCGTCATGGGCTGGCTGTCCCCGGGCTACGGAATGATGCTGATCTTTATGTTTGTCCACTCCCTGGGTATGCATCTGTTCATGCCTCTGAACGACGCCATCTCCATGGATCTGGCGGAAAAGGGAAAGGTAGGAACTACCCTGGGAAAATTCAAGGGGGTTACCACGCTGTTCAACATGGCGGCGGCGGTGATGGTGTTTTTCGGTTTTCGGACCGGCTTTTTCAGCTTTGGAACCAAGACCGTCCTGCCCTTTGCCATCGGAAGCGTCTGCACAGCCGGGGCAGTGGTGCTGCTGGCGGTGATGGCCCTGTCCAGCCGGCAGAAGGACACCGTCAAAAACCACAAGCTGCTCTTCCGAAAGCGGTACATGCCCTACTACATGGTCACCTTGGCATATGGCTGCCAGAAGCGGATCAAAATTGTTTTTGCGCCCTGGGTCATCATCAATCTGATGGACCAGGGGGCAGATACGGTGGCCCTGCTCACCATTGTGGTTCATCTGGCGGGTACTTGGATCGCTCCTGTCATTGGCAGGATGCTGGACCAGCTGGGCGTGAGGAAGATGCTGTTGGTAGAGGCCGGGTATATCGCGGTTTCCTTCTCTGTGATGGGACTGCTGGCCGGGATGCTGGACTCCTTTGCCGCGGGAGGCGGCCTGACCTGGCTGGTCTACGGGGCCTATGTGCTGTGCGTGCTGTTTGAGCAATTTAACATGGTTCACTCCTATATGATGCGCTCTATCGCCCTGGACCCCAGCGAGGTCACCCAAACCCTGTCTGTGGGGCTGAGTGTGGATCACATCATGGCCATTATTGCCTCCCCCATCATGGGCCTGATCTGGAACGCCTGGGGCGTGCAGTATGTATTTCTGGCGGCGGCGCTGTCGGCGTTGCTTCAGGTAGCCGCGGCGAAGAGGATATAGAAATGTTTCATTTGTATTAAATTTCTCTAAAACCCTTTACATCGACAAAGTTTTGGAGTACACTAAAAACAGAATTGTTCGTATGGGAGGTGTTACTATGGAGGAGATGGACTTTACCCGCAGATTCAGTCTGGGCGACCAGCGGGATATGGAGATCAAGACAATTTTAACCACGGTCTATCAGGCCTTACAGGAGAAGGGGTATAACCCCATCAACCAGATTGTGGGCTATATTCTGTCCGAAGATCCTACCTATATCACCAACCATAACAACGCCCGGGCCCTGATCCGCAAGGTGGATCGAGACGAACTGCTTCAAACTGTGGTTCGGTACTATTTGAACAACTGAAGCATCAGCGGTCCGCCTGCCGGCGGGCCGTTTTTTGCAGGAGGAGATTATGAAAAACTTCCGCAGGGACCATCCTCAGTTTTCTCAGTGCGGGCTGAACTGCCTTCTGTGCCCCATGAATGTGGGCGGGTACTGTCCCGGATGCGGCGGCGGAGAGGGAAACCAGAGCTGTGCCGTCGCCCGGTGCGCCCTGGAGAAGGGAGTGGGTGAGTTCTGTACCCGGTGTGACCGGTTCCCCTGCGAAGGGTATGGGAAGATGATGGAGTACGACTCCTTTGTTCCTCACAGCTGTATTCTCCAGGATCTGAAGCGGGCGGAGGAGCTGGGGCTTGAAGTTTACATAACAGAGCTACAGGAGCGCCGGGCTATCTTGGATAGTCTATTGAATGACTGGAACGACGGGCGGCGCAAGGGGGTTTACTGTACAGCTGTTTACCTGCTGGAGACGGAGGATCTGCGTCGTGCCTTTGAGGAGATGCAGGCGGCTGTCTCGGCGGATGCTTCTGTGAAGGAAAAGGCCATTACAGCTGTTTCAGTTCTGGAAGAGACAGCACAGACCCGGGGCATTGTCCTGAAGCTGAACAAAAAACCGAAGGAGAAGTAACATGAACATTTTGGTAAGCCATTGTTTTTTAGGGGAGCCCTGCCGCTACGACGGGCAAAGCCGGCTGGACCGGCAGATTATTGAGCTGCACCGGGCGGGACACAACCTGATTCCCGTCTGCCCCGAGGTGTTGGGGAAGCTGGATATCCCGCGTTCTCCGGCGGAGCTTCAGCCTGACGGTCGGGTTTTGACCCAGGACGGTCAGGACGTTACCGCCGCCTACCAGGCGGGGGCGGAGAAAGCCCTGGAGATTGCAAGGGCCAACGGATGCACCGTGGCCGTGCTGAAGGCCCGTTCCCCCTCCTGCGGCTGCGGAGAAATCTACGATGGCACCTTCACCCATACCCTCACCTCTGGCTGGGGTGTTGCCGCCCGCCTGCTGGCCGACGCGGGCATTGAAGTGATGGATGAGGAGCACCTTCAGGCGCGGCTGTATCTATAAAAAAATCAAACGTCCCCAGATGCCCCTGCACACCAACCCTTAAAAATCCATCGAAAACAGTCTGACGATAAAAAATTTAAGACGGGACCTCCCCGTATGAAAGACCTCCCCCCGGAAATACTGGAAACAGTACACCGGGCGGGAGGTCTTTTACATGCAGCATAAGGTTGAGATATGCGGGGTGAACACCGCCAAGCTGAAGGTGCTGAAGAGCAGCGAAACTCAGGCCCTCCTCCTCCGGGCCAAGGCGGGTGACATGCAGGCGCGAGAGGAACTGATTGCCGGCAATCTGCGGCTGGTGCTGTCGGTGATCCAGCGGTTTGCCAACCGGGGGGAGAACGCCGACGACCTGTTTCAGGTGGGATGTATTGGCCTGATTAAGGCCATCGACAACTTTAATACCGACTTGGACGTGAAATTTTCCACCTACGGAGTGCCGATAGCTTTCCAAAGTTGAAAAGGGAAAGGAAAATATTATGACACGCAAAGACGCCCTCCGCGAAGCCATACAAATTGTGTCAAATGCCCGTATCGGAAAGCAGAGAAAGGCGGATATTATTGCCGGTTTGGAGTTGTGTCAACGGGAATTGCCGTTCAGCCACTGGAGTAAAGAGGCTATTTTTGATGCCTGCGATACCTGGGTATCTGACCATGGAGAGTTACATATGTGGGCATTTGTTTCACCGCAAATGCCAAGCCACCCGGCTATTAAGAACCGATTCGGTATGACGGCCCGTGAATTTCGGGACAAATACTATCCAATGAAAGATGTCTCTACCAGAAGCCCCTATTACAAACACAGCACCAGCGAGTGGAATGACCTGTTTGTGCTGGAGTTTAATCGAATCAGATGTACGGGACAAGAGGACTATAACCGGCGGCGAAATTGCGAACTCCCTACTTGGAATACTATAGCGGCAATGAATGGCTGTAAGAGCTGGAACCAGATTTTAGCGTTGCTTGCATTACAGACATACGGAAAAGATCGTCCTGAAGTCAAGGTGCGCATTATTCCGCCTGATGAGTAGAAGAAAAAAGGAGAACGCAAGTTACGTTGAGTTCTCCTTTTTTCAACTCAATTTACAGCACAGAGAATATCGGCTCCCAGGAAATGACAGCCCTTGAAAAGATTTTCAAAATAGGGCTTTTCTTTTTGTATATTCATGTATATAATACTTTAGGAAGTTTATGGACCAACAACAGGAGGCCGTACCTATGACAAGAAGCAGCGCAAGAGAAATTGCCGTCCATATCATTTTTACCCTGGGCTTTGATACCCGCAGCGCCCAGGAAATATTGGAAACAGAGCTGACTCAGGAGCGATTCCAGGAGTTGGCGGAGGAACTGCCCCTCTATGAGCAGTTCCCCAACGAAAAGCAGGAGAGGTACATACGGGACCTGGTTCAGGGGGTGTTCGCCCATGGAGCGGAACTGGATGACTATATCAGCCGTTATTCGGTGGGATGGTCTTTCGCCCGTATCCCACGTATGGCGGCGGCGGTGATGCGCACCGCTATGTATGAAGTTCTCTATATGCCCGACATCCCCAACGCCTCCGCTATCAACGCGGCGGTGGAGATCGCCAAGAAGTACGAGCCGGCGGAGGTGGTATCCTTCCTGAACGGTATTTTAGGTACATTTGTCCGTACGGAATTTGAGGACACTCCGCCCAAGCCGGAAAAACAGCCGCCGAAGGAGGAGGCGTGATGCCAGTTCTGGGGCTGGACACCAGCAATTATACCACCTCGGCGGCCCTCTTTGACGGCCAAACGGGGAAAAATACGGGCCGCCTGCTGGACGTACGTCCCGGAGAACTGGGTCTGCGGCAGAGCGACGCCCTGTTCCAGCATGTAAAACGCCTGCCCCAGCTGCTGGAGGGACTGCTGGGGGAGAGGACGGAGATTCAGGCCGTGGGGGCCTCCACCCGCCCCAGGGCGGTGGAGGGCTCCTACATGCCTTGCTTCTTGGCGGGGGAGTCCCAGGGACGGGGGATTGCCGCGGCGCTGGGCCTCCCCTTTTATGCCCATTCCCACCAGCAGGGGCACCTGGCTGCCGCCGCCTGGTCCGCCGGGCGGATCGACTTGCTGGAGACTCCATTTCTGGCCTGGCATCTGTCGGGCGGGACCACTGAACTGCTCTTAGTAAAGCCTGATGGCTATACGGTGCAGGCCGAAATCATTGGCGGCACCAACGATCTGTCCGCCGGCCAGCTCATTGACCGCACAGGGGTGCTGCTGGGACTGCAATTCCCGGCGGGGAAGGCCTTGGATGCGCTGTACAGCCAGGCGGACGCCTGTTATGAGGTGAGGGTAAAGCTGAATGACCTTACATTTTCTCTGTCCGGAATGGAGAACCGGGTGAAGGCCCTGGCGGAGAAAGGAGAGAAAAAGGCCAACGTCGCCCGCTTCGCCATAGACACCGTCTCTGACGTGGTGTGCCGCGCCACCCGGGAGGCCCAGCGGCGTTATCCCGGCCTGCCGGTGCTTTTCTCCGGAGGGGTAGCCTCCAATTCTCAGCTGCGGACAGGGTTGGCGCACACCTGCGACGCCATTTTTGCGCAGCCACAGTATTCCACCGACAACGCCATGGGGACGGCGATCCTTACCTGGCGCGCGGCCCGGGCGGAGGGGATACAATGAGAGAGGACGCCATTCTGACCCCCAGCCAGGTGGGCCAGTATCTGAAGAACATGATGGACCGGGACCACCTCTTATCCAGGCTGCTGGTGCGGGGGGAGCTGTCCAATTACAAAATGTACCCCTCCGGGCACCACTATTTTACCCTCAAGGACGGGGAAGGGGCCCTGCGGTGTGTCATGTTCCGCAGCGACGCCCAGTCCCTGCGGTTCCGGGCGGAGAACGGAATGCAGGTGATCGCCGCCGGCCGCGTGACCGTCTTTCCACGGGACGGCCAGTATCAGCTCTACTGTGCCCGCCTCACACCCGAGGGGGTAGGAGATCTGGCCCTGGCCTTTGAGCAGCTGAAGGAGAAGCTGGCCCGGGAGGGTCTCTTTGACCCGGCGCATAAAAAGGCGCTCCCGGTGTTTCCCGGGAAAATTGCCCTGGTTACCTCGCCCGCCGGGGCGGCAGTGCGGGACATGATCCGCATTCTTGGAGCCCGATGGCCGCTTTCAGAGGTGCGGGTAATCCCTGTGCGGGTCCAGGGGGCGGAAGCCCCCCAGGAGATTGCCGCCGCCCTCCAATGGGTCAATCTGCACCGCGCAGCTGACCTGATTATTACCGGTCGGGGCGGAGGTTCCATGGAGGACCTTTGGGCCTTCAACGAGGAGGTGGTGGCCCGGGCCATCTACCGGTCCGAAATTCCAGTCATCTCCGCCGTGGGCCACGAGCCCGATGTGACCATATCTGACTTTGTGGCCGACCTGAGGGCGTCCACACCGTCAAACGCCGCCGAGCTGGCGGTACCTGACCAGAACGAGATATACATGTCTCTTCTGGGGGACGGGGAGAGGCTGGAAGGGGCGGTATCCGCCCTTCTGGCCCAATACCGGCAGAGGCTGGACCGATTGGCTGCCAGCCGTCCTATGACAGAACCTGCCTCTTACTTTCGTGAGAAGCGCCTGCTGCTGGATTTTCAGAGCAGCCGGCTGGTTCACGGCCTGCGCCGTACCGCCTCGGTGCGGCGGGAGCAGCTTGGAAGGCTGTCCGCAGCACTGCCTAACTGCGGAGAGAGGACCGTTGCCGGACGCCGGGAACGGCTGAGGGAGCTGTCCGCCGCGCTGGACGCAATGAGTCCCTTAAAGGTGCTGGGCCGGGGTTATTCCATCGCCCAGAGGGAGGACGGGAAGGTGCTGTCTTCTGTCCAAGACATCGCGCCGGGAAGTACTTTTAAGCTGCAGCTGTCTGATGGCGCATTGGGGTGCCGGGCGGAAAAGCTGGAGGAAACATAACATGAGAAAATGGCTTTCCAGTTGTATCGCTATTTCCTGGAGTCTCCGCACACCTGTGTGGCGTACTCCGTCGGCATGGAAGGCAGCATTGTACAATTGCTGAAAAATGGAGGAAAGTCGCTATGGCCGCGAAAAAGAAGCTGAATTTTGAGGGTTCCATGACCCGGCTGGAGGAGATTGTCTCCCTTTTGGAGAAGGGGGACGCCCCCCTGGACCAGGCCATGGCCCTGTTTGAGGAGGGGGCCAAGCTGCTGCGTGAGTGTACCAAGCAGCTGGACGAGGCGGAGCAGAAGGTGACCCTTCTCACTGCCGGGGAGGCCGGCGAAGTGGTAGAGAAACCCTTTGGAGGCAAGGACTGACATGGGAAATAGCTTTACAGATCAAATGTCTCAGGATCTGTCCCTGATTGAGGAATATCTGCGAGATGCTTTTGCCTCAGAAGCCCGATACGCCCATTTGCAGGAGGCCATGGAGTACTCCCTGCTGGCTGGAGGCAAACGCATCCGTCCGGTACTCACCCTGGAGACCTGCCGTCTGTGCGGGGGGGATGCGGAGTCGGCCCTGCCCTTCGCCTGCGCCGTGGAAATGGTCCACACCTACTCCCTGATTCACGACGATCTGCCCGCCATGGATAATGATCAAATGCGCCGGGGACGGCCCACCAATCATGTTGTCTACGGGGAGGCCGCCGCTATCTTAGCGGGAGACGCGCTGCTCACCGCCGCCTTTGAGCATTTGACCAGGGCTGACCTGCCCGCCCCGCGGGTGGTACAGGCCGTGGCGTGTCTGTCGCGGGCCGCCGGCTCCGCCGGTATGGTGGGGGGACAGGCGTTGGATATGGCTGGAGAGAGCAGAACGCGGGAAGAACTGGAGTCACTTCAAAGTCTGAAAACAGGGGCTCTCATCTCTGCCGCCGCCGAACTGGGCTGTATCGCCGCCGACGGAACCTCGGAACAGCGGGGCCAAGTGCGGTCCTATGCCCAAGCTTTAGGCCGGGCCTTTCAGGTGCGGGATGACATGCTGGATGTTACCAGTTCAGAGGAGGAGCTGGGCAAACCGGTGGGGTCTGACCGCGCCAACGGGAAGAACACCTTTGTCACCTCTCTTGGGCTGGAGGGCTGCGCCGCGCTGGTGGAACGGCTGACCAGGGAGGGAATCGAGGCAATCAGCGCCTTTGAACACCCTGATTTTCACATTAAATTGGCCCAATCCATGGCCCGGCGGACCAAATAACCGATTTTCGGGAGGAACCGTATTTTGACAGTGCCCAATATAAAAAAACAGTATGACCCCATTCTTTCCCGCCTGACAGATCAGGAGGGTGAGGTTCTGTGCGCCCAGCTGCGCCGGGAACTGGTGGAAAACGTGTCCAAGACGGGGGGGCATCTGGCCTCGAACCTGGGGGCGGTTGAGTTGACCGTGGCCCTCCACCGTGTATTTGACACTTCGGTGGACCGCTTGGTCTTTGATGTAGGGCACCAGTGCTATACCCATAAAATTCTCACCGGACGCCAGGAAAAAATGTCTACACTGCGTCAGTACGGCGGCATTGCCGGCTTTCCAAAACCAGGTGAGAGTATCCACGATGCGTTTATTGCCGGTCACGCCTCCAACTCGGTGGCGGTTGCCCTGGGAATGGCCCGGGCCAGAACCATGCTGGGAGAGGATTACAAGGTGCTGGCCCTCATCGGCGATGGCGCCCTCACCGGAGGTTTGGCTTATGAGGGGCTGTCCAACGCAGGGGAGTGTGGCTGCCAGATCCTGGTTATTTTGAACGACAACGGCATGTCCATCACCCCCAATGTGGGTGGGGTGGCCGATCACCTAGCCAAACAGCGGCTGAAACCCCAATACCTCACCTTTAAAAAGCACTACCGCCGTATTATGAACGCGACGGCGGTGGGACGAGCAGTGTATCGTGTGACGCACCAGGTTAAGCAGGCGCTGAAGCAGACGCTGCTGCCTTGCAGTATGTTTGAGGATATGGGCTTTCATTACCTGGGACCGGTAGACGGTCACAACCTGCCCCTCCTGACCAGAATCTTGCGGTACGCCAGAGAACTGGATGAGCCTGTGCTGCTCCATGTAAAGACTGTAAAGGGAAAAGGCTTTCTGCCGGCAGAGGAGAATCCGGATGCCTTTCACGGCGTCGCCCCCTTTGACTCCCTGACCGGAAAGCTAAATTGGACGCCGGGGGACAACTACTCCGCCGTCTTTGGTCGGACACTGACCCGCCTGGCCGGCCAGGACCCACGGGTGTGCGCCATTACCGCCGCAATGACCGGAGGAACAGGACTGGAAAAGTATTCACAAAAGTTTCCCGACCGTTTTTTTGATGTGGGCATTGCCGAGGGCTGCGCCGCCGCGATGGCCGCCGGTATGGCAAAGCAAGGCGCCATTCCCGTTTTCGCAGTCTATTCCACCTTTTTACAGCGGGCTTATGATATGCTCCTTCACGACGCGGCCATTGATAACCTCCATGTCGTCTTTGGAGTGGATCGCGCCGGCTTGGTGGGGGACGACGGTGAGACCCATCACGGCGTTTTTGACACAGCTTATCTGGACAGTGTGCCCAATATGACCGTGCTGTCTCCGTCCAGCTTTGCTGAGCTGGAGGTCATGCTGGAACGGGCCCTGTTCCGTCTGGAGGGCCCGGTGGCAATACGTTATCCCCGGGGCGGCGAAGGCAAATACGTGGGAACCGGCGGGGAGGATCCGGCGGTGATCCTGCGCTGGGGAAGTGACATTACGTTGGTAGGCTACAGCACAGAAATTAACGATATTTTGCAGGCTGCTGACCTTCTGGAGCGGCGGGGCGTCCAGGCTGAAGTTGTAAAGCTGAATCAGCTTACACCACTTGTCCCAGACCTGGTGGAACTGTCCGTCCGCAAGACGGGGACTCTGCTGGTGGCAGAGGAACAGGCCGCCCGGGGCGGCGTGGGGCAGCGGTTGGCCGCACGACTGGAGATAGCCGGCCTCCCGGCCAGAACTGTCCTGCTGAACTGCGGCGAGGGCTTTGTCCCCCATGGGGCGGTGAGTCTTTTGAAGAGGGACCTGTGTCTGGACGGAGAGGGGATTATGAAAAAGACTCTGGAGGTGTTGGGCCGTGGCCAAACGGAGACTTGATGTGGCGGTTGCGGAACTGGGTCTGGCGGAGAGCCGCCAAAAGGCCCAGGCCCTGATTATGGCCGGTGAAGTCTATGTCAACGGTCAAAAGCAGCTGAAGGCAGGGGCGTCGGTAGAGGCGGATGATACCCTTGAGGTGCGGACCAAGCACCTACTGCGCTACGTAAGCCGGGGCGGGCTGAAGTTGGAAAAGGCCATGTCTCTGTGGCCCATTGACCTCCAAGACAGGATCTGTGCCGATATTGGCGCCTCCACCGGCGGCTTTACAGACTGCATGCTTCAAAATGGGGCGCGTCTGGTTTACGCGGTGGATGTAGGCTACAACCAGTTGGATTGGAAGTTGCGCACCCATCCCCAGGTGGTATGTATGGAACGCACCAATGCCCGCTATCTCACCAAAGAACACATCCCAGAACCGCTGGATTTTTTCTCGGTAGATGTGTCCTTTATCTCGCTGAATCTGATTCTGCCTGCCCTGCGGCCACTGATGCGTGAGGACGGACAGGCGGTCTGCCTGGTTAAGCCTCAGTTCGAGGCCGGAAAAGAGAAGGTGGGGAAAAAGGGAGTAGTTCGGGATCCAACCATCCATCTGGAAGTGCTGGAGCACTTCTTAGAGCACGCCACCCGGTCTGAATTTACTGTAAAGGATATTACCTTTTCCCCCATCAAGGGCCCCGAGGGCAACATTGAGTATCTGGGTTATCTTCAGGCCGGCAAGAGTGCCGGTTACGACGGAAGCCTGAAGGCTTTGGTAGAACAGTCCCACAGCGTTTGGAGGGAAGAGAGGCCATGAAAATCATACTCAGCTCCAACCCATACCGGGATAAAGGTCTGCGAGTTGCCTTGGAGGCCAGGCGTGTACTGGAACATGCCGGAGCGCAAACAGTCATGTGCCTGCCCTTTCTGCCCAAAAAGGGAGACAGACTGGATCTGCCCCGCCAGTTGACGCTGCCACAGCTGGATAAGGAACTGCCCACCGCCGACCTGCTGATCTGCTTCGGAGGTGACGGGACAATCCTCCATGCGGCTCGAGACGCCACCCTGTACGGGGTGCCTGTTCTGGGTGTAAACATGGGAAGTGTAGGCTTTATGGCGGAGCTGGAACGCAGCGAACTGCCCCTGCTGGCCCCCTTGGCCCACGGGATTTACTCCATTGAGGAGAGAATGATGCTGGACATCAGGGTGCTGCGGGGAGATAGGCTGATCACACAGGATACAGCCCTCAATGACGCGGTGATTTCCAAGGGGTCCATGGCCCGTGTGGCGGAGATGGAGGTGCTGGCAGATCGTGTAAAGGTAACTTCCATTACAGGAGATGGAGTTATTGTCGCTACGCCGACAGGTTCCACCGCCTACTCCATGTCGGCGGGGGGGCCTATTGTGGAGCCCACCTCCAAAAGCATTATCGTCACCCCGGTCTGCGCGCATCAGCTGGCCGCCCGCACGATGGTGCTGGCCCCGGAGCGTGTGGTTACTGTACAGCTCCCCAGAGGGAATAGAAAGTATTTATACTTGTCGGTGGACGGAGGAAAGGCGGTCCGCCTGACCGGGGGAGACCGGGTAGAAATCGGCCGTTCAGAGAGGACCACACAGCTGGTCCGGCTGGCGGACAGGAGCTTTTATCAGGTAATCCATCAGAAGCTGGGAGGGCTGAACCAATGAAGAACGCTCGTCAAAGCGAGATATTAGATATCATAAAGACTAAGGATATCGACACCCAGGAGCAATTGCTTGAGGAGCTGCGCGCCCGAGGCTATTCCACCACGCAGGCCACCATTTCCCGGGACATTAAAGAACTGCGTCTGGTAAAGGAACTTACCAGTTCCGGGGGGTATCGCTACGCTCTGTCTGAACGGAAGGCGGCCTCCACCTCAGATACCAGATTGCGCAATATTTTCAAGGAGGGGGTTGTTTCGGTGGACGTAGCCCAGAATATTGTGGTGGTGCGTACCATGCCCGGCCTGGCCTCCGCCGCCTGCTCCGCTCTGGACAATATGGAGATTGAGGGAGTGGTGGGAACGCTGGCCGGCGACGACACCGGTATCCTCATTATGCGGGACAACGCTCTGGCCCAGCAGTTCAACAGCGAAGTACACAAACTTTTAAAATAGAGAGAACAGGAGGAAAGCCATGCTCTCCTTGCTTCACATTGAAAATATTGCCATTATTGAGTCGGCTGACATCAGCTTTGACAAAGGCTTCAACGTACTAACCGGCGAAACGGGCGCGGGAAAGTCGATTGTCATAGACGCCATCGGTGCCGTACTGGGGGAGAGAACCAGCCGGGAACTGATACGGACCGGGGCCAAGTCGGCGCTGGTCAATGCGGTTTTTACCGAAGCCCTGCCTCGGAAATGGCTGGAGAACAACGGTTTTCCGCCGGATGGGGAGGAACTGATGCTCCAGCGGGAGATTCAGGGAGACGGGCGCAATGTATGCCGGGTGAACGGACGGCCTCTGACGGTGGCGCAGCTCCGGGAGCTCGGCCGGCAGCTGCTGAATATCCACGGCCAGCACGACGGCCAGCAGCTTTTGGACCCGGCATGCCATTTGGGATATCTGGACAGCTTTGGAAAGACCGCCCCTCTGCTGGATGAGTATCAGAGAGACTACCTCTCTATGGCTGAGCTGCGCAGGCAGATTGCCTCCCTGGAAATGGATGAGGCGGAACGCTCCCGGCGGGTGGATACCCTGGAGTATCAGATCAAGGAGCTGGAGCGTGCAGAGCTGAGGCCCGGGGAGGACGAGGAGCTGAACTCTAGGAAAACCCTTCTGCGCAGTTCGGGTAAGCTGATGGAGGCCATTCAGGAGGCGCAGTTTGCCCTGTCCGGCGGAGAGGATAGCCAGGGAGCCTGTGACCTGGTCAGCGAGGCGGAGGGGGCAATTCTCTCTGTGACCCGGCTGAGTCCTCAGCTGGAGGAGCTGGGAGAGAAGCTTACCGCCCTGCGGTACGCCGCTGATGACGCGGCGGAAACGATCCGGGACTTTGCCGATGAATTTGACTTCTCACCTGAGGAGCTGGACCAGCTGGAGAGCCGGTTGGATGTGATCTACCGCCTGAAAAAGAAATACGGCCCCACAGTGGCCGACATGCTGGACTATTTGGAGAAATGCAAGGCGGAGCTGGAGCAAATCCAGGACGCCGACGACACCATCCAGCGGCTGGAGAAGGAGCTGGACAAGGCCAGGCAGGAGGCGATCAAGCGGGGAGAGGCCCTGTCCAAGGCCAGAAAGAAGGCGGCGGACAGTCTCCAGAAGCGGGTGCAGGAGGAGCTGCGTCAGCTGGACATGCCCAAGGTGCAGTTTGTCACCGAGTTTGCCCCCAGCTCCGGTCAGGACGGTATGGACGACACGGGGATGGATCAAGTTCAGTTTCTCATGTCCGCCAACCTGGGTGAGGCGCTCAAGCCCATCCAGAAGGTGGCCTCCGGGGGCGAGCTGGCCAGAATTATGCTGGCTTTGAAAAACGTGCTGGCCGAGGACGACGGAATCGGCAGCCTGATCTTTGACGAGGTGGACACCGGCGTGTCCGGTCGGGCGGCCCAGAAGGTGGCCGAGAAGATGGCCGACGTGGCCCGGCGCAAACAGGTGCTGTGCGTCACCCACCTGCCCCAGATCGCCGCTATGGCTGACACCCACTTCTCGGTGGAGAAAGGGGAGAAGAAGGGCCGCACCTTTACCAACGTGGAGCGCCTGGACCGGGAGGGCAGAGTGGATGAACTGGCACGCCTGATCGGCGGGGCCACGGTTACCGATTCTCTGCGCTCCAGCGCCTTCGAGCTGCTGGCCCAGGCGGAGAGCTATCGAAAGAAAAAGAAATAAGACAGTCCGGACTGTATTGAGAGAGGTATGATTATGTTTCGGGAACTGCGCAGAAAAAAACAGCTGCTATCTCGGGAGGAGACCGAAGCCGTGCTGACGCGGGGAAGCGCCGGGGTGTTGGCCCTGTCGGGCGACGAAGACTACCCCTATGCGGTGCCCATCAGTTACGTGTACAGCGGAGGAAGTCTCTATTTCCACTGCGCCAGAAGCGGCCATAAGCTGGACGCCATTGAACGCAGTGAAAAGGCGTCCTTCTGTGTGATCGACCAGGACCAGATCGTTCCAGAGGAGTACACCACCTATTTTCGCAGCGTGATCGCCTTTGGACGCATTCGGATTCTGGAGGACGAGGAGGAGAGGCGAGAGGCCATTGAAAAGCTGGCCCTCAAGTACGCCCCGGACAGCACGCCGGAGGAGAGGCAGCAGGAGATTCAGCGGGAATGGGAACGGCTGTGTATACTGGGACTGGAGATCGAACATGTCACCGGCAAGGGAGGCCATTGAACTGACCCGGGCACGACAGTAAAAAAACAGGGCGCACAGCCAAGCTGTGCGCTCTGAATCGTTTTGCTCAGGTAGGAATGGTGAAGAAGCTCTGGAGCTGGCCATAGAGAATGAATGCCATGCCCAAGGGAGCAATGAAGCGGATGCAGATGTTGAAGAAAGAGTACAGACCGTTGCTCATCCTGTGACCTTCCAACTCTACCTCGTCCCGAACCAGTCTGGGATGGACGAACCAGCCGATTACGATGGACATGATCAGGGCGCCCAGAGGCATGGCCACGCCCTCGGAGATGAAGTCCATGAAGTCCAGCCAGGAGCCGCCCAGGTTCCGGCCGGTCTCGTGGAAGGGGATCCACAGACCGTTGGAGCCCAGACCGTCGGCGGCCACCAGGGCGGCCTCGGCGAAGACCACCAGACAGACGATGGTCACCAGCTTCTTCCGGTCAGGGGTATGGCCTTTCAAGGCAATGCGGTCAGACATAAAGGTGGCCAGCACCTCCAGCAGAGCGATGGCGGAAGTAATGGCGGCCAAGATGACCAGCAAGTAGAACAGCACGCCGAAGATGGGACCGGTGGGGCCCATGGCGTTGAACACGTCCTGAAGGGTGATGAACAGCAGCTTTGGGCCCGCTTTCTCCGCGTTTTCACCGCCCAGGGCAAAAGCGGCGGGAAGAACGGCCATGCCGGCCATGATGGCCACAATGGTGTCGGAGATGATGATGATCAGAGAGTTCTTAACCAGACTCTCCTTTTTGCTCAGGTAGGAGCCGTAGGTGACCGTGATGCCCATGGCCAGGGACAGGGAGAAGAACATCTGCCCGCCGGCGGCGGAGAGAACGCCCAGGAAGCCCTTCAGGCTAGTGAGCGGGGTCAGGTCGGGGGCAAACATGAAGGCCAGTCCCACGCCGGCCCCGGGCAGGGTGACGGCCCGGGCAATTACAATGATCAGCATGATAAACAGGGCGGGCATGCCGATCTTGTTAAACTTCTCGATACCGTCCTTGATGCCGCCCCGGATAATGAGGAAACAGATAAAAATAAAGAGGAAGGTAAAGGCCACGGAGCCAAACTGGTTGGTGAGCATGGAGCCGAAGGTGTCGCCGCCGGACATGCCCGCGATAGCCGCCACGCCGAAGGCAAGGTCAGCCAGGTTCAGGGACATATACTCCATGCAGTAGGCGCCCAGCACAGTGTAGAAACTGAGAATCAGGAAAGGGGAGAGCATGGCCAAAAAGCCCAGGAAGGTGCCCATGGGACCGGCGGCCTGCTGATAGCTGACCAGCACGCTGCGCCCCGCTTTTCGGCCGATGGCCAGCTCGCACAGCATGATGCTGAACCCTACCGTGGCGGCCAGGATCAGATAGATAACCAAAAAGGCAAAGCCGCCGTTGGCGCCCATTTTATAGGGGAAGCCCCAGATGTTGCCCAGGCCAACCGCAGAACCTACGGCAGCCATGAGGAAGCCCAGGTTGCTGCCCCATTCTCCTCTGTGATGATGTTCCATAATTTCCTCCTGTTTACAATTTATTCACAATGAAATGCCAGATAATCGACATTCTACCAGAAATATCCGCCGCCGTCAACGGTGAAATGGATAAAAACGGGATAAAAAAGCATGAATTTGTGAGGAAAAAGCCGAGAAAACCAATAAAAAGCAAAGTGCCCATTGTGCTTTTGCCAGAGTTTAGTATAATTAAGACAAGCGGAAACTATACTGATTTTATTGAGAAGGGGAGAAGCGTTCATGGATTACGCAAAGGAGAGTCTGCGCCTGCATGGCCAGTGGAAGGGAAAAATTGAGGTGGTGGCCACCGTGCCCGCCAACGACAGGGAATCTCTGTCTCTGGCCTACACGCCCGGGGTGGCCCAGCCCTGTCTGGCCATTCAGGAGGACCTTTCCAAAAGCTACGAGCTCACCCGGCGGCACAACCTGGTGGCCGTCATCACCGATGGCTCCGCCGTCCTGGGGCTGGGGGATATCGGACCTGAGGCCGGTATGCCGGTGATGGAGGGCAAGTGCGTTCTGTTCAAGACCTTCGGCGGGGTGGACGCCTTCCCGCTGTGCGTCAAAACCAAGGATGTGGACGAGTTTGTCCAGACGGTATACAACATCTCCGGCTCCTTCGGCGGCATCAACCTGGAGGACATTGCCGCCCCCCGCTGCTTTGAGATCGAGAGGAAGCTGAAGGAGAAGTGCGACATCCCCGTCTTCCACGACGACCAGCACGGCACCGCCATTATCGCCCTGGCCGGGCTGACCAACGCCCTGCGGGTGGTGGGGAAGAAGAAGGAGGAGGTCCGGGTGGTCTTCTCCGGGGCGGGCTCCGCCGCCATCTCCATCACCAAGCTGCTGCTGCTGGCCGGGTTCACCGACATCACCTTGGTGGACAAGTTCGGCGCGGTGTATGAGGGCTGCGATCAGCTCAACTGGGCCCAGCAGGAGATTGCCAAGGTGACCAACCGGGACAGGCGCCAGGGCACGCTGGCCGATATGATGGCAGGGGCCGATGTGTTCATCGGAGTATCCGCCCCCAACCTGGTGACGCCCGAGATGGTGTCCACTATGAACAAGGACGCCATCGTCTTCGCCTGCGCCAACCCCACCCCGGAGATTTTTCCCGACGACGCCAAGGCGGGCGGGGCCCGGATTGTCTCCACCGGCCGTAGCGACTACCCCAACCAGATCAACAACGTGCTGGCCTTCCCGGGGTTGTTCCGGG
>CATONV010000043.1 GCA_951801655.1 uncultured Oscillospiraceae bacterium | reverse complement strand
CTCGTCCTCCACCACGCACATGCGGCAGGCGCCGTAGACCGACAGGTCGGAGTAGTAGCAGAAGGTAGGCATCTCGATGCCCGCTTTCCGGATGACGGACAGCACATTGGGCTCCCCGTCGAAGGGCACCCGCTGGCCGTCGATGTACATAATTCCCTTTGCCATACCGCTCACTCCTCCCGAATGGCGCCGAAGGGACAGCAGCCCCAGCACGCGCCGCACTTGATACATTTCTCCGTGTCGATAACATGGGGCATCCGGATCTGCCCGGAGATGGCCTCCATGGGACACTGCTTCATGCACTTGCCGCAGCCCTTACACAGCACCGGGTCGATCTGGAGTACCTTCTTACGGCCGTTGCAGTGGGGACAGTGCTTGTCCACCACGTGGGCCAGGTACTCGTCCCGGAAATATTTCAGCGTGCTCTGCACCGGCTTGCAGGCGGACTGGCCCAGACCGCACAGGGCGGTCTCGCTGATGGTGGAGGCCAGCTCCTCCAGCAGGTCCAGGTCCTCCAGACTGCCCTCGTTGTTGACGATGCGGGTGAGGATTTCCAGCATGCGCCGGGTGCCCTCCCGGCAGGGGACGCACTTGCCGCAGGACTCGTTCTGAGTGAAGTTCATGAAGAACCGGGCCACCTCCACCATGCAGGTGTCCTCGTCCATGACCACCAGGCCGCCGGAGCCGATCATGGCCCCCAGCTTTTTCAGGGAGTCGAAGTCCAGGGGCATATCCAGGTGCTCCTCGGTGAGACAGCCGCCGGAGGGGCCGCCGATCTGGACGGCCTTGAACTGCTTGCCGTCTTTGATGCCGCCACCGATGTCGAAGATGATCTGGCGCAGGGTGGCCCCCATGGGCACCTCGATGAGGCCGGTGTTCACCACGTTGCCGGTGAGGGCAAAGGCCTTGGTGCCCGGGGAGCTCTCGGTGCCGATGGACTTAAACCAGGGGGCCCCCTTCCGGATGATCAGGGGGACGGCGGAGAAGGTCTCCACGTTGTTGAGAACCGTGGGCTGGGCCCACAGGCCGTGCTCCACGGTACGGGGGGGCTTGACCCGGGGCATGCCCCGGTTGCCCTCTATGGAGGCCGTCAAAGCGGAGCCCTCGCCGCAGACGAAGGCGCCCGCGCCCCGGTTGACATTCAGGTGGAAGGAGAAATCAGTGCCCAGGATGTGGTCGCCCAGCAGATTCATCTCCTCCGCCTTGGCGATGGCGGTTTTCAGCCGGGCCACCGCCAGGGGGTACTCGGCCCGGACGTAGATGTAGCCCTCGTCGCTCCCGGCGGCAATAGCGGCGATGAGCATGCCCTCGATGATGGAGTGGGGATTGCCCTCCATGATAGAGCGGTCCATGAAGGCGCCGGGGTCGCCCTCGTCGCCGTTGCACACCACGTACTTTTTGCCCTTGGGCTGCTTGCGCACGCTGTCCCACTTGCGTCCGGCGGGGAAGCCGCCGCCGCCCCGTCCGCGCAGACCGGAGTCCAGGATCTCCTTGCAGACGGCTTCGTCGGTCATCTCGAACAGGGCCTTCTCAAAGGCCACGTAGCCGTCCTTGGCCAGGTACTCGTCGATGTCCTCGGCGTCAATGGTGCCGCAGTTCTCCAGCACGACCCGGTGCTGGCGGTGGTAGAAGGGGATGTCGCTGTGCTTGGTGTAGCGCGCCCCGTCCAGCTCATAGAGAAGCCTCTCCACCACCTCGCCCTTCAGGATGGTCTTCTCAATGATCTCGTTGCAGTCCTCCAGCTGGACATGGGTATAGAGGATGCCCTCCGGCTCAATCTGGACCAGGGGGCCCATCTCGCAGAAGCCGTGGCAGCCGCTCTTTTTCAGGTAGACGCCGTCCCCCTTGGACTCGGCCACGTCCTCGGTCTCGTTCTCCTGGGTCAGGCCCACAAAGACGTCCAGTCCCCGGCGGGCGCACTCCTCTTTGAAGTAGTCATACAGCTTCAAAGAGCCGCCAGCGATGCAGCCGGTGCCAGCGCACAGCAAAATCTGTTTCTTTTGATAAGACAAGGCCCTCTTGGCCTTGACACGGCGGACTTCCAGCCGTTCACGGGTCATCTCAGGCATTGGTGGCGTCCTCCTTTCTCAGGTTTTCCAGCAGGTCGATGGCCAGTTCCGGACTCATCTTGGAGTGGACCTGGTCGTTTACCGTCACCACAGGGGCCAGACCGCAGGCGCCCAGACAGGCCACCGTCTCCAGGGTAAACAGGCCGTCGGCGGAGGTCTTCTGCTTGCCCTCCAGCTCCAGATACTCCCGGATGGCGTTGTAGATGGGCTGAGACTTGCGCACGTGGCAGGCGGTGCCGTCGCACACCTTGATGATGTACTTGCCCTTGGCCTCCAAAGAAAAGTTCTCGTAGAAGGTGGCCACACTGTATACCTTTGCCACCCCTACCCCCAGCTTCTGGGCAATGCGTTCCAGCACCGCCGGGCTGAGGTACTTGTACTCTGCCTGGATGTCCTGCATGATGGCGATGAGGTGGTGGACCTGACAGCCGTAGCTGTCGATGATCTCTTCCACCCTCTCCATGGAAATTCCATTGGACATGGCTTGCTTTCTCCTCTCGCATTCAATTGTTCTGGAGCAGTCACCAAACTTGCGGACCTGCGGGGCGGCCGAGGGCCGCCGGGCATCCGCTCTAATGATTGCCATAAATTATGCTGGACTCGATTCTATCATAAGGTTCGTCATTTTACAAGAGAAAAATGCAGGAAAAGCTTCATTTCTTTACAAAACGACGGCACGGAACATTCCGTGCCGCCGGCTTGTATTACCGCTTCATTTTTTTCGGATTGGGCCAGGCGTCCGGGCTGTCTGTCTTAAGGATCTCCTTGAACTCCCCGGTCTCCCTGGCAAAGGCATACATCGCCTGGGCAATGGCGTACATCTGGGGGTAGACCTCCAGGCATCGGGCCTTGGTGCCCTCCCCCTCGAAGGCGTAGACCCAGTCGCTGCCCACCTTGCGCCGGGCTTTCAGGTAGTTGGCCACCGCGTGGGCAAAGAGATCGGAACTCGCGTCCTTCTGTTCCCGCCCGGAATACTCCATGTAGGACAGCAGGGCATATTCCGCCTTGGACAGGCATTCGTTGATTCGGTTGGCCAGATAGGCCACAATTTCCTCCCCCACATAGCTGAGCATTCCGTCCAGCCGCAGGTACAGGTGGACGAACTCCTCTGCGTGGCGTTTGGCAAAGGCCGCGGGATCAAAGTTCAGCGCCCTGCATACCTCTGCCATCAGCTCCGGATTCAGCCGGGCCTCCGCAGCCGTACGTTGATCTGCCATACTTGAATCCTCCTTACCCGGTTCGACCATCTTTGACTCCATTGTATCACAGGCCGGGGCGCCTTGCAAGGGAAATCCTGATTCTTCCAGATATTCCGGCCGCTCCGCCCTTGCGGGAAGGCGAAATGTGGATTATAATATCATAAAACTGTTATGTTTAGCGGCGGCCTGAGATGGAGCCGCTGCGTTCCAATGTAAAACAGGACGGCCCGGAGGGGCCGTCCGAAGGGAGGAATATTGATGTATCAATCAACGCGGTACGATTCCCCGCTGGGAGAGATTACCCTGTGCGCCCGTGAGGACAGGCTGGTGGGTCTGTGGCTTCAGGGGCAGGCATATTTTGGCGGAACGGTTGCCGGGAAAATGGAGACCGGGGACAGCGCGGTGCTGGCCCGGACACGGGATTGGCTGGACCAGTATTTTGCCGGGGAGAAGCCGGATCCCGCCTGCCTGCCTCTGGACCCTGCGGGCACTCCCTTTCGGCAGGCGGTGTGGCAGTGTCTGCTGCGCATCCCCTATGGCCAGGTGATCACCTACGGCCAGCTGGCTGAACAGGCGGCGGCCAAACTGGGCAGAACGTCCGCCTCTGCCCGGGCGGCAGGGGGCGCGGCAGGACATAACCCCATCTCCATCATCATTCCCTGCCACCGTGTGGTGGGGGCGAGGGGGACTCTCACCGGCTACGCCGGAGGAACGGACAAAAAGCTCTGGCTGCTGCGGCACGAGGGTGTGGACCCCGAAGAATGGAGCAGGCACGGCCCTCAGCAGGCCAAAATTACAGGGGCGCCTTGACATGCGCAGAGACTTGCTTGTCTGTTTTGCCGTAACTTGTTTTCTCATGACAATTTGTGTCAACGCGCAGAATCCGCTGCGGAATTGCCCTTCTCTCTCCCGGATTGTGCCAGCAGCCTCTCGTGGGCCGCGACCATCAGCGCCAGCAGCACGGCCAGATAGACGGGGAACAGCGCCACGTGGATGTGGGCGGCGATGAGGCCGAACAGCGGCGGCATGAGGCAGGTGCCCACATAGGCGCTAGCCATTTCCACGCCGATCATGGCTTGGGACTTGTCCGCGCCGAAGTGCGCCGGGGTGGAGTGGATCACGCTGGGATAGATGGGGGCGCACCCCAGGCCGGTCAGAAGCAGCCCGGCCAGCGCCGCGTACTCGCCCAGCGGCAGCAGAACGGCCAAAAGGCCAAGGGCGATGACGCCCTGCCCCAGACGGATCATCTGTCCGTCGCTGAGTTTCAGAGTCAAAAATCCGCTGAGTGCCCGGCCCGCCGTAATGCCGATACAGAACAGGCTGGCAAAGGAGGCCGCCGCCTGCGCAGGCACGCCCCGGTACAGCACCAGGTAGCTGCTGGCCCAGAGGATGGCGGTCTGTTCCACGGCGCAGTAGCAGAAAAAGGTTACCATGATGGCCCGTGCGCGGGGGATACGGAAGATCTCCCGCAGGGACAGCGGGCCGCCCGCCGTCTCGTCTGCGGCCTCGCTTCCCGCAGTGCGCCAGAGAGGCAGGCTGAGAAGCAGGGCGAAGGTCAAAATCAGCTGGAGCAGGGCCACATAGCGGTATCCCCCGTACCAGCCCGCGCTGCCCGTGAGGGCGAGACCCATAATATAGGGTCCCAGAGAGGCGCCCAGACCCCACATGCAGTGCAGCCAGCTCATGTGCCGGCTGGCATAGTGGAGGGCCACATAGTTGTTTAGCGCCGCGTCCACGCTTCCGGCGCCCAGCCCATAGGGAATGGCCCACAGGCACAGCGCCCAGAAGGAGAGGGAGATAGAAAAACCGAACAGAGCCGCCGCCGTCATGGCCACGCTGACAGCGGTCACCCTTCCTGCCCCCAGCTTCCGGGTGAGACGGTCGCTTTGGAGGCTGGAGACAATGGTCCCGGCGGAAATGATCATGGAAATGATTCCAGCATAGGACACAGGAACACCGAATTCCCTGTACATGGAGGGCCAGGCGGCCCCCAGCAGGGAGTCGGGCAGGCCGAGGCTGATAAAGGACAGATAGATGACAGCTAAAAGCAGATGGGTCATGTTGCGTTCCTCCCTTGTGTTTGGTATGATTATATCAGCGATGGACCAAATTACATAGAATAATTTCGCCAGCTTTTTATAATAATCCCGTCAAAACAGGAGGGAGCGGTATGGCTTTTTCAACCTGCGAGGTCAGGACGAACCGGCAGCAGCTGGAACTGGCCCGGCACGGCACCGGGCTTTTCCCCATTGCCTGCTATCAGGAGGACCTGGCCCGGGAGAGTGTCCCCTGGTATTGGCACCCCGAGCTGGAAATCGGCGTGATCCTCAAGGGAACCGCAGTCATCACCGCCGGGGCGGAGAGGTTTACCGTCGGGCAAGGGGAGGGGTTTTTTATCAACGCAGAGGTCCTGCATGCCATGTGGAGCCAGGATGGGAGAGAATGTCTTCTCCACTCGGCGGTGTTCCACCCCCGGCTGGTGGGAGGAAGCACTGACAGCATTTTCTGGCAGAACTACATCCAGCCCCTGATTACCGACAGCGTACGGCAGAGTATCCGTTTGGATGGAGCGGCGTGCTGGCACAGGCAGGCGGTGGGGGCCATTTTGTCCGCCTGGGAGAGCTGTGCGCGAGAGGAGCCGGGCTACGATCTTCAGGTGCGCGGCGCGCTGTCTCAGTTTGCCTTTCTTCTGTCCCGCAACCGTCCGGACGGCAGAGAGGCCCCCGCCAAAAGGGTGCTGCGCAACGAGAAGAGAATCAAACAGATGCTTCAGTTTATTCAGGAAAACTATGCCCTGGAGATCGACACCGGGGATATCGCCAGAAGCGCCGCGATCAGTGAGAGCGAATGCCTGCGCTGTTTCCGCAGTACCATTGGTGCCTCGCCCATCCAGTACCTGAAGCAATTCCGCGTGCAAAAGGCCGCTGAGCTGCTCTTGTCCACCGGAAAGGACATCGGGGAAGTGGGAGGGCAGTGCGGCTTTCAGGACGCCAGCTATTTTACAAAGACCTTTCGTGAGCTGAAGGGCAGTACACCCTCCGCCTACCGCAGAGAGAGGACAGTTCAGTAAAAAACAAGAGAGACCTGCCGCCTTCCAACGGGGAGGCGGTTTTTAATGAATCTCCGCCGCCCTCTCCTCCAGCCAGGCGGTGGTTTGGGCAATGCCCTCCTCTGTAACCGGAAAGGCGGCTGAGGCGATGATCTCACTTTGATCCATGGCCAGCGGCCCACGCCAGAGACAGACGGCGAGTTGCTTTTCTTCTCCCTCCTGGGCCTGCGGCTTAATAAAAAAACGGGTGTTGCCAAGACTTCCGTACCAGCTGTTGCCGTTCTCCCAAAAGAGAAGGGTGGGGATTTCAATATGCGTCATAAAATCTGCGCCTCCTTTTTTGCCATCATACCAGAAAGCTGCCGGCATGTAAAGATTCCGCACCCATGACGGCCCTCTACATAGTATGGTATGTGGCACAGCCACATCCATTACTTGAGTTAAAGGAGCGCGTTATGAGACGATACTATGCTTCTGACTGGGAGCAGAGCAGCCGTGATGGGGTTGTGGCCCATCTGACCGGCTGTGGATGCAATACCGGCTGCGGATGCAACACCGGCTGCGGGTGCAACACCGGCTGCGGGTGCAACACCGGCTGTGGGTGCAATACCGACTGTGGATGCAACACCGGCTGCGGATGCAACACCGACTGCGGGTGTGACACCGGCTGTGGTCTGCCGCCAGTACCTCCCTGCCCGTGCCCCGGGCCTTTCCCGCCCTGCCCCGGCGTAGGTCCTACTGGTCCCACTGGTCCTCAGGGCTATCCGGGCCCCACAGGTGCTACTGGGCCAACCGGGCCGCAGGGAATTCCGGGCCCTGCTGGTGCGACGGGTGCAACTGGAGCCACTGGCGCCCAGGGTCCTGCCGGTCCTGTTGGTCCCACCGGCCCTGCTGGTGCGACGGGTGCAACTGGAGCAACCGGCGCCCAGGGTCCTGCCGGTCCCGCTGGCCCCACTGGCCCTGCTGGCGCGACGGGTGCAACTGGAGCAACCGGCGCCCAGGGTCCTGCCGGTCCTGTTGGTCCCACCGGCCCTGCCGGTGCGACGGGTGCAACTGGAGCCACTGGCGCCCAGGGGCCTGCCGGTCCTACTGGTCCCACTGGCCCTGCTGGCGCGACGGGTGCAACTGGTCCCACCGGCCCTGCCGGTGCGACAGGTGCGGCGGGTGCTGCCGGCGCTGAGGGTCCCGCCGGTCCCGTCGGCCCGACCGGACCCACCGGCGCAACCGGCGCCACTGGTGCCCAGGGTCCTGCCGGTCCCACTGGCCCTACCGGCCCTGCCGGTCCTGCTATCACCCCTGGTCCTGCTGTAGAGGATGAGGAACCGGGTGCCGGGACCCCGGAGCTCGTAGACAAGATCAATGAGCTGCTGGCTTCCCTGAGAACTGCTGGCGTCATTGCGACCTGATTTAAACCCGCCGGCGCTCCCGACTTGGGGGCGCCGGCCCTTTTAGAAGGAGGTTCTCATGGGGAAGTACAAGGTATGCGTCTATGCCATCTGCAAAAATGAGGAGAAGTTTGCCGGACGCTGGATGGACTCCATGTTGGAGGCCGATCAGGTAGTGGTGCTGGATACCGGCTCAGAGGACGGCACGGTGGAGAAGCTACGGGCCCGAGGGGCGGAGGTGACAGTGGAGACCATCTCCCCCTGGCGGTTCGACACGGCCCGAAACCTCTCTTTGGCGCTGGTTCCGGAGGACGCGGACATCTGCGTCTGCACTGATTTGGACGAGGTGTTCCACCCCGGCTGGCGGGAGGCGCTGGAGAGGGTCTGGGTGCCGGGGGCCGGACAGGCGTCCTACCGATACACCTGGTCGTTCAACGCCGACGGCTCCGAGGGCGTGGTCTTTTGGTACGAAAAAATTCACGCCCGTCAGGGCTACCGGTGGGTCCATCCTGTCCACGAGGTGTTGCGCTGGGAGGGGGAGGGCCGGCCCGGACCGATGGTGACGGCCGAGGGGGTCCAGCTGGACCACCACCCGGACCCGAACAAGTCCAGGGGACAGTATCTGCCTTTGCTGGAGCTGTCCGTTCAGGAGGAGCCGGGGGACGACCGCAACGTCCACTATCTGGGCCGGGAGTACATGTACCGGGGCCGCTGGGACGACTGCATCCGTACCCTGAAGGGCCACCTGGCTATGCCCACCGCCCTGTGGCGGGACGAGAGGGCGGCCTCCATGCGGTATATTGCCCTCTCCTACTTGGAAAAGGGAGACACGGCCCAGGCCCGGGACTGGTATCTTCGAGCCATCACAGAGGCCCCCCACCTGCGGGAACCCTACACCGACTTGGCCCTTATGCTCTACCGGCTGGGGGAGTGGGAGGGAGTACTCTACTTCACCGCTTGCGCCCTGGCCATTACCGTCCGTCCCCGGAGCTATATCTGCGAGGCGGCCGCCTGGGGCAGCCTGCCCCACGACCTGAGGTCCATGGCCCTCTACCACACCGGAGACTATAAGGAGGCGGTGGAAGAGGTGAAAAAGGCCCTTGCCCTGGAGCCGGGCAGCGAGAGGCTGAAAAACAATTTGAAGCTGATGGAAAGGGCGAGCAGTTAGGAATGCTGTCCGCGCCGGAATTTCCCTTGCAATCCGCCTGGAATTTGATATAATAAAAGGTATCAGAACAAAAGGAAGGCGGATGTGCTATGGATCTATACAGCATTGGAGAGCTTGTTATCGACTTTACCCCCGGCAGCGAGACTGCCAGCTATATCCGCAACCCCGGCGGCGCTCCGGGCAACGCGGCTATTGCAGCCGCCCGCAGCGGACTGTCCGCAGGGATATGCAGCAGCGTGGGAAACGATGACTTCGGTCGTTTCCTGGTTCAGACCATGGAGGAGAACGCGGTTAAGGTGCTCAACCCCAAGCTGTGCGACAACGCCATCACCACCCTGGCGTTTGTCACCCTGGCCCCTGACGGCAACCGCAGCTTCACCTTTGCCCGAAAGCCCGGAGCGGACATGTTTCTGGAGGAGTCCGCCGTGCGGGAGGAGGATATCCGAGACAGCGCCATTGTCCATGCCGGGTCCTGTTCCCTGTCCGCCTCTCCGGCGGCGGAGGCCACCGCCAAGGCCCTGCGGCTGGGCCATGAGCTGGGCAGGCTGGTGAGCTTTGATGTGAACTACCGCAATGTGATGTGGAACGACGATCAGGCGGCCTGCGCCGCCAAGGTGCGGGAGATTCTGCCTTATGTGGATCTGCTGAAGGTGTCGGATGAGGAGGTGGACATGGTGGGCGGCGAGGCGGCCCTGCCCGCCCTGATGGAGGAATTTGGCATCACCGTTGTGGTGGAGACTCTGGGGGCGGCGGGGGCCCGGTGCTTCTTCCAGGGACAGACCTGGGACACAGCTGCCCGCAAGGTGCCCTGTGTGGACACCAACGGCGCCGGGGACGCCTTTTGGGGCGCCTTTTTGTCCAGCCTGCGTATCCAGGCGGTGGAAGGAGCGCAGTCCATCACAGAGGATATCCTCCGGAGAGCCATGGAGTACGGCAGCGCCGCCGGCGGGCTGACGGTGCAGAAAAAGGGGGCCATCCCCGCGCTGCCCACCCGAAAAGAGATTGAGGCTTTTCTGAATGACTGAAAAAACCGGCGGAGCAACTGTTCCGCCGTTTTTTTTCGCTCTTGGAATGTTGACAGAAGGTTCCTTGGGGATTAAAATGGAGTAAATAGCTTTGCCACGCTGAAGGGGACGATGTTATGTATCGCTGTCACATGGAGTTCTATCTGATCAATTGTCCGCTCGAAGTTTCCGAGACAATCCGGAGTCTGCCGCCGATGGAGGCGTTCAACCACTCCTTTTTAGACAGCTCCGAACCCAGGGGAGCAATGCTGGCCCGGGCCGACGTGGTTGTGGCGGTTCCTGCGGCCGGGGAGGAGGCCGTACAGGCCCTGGCTGAGGGGATGAAGGAAAACGCGCGGCTGATTCTGCTGGCGGACCGGGAGCGGCTGGCCGACCTGGGGCAGAGTATCTCTTTGGCTGACGAGCTGTGGGTGCTGCCCATGTCCAGGGAGGAGATGACCTTCCGCTTTGTTCGCTGGCAGGAGAAGCAGAAGCTGCGCCTGGACCTGTGGCAGACAAGTCAATATCTGGAGGCCACCATCAACAGCACGCCCAGCCTGGTGTGGTATAAGGATAAGTACGGTATTCATGAAAAGGTGAACGATGCCTTCTGTACCACGGTGAGTAAGACCAAACAGCAGGTGGAGGGCCGGGGCCACGCCTATATCTGGGACGTGGAGCAGGACGACCCGGCCTGCATTGAATCTGAGCGGATTGTGATGGAGACGAAAAAGACCTGCGTTGCAGAGGAGACCATCCAAACCGGCGAGGGAGAGAGGCTGCTGACCACCTACAAATCTCCCCTGTATGACTGCGACGGCAGCGTGATGGGTACAGTGGGCCTAGCCATTGATGTAACCCAGGAGAGGGCCTATGAGGCGAAGCTCATGAGCAAGAATCGGGAGCTGGAAAACCTCTTTACCACCATGGACTGCGGCGTGATGTGCCACACCCTGGACGGTTCCCGAATGATCAGCATTAACCGGGCGGCCCTCCAGATCCTGGGCTATAACTCCCGGGAGGCTCTGCTGGCCGACGGATTTGATATGATCGCCTCCTCCGTGGTGGAGGAGGACAAGCCGAACCTGCGCCAGTGCATCAAGGGGCTGACCAAGGTGGGAGACAACATCAATGTTGAGTACCGGGTCCGCCATACCAATGGAGATATTATCCATGTTGTGGGCAACGTCAAATTGGTGGAAGAGAATGGAGAGCTGTTCTATCAGCGATTCCTGCTGGATAATACCACCCGGAAACAGCGGGAGGAGGAGCGGCGCTTGGCCGAGGAGCGTCGCCAGGCAGAGCTGGTGCAGGCGCTGAGCACCGATTACAACCTGGTGTGCGTCTTTAATCTGGACACCGGCATTGGCCAGTCTCTGCGCATCAACGAGTGCCGTCTGGGGGTGCTGGACGACATCTTCTCCGGCGAGCTGACCCTGGAGGACTGTATGGGCCGCTACATAGACAGGTGCGTCTGCCCCGAGGACAGGGAACTGCTTCAGCAGATCTGCACTCGGGAGCGGCTGCGCATTGAGCTGGGAGCCCGAAGCCAGTTTTACAACAACTACCGTACCCTGTGCGGCGAGGAAGTGCGGTATTTCCAGATGAAGGCCGTGCGGACGGGGGACTGGGAGATCAGCCGCGTTGTGGTGCTGGGCTTCCGCAGTGTGGACGAGGAAACCCGCAAGGAAATGGAGCGGATGGACCTGCTGAAGGACGCCCTGGACCAGGCGAACCGGGCCAGTAAGGCCAAGAGTGTATTTTTGTCCAATATGTCCCACGACATCCGCACTCCCATGAACGCCATCATCGGCTTTACCGCCCTGGCTACCACCCACATCGACCAGCGGGATCAGGTGGAGGGCTATCTGAAAAAAATCATGACCTCGGGCAATCATCTGCTCAGCCTGATCAACGATGTGCTGGACATGAGCCGCATCGAGAGCGGCAAAATGTCGCTGGAGGAGAAGCCCTGCGCCCTGCCCGATATCCTCCACGGTCTGCGCAGCATTGTGCAGGCGGATGTCCACGCCAAGCAGCTGGAGCTGTACATGGACGCGGTGGATGTGGTGAACGAGGAGATCTACTGTGACCGCCTGCGGCTGAACCAGATTCTTCTCAATCTGCTGAGCAACTGTGTCAAATACACCCCGGCCGGGGGTGTGGTGAGTATCCGGGTGACAGAGAAACCCGGCGCCCCGGCGGGCCGCGCCACCTATGAGTTCTGCATCAAGGATACGGGTATCGGCATGAGCGAGGAGTTTGTGTCCCGCATCTTTGAACCCTTCGAAAGAGAGCGCAACTCCACCACCAGCGGCATTCAGGGAACCGGCCTGGGCATGGCCATCACCAAAAACATTGTGGACATGATGAACGGTTCCATTGCGGTGCATAGCAAGCAGGGGGTGGGCACAGAGTTTATCGTAACCATCACCTTCCGCCTGTGTACGGAAGAGAAGGTACCTCAGACCATCCCGGAGCTGAAGGGCTGCCGGGCCCTGGTGGTGGACGACGACTTCAATACCTGTGACAGCGTGTCCTATATGCTCCAGCAGATCGGCATGCGCTCAGAGTGGACCCTGTCCGGCAAGGAGGCGGTTTTGCGCACCCGCCAGGCCGTCATGCGCAACGACAGCTACAGCGTCTATATCATTGACTGGCTGCTGCCTGACATGAACGGCATCGAGGTGGCCCGCCGCATCCGCAAGGAGAGCGGCGAGCAGGTGCCTATTATCGTTCTCACCGCTTACGACTGGTCGGACATTGAGGAAGAGGCCAGGGAGGCGGGGATCAGCGCCTTCTGCTCCAAACCGCTGTTCCTGTCCGAGCTGCGCAGCTGCCTGATGTCCGTTGTGAGCGCGGAGGAGAAGGAGACGGAAGAGATCTGTAAGAGAGAAAACGCCAAGACCGGACGTATTCTGCTGGTGGAGGACAACGAGCTGAACCAGGAAATCGCCACCGCCATTCTGGAGGAGGCCGGTTTCCAGGTGGAGACGGCGGAAAACGGCCAGGAGGCTGTGGACAAGGTGTCCCAGTCCCAGCCGGGCTGGTATCAGCTGGTGCTGATGGATGTGCAGATGCCTGTAATGAACGGCTACGAAGCCACCAGGAGGATCCGCCGGCTGGACAACCGTGAGTTGGCCGAAATTCCCATCCTGGCCATGACGGCCAACGCCTTCGAGGAGGATAAGCAGGAGGCCCTGCGCTCCGGAATGAACGGACATATTGCCAAGCCCATCAATATCAGCAAGCTGCTGGAGACTCTGAACGCTATGCTCAGCTGAACAAAAAGCCCCCCGGCTCGGGCCGGGGGGCTTACACTGTCTTCAGACAGGGGTACTGAAAAAACACAAGCGCCCCTCACGCAGACATTGCCACGCAGGGGACGCTTTGTTGTCCGCTGTCATCTATATGCAAGAGACAGCTCCATTACACAGCGCGGGTGACCTTACCGGAACGGAGGCATCTGGTGCAGACGTAGACGTGAGTGGGAGTACCATTCACGATCGCCTTTACCCGCTTCACGTTGGGCTTCCAGGCGCGGTTGGAGCGGCGGTGGGAGTGAGAAACCTTAATGCCGAAGGTCACGCCCTTGTCGCAGAATTCGCATTTGGCCATGTTGCTTACCTCCTCGCTATGAGAATATATGAAACCCTTGGAAAATTGCCTTCAAAAAAGCTTCGACTGATATCATAACAGATATTCCGAGGAAATGCAAGTATTTTTTTTCAGAAAGGGTGTCTGTGGTGAAGATATATTGGCGGGTTTTTCCACCCGAGTGGGGAGACTCAGGTGTCAGCTGCGGGGAGAGACGCATAGACTGACGGTGAGAGGGGAACGTCAGGTTCCTCTCCCGGCTATTTCTGCGGGGCGGGACAGTCCGTCTCAGGAAAGGAACCATGCCATGCTCTATTATTTAATTGTATGCCGTTCGCTGACCTACGCCCAGCGCACTGCGGCGGCGCTGGAGAGGGCAGGCATTACGGCCCGGGTGCTGCGTTCCCCCAAGAGCATCTCCGGCGAGGGGTGCAGCCACTCGGTCAAGATATCCCAGCGCAATCTTCCAGACGCTCTGCGGGTGCTTCAGCGGGTGGGCTTGACGCCCAAGCGGGTGTATATCACCGCCGGGGATGGCAGTTATCAGGAGGTGGCCCTGTGATCTATCTGGACAGCGCAGCCACCACCATGCAGAAGCCTGCGGCGGTGGCCACCGCTTCCGCCTGGGCCATCAGCCACCTGGCCAGCCCCGGCCGGGGAGGTCACTGGCCCGCCATGGCTGCGGCGGAGAAGGCCTTCGCCTGCCGGGAGGAGGCCGCCCGGCTGTTTCACGTCAAGGACCCGGAACGGGTGGTATTTACCTTCAATGCTACCCACGGGCTGAATATTGCCATCAAGACCGTGGCGGGGCCGGGCAGCCGTGTGGTGATCTCTGGCTACGAGCACAACGCAGTCACCCGGCCGCTTCACGCGCTGAAGGCGGACATTCGGGTGGCGCGGGGGCCTCTCTTCGACCAGAAGGGGGTGCTGGAGGCCTTCCGCAGGGAGCTGAACAGAGGGGCGGATCTGGTGGTGTGTACCCATGTATCCAATGTGTTCGGATTTGTTCTGCCCATTGAGGACGTAGCTGCTCTGTGCCGGGTGCGGAATGTGCCCCTGATCATTGACGCGTCCCAGTCGGCGGGCTGTGTGCCGGTAGACTTCACCGGACTGGGCGCGGCCTTCATTGCCATGCCCGGCCACAAGGGGCTGTACGGTCCTCAGGGTACCGGCCTGCTGCTGTGCGGCGTGGATCCGACCCCTGTGTTGGAGGGGGGCACCGGCAGCGAGTCCAGAAAGCAGTCCATGCCCGATTTTCTCCCCGACCGGTTGGAGGCGGGCACCCACAATATCGCCGGCATTGCCGGTCTTCTGGAGGGGCTGCGTTTTGTGAACAACCTGGGTGTGGAGAACATCGCCGCTCAGGAGGGCATGCTGATTCATCATATGAAGAAGGGCATGTTCTCCATCCCGGGCATGAATGTCTTTTGTGCCGGGGATTCGTCGGTGCAGACGGGAGTTCTCTCCTTCTGCGCGGAAGGGCGGGACTGCGAGGAGTTGGGCGAGGCCCTGGGCGGCCGGGGTGTCGCCCTCCGGGCCGGTCTGCACTGCGCCCCTCTGGCGCACGAGACGGCGGGCACCCTGGAGACGGGTACCCTGCGGGCCAGTGTATCCGCCTTCAACAATGTTCGGGAGGTTGACCAGTTCTTGCGGATTTTGGGGGAACTGACGGCAAAGGGTTAGTCTGTTCCGAGGGGAGACGGCATGGGGCCGCCTCCCCTCCGGAATTTTGGACGGACCGATCTGTTCATAAAATTTTCATCTTGGAATTGACCTTAACGGTTGCCAAACGGTTGGAAATATCGTATAATACCATGATGAAGAATTTTAAGGAGAATGAGGTGGGCCCTGTGGCAGAGCTGTTTCATAGTCTCCAAATGTTTGTGCAGTCCAATTTTCCGCTGCTCCAGATCCAGCTGGCGGACCTTTTGGACATTGCCATCCTGTCCTTTGTCATCTACAAGCTGCTGTGGATGCTGCGCAAAACCAGCTCCGGACGGGTGCTGCGGGGTTTGCTGATTCTGCTGCTGTCCATGGCCCTGTCCTCCGCCCTCAGGCTCACCGCCACCAGCTGGCTGCTGGACAAGGTGGTGCAGACGGGGCTTCTGGTGCTGGTGGTGCTGTTCCAGCCGGAGATACGCCGCTTTCTGGAGAGGATGGGCAGCGGGCGCCTGGGCCTTGTGTTTGCCTCCACCAAGGAGGCGGGCCAGGAGATGGACACCGCCATTGGCCAGACCTGCGAGGCCTACACCGATCTGTCCCGGGACAAGGTGGGGGCCCTGATGGTCTTTGAGCGGCAAAATCTGCTGGACGACGTGATCAAGACGGGCACCGCCCTGGACTGCCGGGTGTCCAGCGAACTTTTGAAGAACATATTCTGGAACAAGGCCCCCCTCCATGACGGGGCGGTTATTGTTCGCGACGGCCGCATCGTGGGCGCGGGCTGTATGCTTCCTCTGTCGGGCAACGTGAATCTGAGCCGGGACCTGGGAATGCGCCACCGGGCGGGCATCGGCATGAGCGAACACTCCGACGCGGTGGTGGTGATTGTCTCGGAGGAGACGGGGTCCATTTCCGCCGCCGTAGGCGGCATGCTCAAGCGGCACCTGGCCCCCGAGACGCTGGAACGGCTGCTGCGCAACGAGCTGCTCAACGACAAGCAGGAGGAAAAAAGAGGCGGACAGCTCCCCCTGGTGGGGCTACTGCTGAGCGGCGGCAAGAAGGAGGAGGGGGAAGAGCTATGATGGCACGGCTGAAAGAGAGCCGGTGGGTTTACATCCTGCTTTCCATCCTGCTGGCCATCGTCTTCTGGTTTTATGTGCGGGCGTCGGTAGACCCAAACGGTACGGCCACCATCCATAACGTGCGGGTGGAGACCACGGGAAATAACGTGCTGGCCAGCCAGGGCCTGGCCGTTTCAGAGATTTCCCCCCAGGTGGTGGAGCTGCAGGTGGAGGGCCCCAACAGCGCCCGCACCAATCTGCTCCGGAACCGAAGCGGACTGTATGTGCGGGTGGACGTGTCCAGCTGTGTGGAGGGGGAGAACACCCTGCGATTCCGGGAGGTATGGCCGGAGGGCATCAATTACGACGACCTGACCGCCCAGAGGACCAATATTGTGGTAAAGGTGGAAAAACTGTACACCAAGACCTTCGACGTGCAGTTCCAGCTGGACGGCAAGGTGGCAAAGGGCTACCAGATGGGCACCCCGGCCATTGAGCCGGGCCAGGTGGTTGTCAGCGGCCCGGTGGAGCAGGTGAACCAGGTGGCCAGTGTAGCGGCCATTCTGAAGAGCGAGGAGCTGGGCGAGCGCTTCGCCGGTGACCTGCCCCTGACCCCCCTGGACAAGCAGGGCAAGCCCCTCACTGAGCTGGAGCTTACCCTCAGCGCCGAAACCGCCTACGTGGTGGTGCCGGTGGTGATGATGAAGGAAGTGCCCCTCACCGTCAAACTTCTGCCCGGCGGTGGCGCCACCGAGGATGACGCTGGGCAGGACATTGATCCACGGACCATTGTGGTTTCCGGCGCTGAGGCCGACCTGGAGGGCCTGGAGGAGATTTCCCTGGGCTCCATTGACCTGTCCGACGTGGTGGGGACCAAGACCTTCCCCTTCCCCATCGCCCTGGACCCCAGTCTGACCAATGAGAGCGGCTTGACCACGGCCACCGTTACCGTAACAGTGGAGGGGCTGGACACCGAGGTGTTTGCCGTGTCCAATATCCAGACCATTTACCCCCCGGAGGGCTACAATGTGGAGATAGTCACCCAGAGTGTCCTGGTGACGGTGCGGGGCCCGGCGGAGGAGCTGAGCAACATCGACGCCAGCCAGATCAGGGTGGTGGCCAACCTGTCCAATGTGACCACCCAGGGCACCCAGCTGGTGCCCGTTCAGGTCTACCTCAACGGGACCAGTACGGTGGGCGTGGTAGGCGGCTATACCATTTCAGTGAATTTGAGCAGATAAGTGGGGAAACGCCATGGTTCAAAACGCGATTGTGAAGAAAATTGTCCGGGAGGGAGTGGCGGAAGTGTCTCTGCTGCGGCAGATGGAGTGCGGCCTTCACTGCGACGGGGCCTGCGCCGGCTGCTCGGCCAAGCCTCCCCAGGAGATCCTGGCCCTGGCCTCCAACGGTATCGAAGCCAAGCCCGGGGACTTTGTGGAGGTGGAACCCGCCGGAGGCCATAATATCAGCCCCTCTGTGGCGGTGTTCCTCCTGCCCTGTGTGGGTCTGGGCCTGGGCTATGGATTGGGGATGAACGTGCTGCATCTGGGGGAGATCGCCGCCCTGGTAACGGCGGCGCTGGGACTGGCCGCAGGCTTTGTCCCCGCCCTGCTTATGGACCGGGCCATCTCAAGGAGAAATACTCCGGAATTTGCCATTTTGAAGCAGCTGCGGTGAGGGAACGAGAATGTTCGGCTATGTACGCCCGTTTCGTCCGGAGCTGAAGTGCAGGGATTTTGACCTGTACCGCGCCACTTACTGCGGCCTGTGCCGGTGTCTGCGGCGGCGTTACGGTCTGATCGCCCCTATGCTGCTCAACTTCGATTTCACCTTTCTGGCCCTGCTGCTGTGGGAACCGGAGGACCGCTTTACTCCTTGCCGGGGCCGGTGTCACGCCAATCCGCTGCGGAAGCTGCCCATGTGTCCTGACAGTCCCGCCCTGGAGCTGGCTGCGGACGAGAGTGTGGTGCTTGCCTGGTGGAAGCTGCGGGACTCGGTTCAGGACGAGGGCTTCTGGAGGGGACTGCCCGCCCGGGTGCTGTCCTGGCTGCTGAGGCCCGCCTGCCGAAAGGCCGCCCGGCGCTGTCCGGAGTTTGACAAAACGGTACGCTCGTGTCTGGCAGAGCTGGCGGAACTGGAACGGGAGGAATGTCCCTCTCTGGACCGACCGGCGGACGCCTTCGCCCGGCTGCTCCAGTCAGCTGCGCCCCGAGAGGGAACGCAGGGGCGGGTGCTGTCTCAGCTGCTGTACCATCTGGGCCGCTGGATCTACCTGGCCGACGCCCGGGATGACTTGGAAGAGGACAAGCTGTCTTCACGGTACAACCCCGTGGCCGCCCGCTACGGCCGGTCAGGGGACGACGAGGCCCTGCGGCTGACGATGGACTACTCCCTGGAGCTGATGGGGGCCGCCCTCCAGCTGGGGGACTTCAGCTGCCGGACGCCCCTGCTGGAAAATATTGTGTATCTTGGCCTGCCCCTGGTGGAGAGGGCCGTGTTTGATGGGACCTGGAAAGACATAAAAAAACAAAAGATTTGGAGAAACGACACATGAGAGACCCGTACAGCGTCCTGGGCGTGAGTCAGAACGCCAGTGATGACGAGGTGAAAAAGGCATACCGGGAGCTGGCCCGAAAATATCACCCCGACAACTATCAGAACAACCCTCTGGCCGACCTGGCCGAGGAGAAGATGAAGGAGATCAACGAGGCCTACGACACCATCACCAAGCAGCGTGCCGGCGGCTACACGGGGAGTTCCTCCGGTTCCTACGGCGGCTATCAGCGCAGCGGCTACGCCTCCGGAAACCCCGCCTATGTCCGCATCCGCAATCTGATTAACGCGGGCGACCTGAATCAGGCGGAGCAGATGCTCTACGAGGTGGGCCAGAAGGACGGGGAGTGGTACTTCCTGTCCGGGAGCATCGCCTACCGCAAGGGCTGGATGGACGAGGCCATGCAGAACTACACCCGGGCCGTGCAGATGGACCCAAACAACATGGAATACCGGCAGGCCCTGGCGGTGATGCAGCGGGGAAGCATGGGCGGATACCGTCCTGCGGGCTACACCGCTGGACTGGATACCATGGACTGCTGCACCACCATGCTGTGCCTCAACTGTCTGTGCGGGGGAGGCCACTGCTGAAATGGCGGGAAGGGATCGACCCCGGCGTCTAAATACGGCGCTGGGCGGCGTTATGGCCGCGGGCAGTTTGGCGCTGCTGTGGCTGGCCTGTGTGGCCCCCTCGGGGCGAATCGGACTCACTGCGGCCGCTGGACTGTTTCCGGTGGCGGTCACCCTGTGCGCCGGTCGGCCGGCAGGCTATCTGTGCTGGGCCGCCGCCTCTGTGCTGGGGCTGTTTATGCTGCCCGACAAAGGGGTAGCTGTGCTGTTTTTGGCTTTTTTGGGGCTGTATCCGGTGGCGAAAGGCCGGCTGGAGACGCTGGAGAGGCGGACGGTGGAGTGGGGACTGAAGCTGTCCTGGTTCAACCTGACACTCACCCTGTTCTGGTTTGTGATGCAGCAGCTGCTTCTTCCGGAGGCGCCGGAATGGCTGGAGCACAACGCGCTGCTTCTCTATGTTCTGGGCAACCTGATTTTTGTCATGTACGATGTGGGATTATCCCGACTTATTACCCTTCTGCGCATTCGACTCAGCCGTGCGGGAGGACATTAAGGAGAGTGAACGATATGGTCAAGAGTATGACCGGGTATGGCCGGGCGGAGGAGAGCCTCGGCGGCTGTACCATTACCGTGGAGCTGCGCTCCGTAAATAACCGCTATCTGGACTGCAACGTCCGCATTCCCAGGCTGTACCTTTTTGCGGAGGACGCCATTAAGAGCAGGGTGCAGGGCGTGATCTCCCGGGGAAAGGTGGATGTATTTGTCACATTGGACAGTGCCGGCGCCGAGAAGGTACAGGTGTCGGTGAACAAGCCGGTGGCCGAGGGCTACTATCAGGCGCTGAAGCAGCTGTCAGAGGACTATGGTCTGTCCGGAGAGATATCCGTGTCCCTGCTGTCCCGTTTTCCGGAGGTCCTCCTGGCCGAAAAGGCAGAGGAGAACGTGGAACAGATGGCCAGGGATATCTGTTCCGTACTGGATCGGGCCCTGGCTGACTTCGACCAGATGCGCGCCCGGGAGGGAGAGAGGCTGAAGGAAGACATCCTGTCCCGGGCCCGCACCATTGAGGAGAAGGTGTCTTTGGTGGAGCAGCGTTCACCCCAGACGGTGTCGGAATACCGGGCCAAGCTGGAGGCCCGGATGAACGAGGTGCTCTGCAACACCCAGCTGGACCCGGCGCGTATCCTCACCGAGGCGGCCATCTTTGCCGACAAGGTGGCGGTGGATGAGGAGACCGTCCGCCTGCGCAGCCACATCGGTCAGCTGCGGGAGATGCTCTCCA
>CATONV010000042.1 GCA_951801655.1 uncultured Oscillospiraceae bacterium | reverse complement strand
CTGTCAGGATTCATTCCTGACGGCTTTTCATGTTTAAGTGGGCATAGTATAGCATTTGCACCCAAACAAAACCCACATAGATTCATTCTATATAAACCAGTAGGCTCTATTAAGTGCATTCAAAAAACAGATATATATTATTCTGAAATGAATGGGGATGAAAGCAAAATGCAATCAGGTATAATTATGACCACAACAAAAAACGGTATAGATGTTGCCATAAGAGAGGAGTATGATTCTGGTAGAGTATATGGCTGTTACTTTCAATATAGATGTGGACCGTATAAACAGTTTAAAAAACTGCTATTGAGGTCACACATTCCCGTCTGTAGCCGCAAAGAGCTGATAAAATACATTGACGATCAGACGAAACTTCTTTCTGAAATATGGCACTTGAATCCACCAAGGAAGAAGTAAAAATAAACTGTTGAAGCAGATGGGCCAGATGTGAAAACATCTGGCCTATTTTTATGTTTATTTTGAAAAAGTGAATTTTATAATACAGTTGAAGGGCTAGTTAAATAATTAGAAAAATGACAACGGAAAACTTTCGGTTAATGCAATCAAGGGTGATTACCAAATTTTCGGTTAATTTATTTTTTTAATATTACTGATGGATGATTTTTAAATTTCGAGGGTTTGAAGATGTGAAAATAGGGGGTTCCAGAAAAAAGAATGGGAGGGGAAAGGGAAGTTGAAAAATCTGTGCTGATACAGAAAACGGGCTAGTTGAAATTCCGTTTCAGATGTTTCCAATAGCCTTTATGACAATGATAAGAAACAGTACCGGGGTTAGAAGTTTACCAGTATAGAGCAGTCGGAGAAAACAGGCTCTTTAACTGCTACAAACTCACTAAAATCAAGGTTACATCCCCTTGCACTATCACGTCTTGTACATCAATGACCTCAGCGTTAAGATGATTGTGTTGAAAGCGATAGAAAGTTTTCAAACATCAAAAAGTTAGGAGAAATGAAAAATGTGTAAAGCTACTGTTATCTTTGAGGAGAAGTTGGGCAAGCGGCGTGAGGGCTGGGCGGTTTATCTGAATCAGAGCCGGGACTTTACATGGTACAGTGACAAGCAGGTCAAAGCCAAGATTGCCAGCGGTGAGCGTATCAACGGCGTGATGGTGAACGAAGCTGGGGAGGTTATGATGGACGAAGCTTTCACCACTGGCCTGCTTGCAAAAACCGGGCTGGCTACGTTCACTCCCATCATGGAGGACGAGGACAGCGGCGTGAGCAAGTATTTTGCTGTTACCCGTGTACTCAAAGGCGGCAAGGCTGGAGATCGCTATGAGCTGGTATCGAATCGGTTCAAGTTGGAGGTGGTGGACGCTGACAGGCTGAAAGCTCTGCTGTCTCTGATAAGCGTAGGCGGGGCCAGAGTGGACGAAAAGGGCCGGGTGGTAATCCATGAGGGGGTAAGCGTGGAAGATGCCACAGAGGACCCCAAGGGGGTTAGAGAGGGGGTGAGCTAATGCTTGCCCTCCTCTCATTTTTAGCTGGGTTTCTGGTGTTGTGGCTTCTGATTGAAATTTATATACAAATTCAGCTTTTTCAGTTACTTCGTGATTGCTTGAAGGAGCTGAAAGAGTTAGAGGACAGCACAGAATAGAAATGCTTATGCTGGGGTTTTGGCTTAGTTGTATGGAATAGTATCAATTTTAGAAAGGTTTGATACTATGTCTTATACAGGCTCATTATTTGGGAATCCTAAAAAGTCAGAACCCCAGCTCCAGCAGAAAGATTTTGACAAGCTGGTGACAATTCAAGCTTCTCAACTGCGTGGAGCTTATAAAACCGACTGTTTAGATGTGAAGCAGTTGCAACAGGTCTTAAATGTAGGAGAGAGCAACGCCTACGATTGGGTCAAGACCTGCCCAGCGGTTAGAATAATAGGCCGCCGCAAGGTTGTGCCTGTTGTGTGGGTAGCCTATTATCTGGTTACTGGTACAATGTAAGGAGGTGACGAGCATGAGCAAAAAGGTTCAGTTTACACGCCGGGCCAATGGTGAGGGTTCAGTATATCAAATTAAAGATGGCCGCTTTGGTGCGGCCATCAGTCTGGGAAAGGACGAAAAAGGAAAGCGGCTCCGTCATGTTGCAACAGGCAAGACGGAGCAAGAAGCCGTCGACAAAATGAAGCGTTGGCTTTCTCAAAACGGATATATGGGAGAGGAAAACGCAATCATCATCAATGGCCAATCTACCATTGATGAATTTGTGGAGGAGTTCAAGATCAAGGGCCTATTGGGGTCTGGCATTTCAGACGTGACCCTTGAAAACTACTCCTACGTCCTGAAATACTTTCAAAGGTATTTTAAGGGCAAGCGTATAGGAATGGTTGATACCGATGAAATCAACCGCTTCTTTGCGTGGATGGTCAATTTTATGGAGAATGGGAAATACAGATACAGTCAGGTGACCCTTGACCGTACTGTATATGTTGTCAATCGGATGTTTGTCAGAGCTGTTAGAAAAGAGTATCTGTCAACAAACCCGATGGATACAGAGGAATTTAAAGCACCTCGGTCAAAAAAGAAAACTGCTAAAATCACAGCTTTGACAGCGGAGGACATGAGCATTTTAAGAAATGCGCTCATGGAAAATAAAGCAGTTTATCCAGTGATTGCCCTCATGTCCATAACAGGAATGAGGACACAAGAAGCCCTTGGGCTTCAATGGGGTGACATTGATTTTGAAAATGCCGCCATTCACATTCAAAGAGCCGTGACTGAAGAAATAGCCTGGGATTCGCACGGCAACAAAATTTCTGCTAAAACCATACTTGGGCCAACGAAAAACGGCTCAAGTGAGAGGAAAATAGCAGTGCCGGAGGGGGTGATAAACTTATTGAAACAATGGAGAGAAACGGCACCACTTGTAAGCAAAACACAGTTTGGAGAAAGTGACCGGGTATTTGGAAACAGCAAAAGTCCTAGCTGGACTTATGCGGGGTTCCGCAGTTCGGTTAATAGAACGCTCAAAAATTCAGATTCAGGAGTGGATAGTTTAAGGCTCCATCGGCTACGCCACACAGTGGCAACCATGTTATCAAACGAACCGGATTCCAACGTATTCAATATAATGCAGCTTTTGGGCCATACTCAAATTAAAACAGCTCAAAAGTACATAGATAATCAGACAAAAGAGAGGGCGGAAAAGAATCGGGAGCTGTTAGGTCGTTTGTCTGCCAATGGTGGACTTTGTGGATAGGAAAAGGAGGATAGCTCCGAAAATGGCTCCAAAAAGTTAGGATGAAGAAGTTAGAAGTAGTATTATTATATTGAAAAAGTTGTGAAAAGAAGAGAAAAAACTACGAAATTATAAAATTTCGTAGTTTTTTCTTTCGGTTCCCGATGGTGGAGATAAGCGGGATCGAACCGCTGACCTCTTGAATGCCATTCAAGCGCTCTCCCAGCTGAGCTATACCCCCACGTCAATATTCAGTTGTAAAGTGGTGGAGATAAGCGGGATCGAACCGCTGACCTCTTGAATGCCATTCAAGCGCTCTCCCAGCTGAGCTATACCCCCACATCGGCGCACAAACAGGGCGTCCCGTTCAGCGCAAGTGTTATCTTACCAGAAAGCGATTCATTTGTCAACGCATTTTTTCATTTTTCCTTCATATTTTTTTCCAAACCGACCGGGCCTTCGCTTGCCTTTCCCCAAGTCCCGTGGTAAAATGGACAAAATCGAAGGAGGCGTTTACCATGAGACTCAAACCGGAACAGCCTGATATCGTTTTGCCCGCCGAAGCAGTGGAGAGGGACTACGCCCAGGCGAAAAACATGGGCAAGGTGCAGCTGGGCGACGCCTGCCTGTACTTCCGCAGGTTTTCCGGGACCTCCTACCTCCCCTACAATCAAATTCTCCGAGCCTGGCTGCGGCAGGAAGAGGTCAAGGCGCGGATGTGCTGCGCCACCGCCAATTTCGACCAGTTCTACGTGGTCATGGTCTGCGCCGACGGGCAGAAACGCCGGGGACAGGTGATCAATAAGGCTGCGGGCCAGCAGTGTTTGGACCACATCACCGCCCAAAACCCGGACGTAAAAATCGGGTACCGGAAGCCAGAGGAATAAAGCGAAGAGGCCGCCCCGGTTGGGGCGGCCTCCTGTCTGTCTGGCAGAGAGACTCAGGCGGTCTTCTGACGGCCCTTCATCGCAAAGAGGAATCCGATTATCAGCGCCACACCAATGGGCAGGGCGATGATCCCGGGGGCACCCACCATCACCAGGATGCCGGCGATCAGGTAAGTGATCCCGGCCACCACCGCGCAGGAGATGGCGTAGGGCAGTTGGGTGGACACGTGGTTGACGTGGTCGCACTGGGCGCCGGCGGAGGCCATAATGGTGGTGTCGGAGATGGGGGAACAGTGGTCGCCGCAGACGGCGCCGGCCATGCAGGCGGAGATGCAGATGATGGCCATGGGGTTGCTCATGTCAAACACACTCTGCACAATGGGAATCAGGATGCCGAAGGTGCCCCAGCTGGTGCCGGTAGCAAAGGCCAGCAGGCAGCCCACGGCGAAGACGATCACGGGCAGGAACATCTGGACTCCGGAGGCGGTGCGGACAAAGTCACGGACAAAGAACTTGGCGCCCAGGGAATCGGTCATGCCCTTCAGGGACCAGGCGAAGGTGAGGATGAGGATGGCGGGCACCATAGCCTTGAAGCCCTCGGGAATGCAGCCCATCATCTCCTTGAAGGACATGGACTTGCGGACGAAATAGTAAATAAACGCGAAAATAAGGCCAAAGGCGGAACCCAGCATCAGACCAACCGAGGCGTCGGAGTTGGAGAAGGCGTCCACGAAGCTCTCGCCGGAGAAGAAGCCGCCGGAGTAGATCATGCCGATGACGCAGGCCACCACCAGAACCAGGATGGGCAGCACCAGGTCCAGCACAATGCCCTTGGGCTCGTCCACATCCTCGTCCAGCATGGCGTAGGGGTTGGAGCCGGAGAAGAGGTCGCCCTCCAGGGCGTTCTTCTCAAACCTGGCCATGGAGCCGAACTCCACATTCATCAGCACCATGCCCACCATCATTACCACGGTAAACAGGGCGTAGAAGTTATAGGGGATCGCCCGGATGAACAGATTCAGGCCCTGACCGTCCTCGGCAAAGGAGGCCACGGCGGCCGCCCAGGAGGAGATGGGGGCGATAATGCAGATGGGGGCGGCGGTGGCGTCGATGAGGTAGGCCAGCTTGGCCCGGGACACGTTCTGCTTGTCGGTGACGGGGCGCATGACGGAGCCCACGGTGAGGCAGTTGAAGTAGTCGTCGATGAAGATGAGGCAGCCCAGCACGATGGTGGCCAGCTGGACACCGGCCCGGGACTTGATGTTCGCCTTTGCCCAGCGGCCGAAGGCGGCGGAACCGCCGGCCTTGTTCATCAGGCACACCATAATGCCCAGGATGACCAGGAAGATCAGAATGCCAACGTTGTAGCTGTCGGAGAGGGAGGCCACAATTCCGTCGTTGAAGGTGTGGAGAACCGTGCCCTCAAAGGAGAAGTTGGAGTAGAGAAGGCCGCCCACCAGGATTCCGATAAACAGGGAGGAGTAGACCTCCTTGGTAATCAGGGCCAGCGCAATGGCGATGACAGGGGGCAGCAGGGACATGGGGGTATTGAAGAAATTGCTGGGGGAGAGGACGTAGCCCTCGCCTGCGCAGGTCTCGCAGGCGACGGCCTCGCCCTCGTCGGACAGGACCACACCCAGCGTGCCGCAGTCGGGACACTCGATCATCTTGGTGCCGCTGATCTCGGTGGGGTCGCCTCCGGCGGCAAAGGCGGTGGTGACCATAGCCAGGAGCATCATCACCAGGACAATGGTCCGAAAGCCAAAGGATCTTCTCGTTCTCATTTGTTTTCCCTCCTATGTAGTTTGGGGGCACACACTCCCCCGTTCGCGCAAAATAAAAACCATGGCGCGCAGCAGCGCATCCATGGCAAAACCGGATATCCCCAGTCTCAGACAGGGGGATATCTGGATAGCGCTCCACTTTCGTGACAGTCCGTGAGATGTTATCTCGCGGCCCAGGAAAAACGACCCAGGCAGGCCGTTTGACCTTCGGCGGCGCACCCTCTCCCGTGGGACGGCTACCTGGCCTTGTCCCGCGGTACGCATGAGCGCCGCGCCTCTATCCTTTTATTGAATTGCAAACATCCTACCACGCACTAACAGAATTGTCAATGGGCAATTTATGAAAACTATAATATCTAATTGATTATTATAGTCGATTATACACAAAATCCGCAGACTAACTTAATGATGTAAATCACGCCTTCCCAGGTTTCGACATAAAAAAGGTAAACGTGCCGGTGGCCACCGTTTTGCCCGCCGTATCGGTGATGACCACTTGGATCACCGACAGCTGCCGGCCCAGCTTTTTGGGGATAGCCTCACAGAACAGATCCCCTCGGGCAGGGCGCAGAAATTCCATGGTGCTGTTGGCTGTGACGCAGTTGTCCCCGGTGGAACAGGCGCAGCAGCCCCCCACCGTGTCCGCCAGGGCGGCCATCGCCCCGCCGTGAATCATTCCGTGTGGATTGATCGAGGCGGGCCCGGCGCGGAGCACCCCTCGGGCCAGGCCAGGTTTCACACAGGTGACCTCGATTCCGTTCTCAAAGGAAAACTGGTTGGGGCAGTTGACCACCGCCAGAATCGGATGCTTGTTCTCTTCCATAAAACTCCTCCTCACAGGTCCCGGGCATTGTATCACATCTCGCTTCCGTTGGCAAGACAGGCCCGGCGGACATAGAATGGGGCAGCCCCGGGTATACATTTTCTCAAGCAAAGGAGTTTGAACCATGGAACTAAAAGTGGATATGCCATCTCTGGCCGGACAAAACGTCGATCCGGCCACGTTTCAGCGGGTTTGGGACCGGGTGATGCCCGGCCAGGCCACGCCGGATACATCCATCCCTGATACTGCCATCCCCGCCGTTCCCGCCGTGCCTGCGGAGGAGACGCCGCCGCCGGAGGAGCAGCCTCCCCTCTCTCCGGAACTGCCCCCCGTGCCCGACTGTCCGGCGGAACCGGTGTGTCCCGATTGCCCCGACTGTCCTGCCTGTCCCGACTGTCCTGCCTGTCCCGACTGTCCTGCCTGTCCCGGCGGCCCTGGAACAGAGCCATCCCCTGCCTTCTGTCTGGGGGAATCTTCCCAAGGGGACAGTCAGCGGTTGGAGGAGCTGATGGCGCTGGCCCGGACAGGGGCGGCCGCCGGCCAAGCCATGGCCCGCCGGGCCAGCGGATCCTGTGCCAGAGTACTGTCTTCTCTGGCCCGGGACCATCGCTCCGCCTTTAAGCGCCTGTCCGCCGCCTACTTTCTAATCACCGGCAGACGCTACGCCCCCAAATGCCTCCAGCCCAGACTGCCAGCCTCCCTGCCCCTGGCGCTGCGGGAGCAGTTCCTGTGGGAGCAGCAGTGGGAACAGAAAAACCGCCAGGCCGCCCAGGCCACTGCCGACCCCTGTCTGAAGGAGCTCTATCTGGAACTGGCCCAGGAGGGATCCTTCCACGCCGGCACCATCCGGTCGCTGCTGGAACAGATGGGTTGACTTGTCCCCGCGTTTGGGGGTACACTATAGCAGGATTCAAAATTGACAGGCACCCAGAGGCGGCCCCAGGCCGCCTCTGCACATGGCACCAATCATGAGGAAACATGCTCCCCTGGAGCGGAAATGAGGCGTTCTATGATCCAGACCTTCGACTTTTCCTACCCCTCCTCCGATCATCTCCACACCATCCACGCCCGGGAGTGGATACCCGAGGGCACGCCCCGGGGCGCGGTACAGATTGTACACGGAGTGGCCGAACACATTGGACGCTATGACCCGGCGGCCCGTTTTCTGGCCGCCCGCGGCTATCTGGTGTGCGGCGAGGACCACCTGGGACACGGACTCACCGCCGGGGGCAAGTTCGGCTATTTCGGCCCCAAACACGGCTGGGACCTGGTCTGCGAAGACATCCGCCGCCTGCGTGCGCTGGAGGGGGAGAAGCATCCCGCCTTGCCCTATGTGATTTTGGGGCACTCCATGGGGTCCTTCCTCACCCGCACCTATCTCATCCGCTGGCCGGGTACGGTGGACGCCGCCGTCCTGTCCGGGACCGGCCAGGAGCCCGCCGCGGCGGTGGCCTTCGGCAAGGCGCTGTCCACAGCCCTCTGCAAAACCCGGGGCGCCGACTATGTGAGTCAAACGGTGAACGACCTGTCCCTTGGGGCGTACAACCGGGCCTTCCGGCCCAACCGCACCCCCTCCGACTGGCTGTCCCGGGACGAGGCCCAGGTGGACCTCTCCCTGGCCGACCCGCTGTGTAATTTTTTGCCCACCGTCGGCATGTTCCGCGACATGATGGGCGGACTTCAGTTCATCGCCGACCGGGACAATCTGGCCAAGATGAGTCAAAATACCCCTGTCTACTTCCTCTCCGGAGACAATGACCCCGTGGGCTCCATGGGCAAGGGCGTGCGGAAGGTGGAGAAGATGTTCCGCACCGCCGGATGCCGGGATGTCACTGTAAAACTCTACCCCGGCGGCCGTCATGAGATGTTCAACGAGACAAACCGCCAGGAGGTCCTCCAGGACCTCCTGGACTGGCTGGAATCCAAACTGGCATAGCGGGAACGCGAGAAGATTCTTTGCGGTGTGCCCAATGTCATGAAGTGAAACCAAAAACCAAACCGCAACCCAGTGCAGCGGTTGCGGTTTGGAGAGGAGGAGCAGCGAAATGAGCACGCTCTGACTTTTGAAAAAAGTCGGAGCAAGCGTTATATCGCTTGCTCCGACGATGTGGAGGTGCCACCCAGATTCGAACTGGGGAGTGGAGCTTTTGCAGAGCTCTGCCTTACCACTTGGCTATGGCACCGTCCGGCTTGAATACACGATTTCAAACAGAACAACAATTTTAGAAAAACGGGGCAAAGCTGCTTTGCCCCGTTTTGGTCCGAGTGACTGGATTCGAACCAGCGGCCTCTTGAACCCCATTCAAGCGCGATACCAAACTTCGCCACACCCGGATATCCTGGCATTCTGTACCAGACAGCTTATGTATGATATCACGTCCTCCAGAAAAAATCAACCCCTTTTTCAAAAAAATTTTAAATAAAGGGGCCCCGGTAAAAGGGGCCCGAAAATCAGGCGGTGGGCTGTTGGTTGGAGAACCGGGTATAGGCCTGGCTGACTTTATTTTGCGGCGCCTGCTCCACCTGATACCAGCCCTTGGACTGGGCCAGCTTGAACAGGTCGGTCTGAGTCTGGTGGCTTTGGTTGAAGATGTTCAAAAAATCGTCCCGCAGGGAGAGGTTGACGCATTCCGAGGCAAGGGTGTCGTAATTGGCGCTCATCTTCTTCTCACTGCACAGAAAATCGGTAATTCGTTCCTGGTCATTCATCGGTACTCCTCCTTTGTTAACGCAGATGGGTCAGCAGGGTGCTGTAGTTTTGCAGGTGCTGGTTGGCGCAGGCCTGGAACTTGTTTTTCAGTTCCTGGTCCTGGCACTCCTCGACGGCGGAGAGATACTTGCAGTGGAGAACCTTCTCAAAATCCAGCTGGTCGGACAGAGCGGTCAGCTCCTTGGTTGTCAGATTGGGCATGCGGCTGCCTCCTTTCCATACGGGAGATGTCCCCGTTACTGGCAGTTAGTCTGTCCCTCTCGCCTCGTTTTATGTATGCGGAGGTTTCGGCCGTCCCTGGCTGTCAAATTCCCAGACCATGTGCAACTGGCCATCCCGCTTCTCCACCCGGGCCAGACAAAACAGGGCCGGCAGGCGCACCGGGCGGTCGGTGCGGAACGGCGCGGACAGAGAAACAGTCTCCCCATCCCGGCGGCACAGCATGGCGCCGCGGAGTCTCTCCCGCAGGAGAGGATCGGCGGTCAGCCTCTCCGGATGCTGTTCGCAGTACCATCCCCGCTGTCCCGGAAAGGGAAACGCCAGGGCCGACTCCGCCCGGAAGTGAGGCCAGCAGCCCGCCTGTTCCAGCGCCCCGATGGACACCGTGCGGCGCAGCCGCAGCTGCCCGTCCTCCGGGGCCAGGGTGCCCAGCAGCAGTTTTCCCCCGCAGTCCCCGTGCAGCCACACCTTGTACAGTCCCCTTCCGTCCGCCGGACGCTCCGCCTCCATTCGCACTCTCGGGCCGTCCTGCCGAAGGGTAAGCGTGCCGCCTCCCCCCATCACCAGACGTTCTTCCATGTTAACATGCCCCCCTCTCCTGCCATTCTATGCGGCAATCGCGGGAGACTGCACCAAAAGCTTCAGCGGGACAGCTCCTCCCAGCTGACAACCCGTTGGCACACCTTCTCCAGCAGCGCGGAATCGTGGCTGACCACCAGCAGCCCCAGCCCCCGCGCCTGCGCCTGGTCCAAAAGAAAGCGCCACAGCCGGGCCTGGGTGATCAGGTCCAGCATGGCGGAGACCTCATCGCACAGAAGAAAGCGCAGGCCGGGTCTCATGGCCCTGGCGACACAGATGCGCTGAAGCTCCCCCCCGGACAGCTCTGAGGGGAAACGCTCCAGCCAGCTGTCCTGCACGCCCAGGGCGTCCAGAACGGCCCGGTCCGCCGGCCCGGCCTCCCGGAGGGTGGTCCCCAGCTTCAAAAGGGGATCCACCGCCTCCTCCGGGTGCTGCCACAGCAGCTGGACCGGGCAAAAGCCCCGATGCCGGGCGAGAGGAACGCCGTCCAGCAGTACCTGGCCACTGTTCGGCCTCTCCCACCCCGCCAAAAGCCGGCACAGGGTGGTCTTCCCCTGGCCGCTGGGCGCGGACAGTCCCAGCCGTTCTCCGGAGGACAGGGAAAGGCTGACGCCCTTCAGAGGGGACGGCCCCTTTTGGCGGGGATAGCGGAATGTGAGATTTTTTGCTTCCAGAGTCATGCGTCCTCCATTCTTCTTCGCCCTAAAGAAAATCGTTTTTCGGCAGGGCCCGCCACAGGGCGCGGCTATAGGGATGCGTCAGGCCCTCGCCGGTTTGGAAGGCTGAGGACGCGGCCTCCTCCACCGTCTGTCCGGAGCGGAACACCACAATCTTGTGGGCCACAGTACAGGCCAGCTCCAGATCATGGGTGATAAACAGCACGCCCGCCCCCTGTTCCGCCAGCTCCCGGAAGTGACTCAGGATTCGGGCGGCGGACCGGGCGTCCAGGCCGGGGGTGGGTTCGTCAGCAATGATGAGACGGGGGTTGTCCATAACGGCGCAGGCGATGAGTACCCGCCGGGCCATTCCCCCGGACAGCTCAAAGGGGTAGCGTCCCTCCACCTCCGCCGCCAGCCCGTATCGGGACAGTACCGCCCGGCAGCGGGCCCGAGACGCCTCATCTCCGCGCCCCCGGCGGATCTGCTCCCCCACCCGCATCATAGGATCCAGGTAAGTAACCCCCTGGGGGATGAGGGCGATCTCCCGGCCCCGGAGTACCCGGGCCCGGTCTGCGGTGAGAGGCATCCCGTCATACAGGATGTTCCCCGACATAGCTGCGTTTCGGGGGAGCAGATGAAGTATCCCGTGGGCCAGCAGGCTCTTGCCCGCGCCGCTCTCCCCCACCACCGCCGCCACCTGGCCCGGTTCCACCGTGAGAGATAGCTCCCGAACCGAAGGCATCTCCTCCCGGGACAGCCCTCGGCTATACCGGGTAAAGGTGATGGACAGCTTGTCCACAGATAAAATCGGCGTCATACCTGCCTCCTATTCCTGGGCGCTGGCCGGGGCCAGCAGCAGCCGAAGCCTCTCCCCCGCCAGCGCAAAGATCATCACCACTCCCACCAGGGACAGCCCGGGCAGCAGGGCCAGCCACCACCGCCCAGCGGCCAGATAGGCCATACTCTCCTCCAGGATATTTCCAATGGCCGGCCTCTCCGAAGACAGGCCAAAGCCCAAAAAGGTCACGCTTGCCTCATGGAGGATGGCGTGGGGGAACTGCAGCATAAGTCCGATCAAAAGTTGGGGAAGCAGGTGGGGCAGGAGGTGGCTGCAAAACAGTCTTTTCCGGGATACCCCCAGCCGCTGGGCCATACGGAAATAGGGGGTGCGGCACAGCTGGAGCACCTCCCCCCGGACCAGGCGGGCCAGAGAGGTCCAGTGGCTCAGCGCCACGCCCGCAGTCACGCCCCAGAGACCTCGGCCGCAGGCAATGGAGATCAAAATGATCAGCAAAATGTGGGGAATGCCCATCACCAGGTCAATGATCCAGGAGATCAGGGCGTCCACCCAGCCGCCGAAGGCGGCGGAAGCGGCCCCCAGCGCCAGGGCCACCGCTCCGCTGAGGGCGGCGGTAAGAGCTCCGATGCGGATGGACAATGACAGTCCCGCCAGGGTGCGCTTCAGCATGTCCCGGCCCATCCAGTCGGTGCCGAAGGGAAAGGCAAAACAGGGCGGAAGATTTTTCCGGGTAAAGTCGGCGGAAGCGGCCCCATCGGCCAGCAGTCCCCCGGCCAGCGTGACGGCCAGGAGAAGCGCGCAGGCCAGGACCAGCAGAATCAAAGTGCTCCTGCGGCGGTTCATCCTGCGGCCGCCCCCCTTCTGATACGGGGATCCACAATGCCGTAGAGAAGGTCGGCAGCCAGATTGCCCCCAAAGACCAGAAAGGCGGTGGCCACGGTAATCCCCATCAGCAAAGGCATATCGCCCCCCAGCCCGGCGGACACCGCCGCCTGGCCCAGTCCGGGATAGGAAAAGACCTTCTCCACCAGCACCGATCCTCCTATAATCTCGCTTATGGAGGCAAATTGCAGGGTGATGGCGGGCAGGGCCACGTTGCGCAGCACGTGGCGGCGGAGGATATGCCCCTCCCCGCGGGCCCGCGCAAAGAGGACATAGTCGCTGTCCAGCACGTCAACTACCTTCTCCCGGGTGTGCAGGGCGATGCCGGCAGCCCCGGCAACGGACAAAGTCAGTCCAGGCAGAAGGGCGTGGCGCAGCCGCTGCGCCAGCGTCACGCTGTCAGCCGCCGCCCCCGCCGGAACCGACAGCCCGACAGGCAGCACCTTCAGCCACACAGAGAAGACCATGAGCAGCAGCAGGGCCAGCCAGAAGGCCGGGGTGCTGGAGACGACCAGACAGCAGCCCCGGATCATTTTATCCGGACCTCTGCCCCGAAAGGCCCCGGCCAGCAGTCCCAGTCCAAGCCCAAGCCCTCCGGACAGTACCCAGGCGGTAAGCAGCAGCCAAAAGGAATTACTCAGCCGCTGGCCGATCACCTCCGGCACCGGGCGGCGGTACAGCAGGGAGACGCCAAAATCTCCCCTGAGAGCGTCTCCCAGCCAGCCCAGGTACCTCTCCGCCGCCGGGGCGTTCACCCCCCAGTAGTCCTCCAGCCGGGCAATCTGTTCCGGACTCATGGAGCCCAGGGCCGCCTGGCCGATGTTGGTCTGAAGGGGGTCCAGAGGGGAGGCGTCCATGAGGAGAAAGGCCGTCAGGCTGACCCCCAGCAGGAGGAGTGCCATACGGACCAGCTTTTTGGCGGTAAATTGTAAGCGGTGTTTCATGGGTAACCTCCAGCCTGTAGGACGCGACGACCCGGCGCGCCGTTTTCGGGTTTAGCAGCCGCTTTGGACGGCGGGCCGGGGTCGTCCCGCCCTACACGCCTCTGCAAACGGGGTACATATTTGGCGGACGCACAATGTGCGCCCCTACGAATTCCACTCCCATCGGTCCACATTGTTGACGATGGACCAGCCGTGGCCGTGGGGGTGAATCTTCTGCTCGGCCACGTGCAGGCCGTCCCGGACCCAATAGAGGTGGTCCACGTTCACCAGCCACACCCAGGGCACATCCTCGGCAATCTCCTCTTGGGCCTGCTGCCACAGGGTGTAGGACTGCTCCAGATGGGGACAGGCCAGGGCCGCGTCCAGAAGTTCGTCCGTCGTCTCACAGGAGTAGGGAGAGTAGCGGGCGGTGCCCCGTTCGGGGTCGGTGTGGTAGATGTTATACAGTTCCATGGGGGTGTGGGCCCCCCAGCCCCAGACCAAGGGGTTGAACAGGGCGTCGTTATAGGCGGAGTCCCAGCCCACGCCCTTGATGTCCGCCTCAATGCCCAATTCCCGCAGCTGGTTTGCCAGCTCGGCGGCCAGCCCCTGCCGGACCGAATCCCCAACAATGTAGTAGATGGTCAGACCGAGTCTCATCTCACTCGTCCCCCGGACCCGGATACCGTCCGGCCCAACCGGCCAGCCCCACTCGTCCAAGAGGGCTTTGGCCCCCTCAGGGTCGTATTCCACCTCGTTAACGGGGTTATACCAGGGCAGGCCATCGCACACGCTGTAAGCCGGGGTACCGTGGCCGTTGAGGACGTGGTCAATCATCCTCTGCCGGTCGATGCCCATATTGATGGCCTGCCGGACGGGGGACTCCATGGTGGGTGAGCTCATGGTGACAGGCAGATTGATCCCCCGGTTGTCCACCGTCCGGACGGCCAGAAGGGAGTAGGTCACAGGTTCCTGTCCGTTGAGGGAGAGGACCTCCGGCTTCTGGTCGGCGTAGAGGGCGGAGGTGTAGGCCAGGTCAACCTCCCCTGCCTGGACGGCCAGAAAGGCGGCGTCCTCCTCCATAAACAGGATGGTCACCTTCTCCATTCTGGGCTGCATCCCGTAGTAGTCCGGGTTGTACTCCAGAATGACCTGCTCTCCCCGGTCCCACTGCTTCAGGACATACCGCCCGGAGCCGATAGGACTGCTCCCGTAAGAGGCCGGGTCGTAGGCGTGCTCCGGGACAATGCCGGTGACGGCCATGGTGTAGGGCCAGATGGAGAAGGGGGTTTTCATGTGGAAGACCACGGTGGTGTCGTCCACCGCCTCCGCCCGGTCCAGCATCGTAAAATCGTTAACCGAGCTGGTCTGCTTCACCATGTTGTAGGTGAACGCCACGTCAGAGGCGGTGAGGGCCTCTCCGTCGGTGAATGTCACATCGTCCCGGATTTTTACCGTCCAGGTCAGGCCGTCCTGGCTGGTCTCCATACCCGTAGCCAGGTCGTAGCCGATGGTCAGATCGGGGTTGGTTACCGTCAGAGTGGACTGAATCAGCGGCTCGTGGACGTGCTCCCCCGCCCCCCAGCCGAAGGCGGGGTCGAAGCCTGCCGTAGGCTCGCAGGCGGGGGGCAGGACGACGGTAAGCGGCTGGGAGATACCCGGTTCGGATGAGAAGCTGCCCTCGTTCCGCCTGCCGCAGGAAGCGAGAAGGGTGAGAGACAGGAGGAAAATAATGATTTTTTTCATTTGGATATCCTTTCTGTGTAGAGAGGGACGACTTGGCCCGCCATATTTGGGCCTTATGCGGGTTTGCCGGACGGCGCGCCGGGTCGCCGCACCCTACAGATTCTTGATCTCCTTCATCGCCGCCTCAAACACTGTCTGATAAGGCAGGCCGTTGGCCTTTGCCAGGGCCGCAGCATCTTCAAATTCCGGCTTGGCGTGAGTAACGCCGTACCCCCGGGCCAGCTTCACCCCCACCGGGCCCCACTGGGTCTGGACCCGACCCTGTCCGGGCTTGAGGAAGTACTTCGCCGACAGGCGGGAGCGCAGACCGTTGGTAGTGGTGTGGGCAAAAATATGCCGGACCATCTCCTGCTCCCGGCCGGGGTCGCACAGAACGGTGAGTACCCAGCCGGGCCGGCCCTTCTTCATGGTGCCGGGGGTGGTATATACATCCAGCGCCCCCGCCTCCAGCAGCCGGGCGCAGGCAAAGGCCAAAGCCTCGGGGGTCATGTCGTCGATATTGCACACCAGCTCCACAATGTCTCCGGACTCCCTCGGTTCTTCCTCCCCTAAAAAGGCCCGCACGCAGTTGGCCTGCTCAAACTCCTTGGAGCCCACACCATAGCCGATTTTCTCCACCTCCATCTCACCCATGGGACCAAAGCTCTGGACGAACGTCTTCAGCAGGGCAGCCCCGGTGGGGGTACACAGCTCCCCCTGGATCTCTCCGCCATAAATGGGAATCCCCCGGAGCAGCGCGGCGGTGGCGGGGGCGGGGACAGGCATGATCCCGTGGGCGCAGTGTACCGTCCCGCTGCCCACGTGGACAGGGGAGGCAGTGACCAGATCGGGATCCAGCAGCTCCATGGCCCAGCACACCCCAACCACATCGGTCACCGCGTCCAGGGCCCCCACCTCGTGGTAGTGGATGTCGCCCACATCGCAGCCGTGGGCCTGGGCCTCCGCCTGGGCGATGGCGTCATAGACCTGCCTGGCCCTGTCCTTCACCCTCTGGGGCAGGGCCAGACCGTTGATGATCTCGCCGATGTGTCCCGGCGTGGCGTGGTGGTGATAACCGTGGTCATTCTCATGGTGGTGGTCATGGTTGTGGTGGTGGTCATGCTCATGGTCGTGGTCGTGGTGGTGGTGGTGGTGGTGATCGTTCTCCTCCTGACCGCAGACCGTCACCCGCATGTGAGTGCCCGCGATACCGCCGGTCTTTACGGCCTCCGGAACCACCTCCACTCCGGGCAGACCCAGACTGTTCATCGTATCCAGAAATTCCCTCTTCTGCTCCCGGGTCATCAGCTCATAAAGCGCGGCCATAAGCATGTCTCCCGCCGCTCCCATTTTGCATTCTAAATATAAGGTTTTCATGAAATCCCCTCCATTTGATTGATCATGCTGGCCAGGTATCCGGCCCCGAAGCCGTTGTCAATGTTTACCACGCTGCACCCGGAGGCACAGGAGTTGAGCATAGCCAGCAGGGCGGACAGGCCACCAAAGCTGGCCCCGTAGCCCACGCTGGTGGGCACGGCAATGACAGGGCAGTCCACCAGCCCGCCGATCACAGAGGCCAGCGCCCCCTCCATTCCGGCCGCCGCCACCACGCACCGGGCGCTCATCAGCGGCTCCAGATTGGACAACAGGCGGTGAAGTCCCGCCACTCCCACGTCGTACAGCCGGGTGACATGGTTGCCCAGTACCTCGGCGGTGAGGGCGGCCTCCTCGGCCACCGCCATGTCGCTGGTGCCGCCGGTGGCCACCACAATGTGTCCCACTGCCTCTCTCTCCCCGGGAAAGGCAATGGCAAGCCTGGGGATGGGGTGGTAGTCCAGCGGGACGGACTGTTTCACCAGGGCTGCCGCCTCCGGGCTGATGCGGGTTATCAGAACATTCCGGCACCCCCTTTTCCCCATAGCCGCAGCGATTCCGGCAATCTGCTCCGGAGCCTTGCCCGCGCCGTAGATCACCTCCGCCGCCCCCTGGCGCACCCCCCGGTGGAAATCCACCTTTGCGTAGCCCAGGTCCTCAAAGGGCTCCCGCTTTAATTGAAGCAGGGCCTCCTCCGGAGGGACGTCTCCCTCCGCCACCTGCCGAAGCAGCTGCAAAATATCGCGCCGGTTATCCATAAATACCTCCTCAATCCAGTGGCACCCTGGGCCGCAGGTCCAAGGTAATCTCCGAAAAATCCGCTTCCAGCGCGGACAAAATCTCCTCTCGCCGCCTCAGCGTCAGAGGCAGCTGCTCCTCCGTCGCCTGAAGCCTGGCCCCGCCCGCCGTCAGACGCAGGCGAAAGTCCCGAAAGCCCAGGGCGGATAGCTTCTCTTCGCCCCTCTCGACGCGCTTCAGGTCCTCCCGGGTGATGGTCCGCCCTATTGGCACTCGTGTGGCCAGACAGGCGTAGGATGGCTTGTTCCAGGTGAACAGCCCCGCCCGTCTTGACAATTCCCGGATTTGTTCTTTGGTCAGCCCGCACTCCCGCAACGGCGAGCGGACCTCCAGTTCCCGCAGGGCCTTCATTCCGGGGCGCTCCTCCGCATCGTCAGAGGCGTTGGTGCCGTCCAGCACCAGGGAAAAGCCCTCCGAGGCGGCATAGCGTTTCAGCTTGGAGAACATCCACCGCTTGCAGTGATAGCAGCGGTCGGGCGGGTTGGAGGTCACAGTCTCGTGGTCAAGGACGTCATAGTCCAGGACGATCAGCTCCGCATCCAGCTGTTCGCACAGGCGGTAGGCGTCCTCCAGCTCAAACTGAGGCTGGAAGGGGGTTTTTATAAAATAGGGCCACACCTCGGCCCCGGCCTGAAGTCCCGACCACAGCAGGTAGGCAGAGTCCACTCCCCCGGAAAAGGCCAGCGCCGCCTTGGGGTGTTGGGAAAAGAATTTTTCCAGTGTCATGGCCAGTCTCTCCTTTTATTGGCAGAAAAAAAGCATACCGCTACGGTATGCCTTCTGGCAGCCCCCGGACTTCTGTTCCGGGCGCTTGATTCAAACCTTATTTGAATGAATTTTATCGGCCTTCTGGCCCTTCTACGGCTTCCTGCCGCACGTTCAATATAACAAAGTCCGGCCACATCTGTCAATATGCGCGGGAGGGAAAAATCCATTTTCTTTTGTGATGAAGTCGATGGAAAAAAAGAAAGAAAAAATTTCGCAAAAAGTGTTGACACCAGGCAGGAGATATGGTAATATCTCTCTTGCGCTGATGAGCGCCACTCAATGCGCGAGTGGTGGAATTGGTAGACTCGCTGGCTTCAGGTGCCAGTGCTCGCAAGGGCGTGCGGGTTCGACTCCCGCCTCGCGCACCATTGTAGACAAAACCTGCGTTTAACGATAGTTATACGTAGGTTTTGTTCCTTTTGGGCAAAATTACACTAAAATTGAACCTTGAAATTGGCTACAATTATATATCATAGGCGTCAGCAAGCAGATTTGAGGAGATTGGTTATCCCTCAAACCTGCTTTTATTTATGTTTTAGAAAGCGAGGTAACTATGAAACTTCCATATGGCTATGTTTTGTCTGGCGAGGAAATCATCGTGCATGAAGGAAAGGCGGATGTTGTCCGCAGCATATTTGAGTATTATCTTGCTGGAGCCAGCCTGGGAAAAATTGTTGATATGCTTTTTGTAAAGGGTGTATCTTCTCTGACAGGGAAATCCAAATGGATCAGGGCGGCTGTGGATAAGCTCCTGGCCAATAAGAAATATATCCCAATTGTTGGGATAAACGAGTATATGGATGCTCAATCCGAAAAGGAGCGCCGGTGTAATGTAGATTATGACAAAGCAGGACATCCGAGAAAATCGACCAGATATCAGTCCTCCTCCATAGAAATGGAATAAAGCTGTACAAATCCTGTTCTTTCTGATATACTTTCAGAAAAAGGGAGAATGGGATCATGACAGAGAAAGAAGTTGGTGAACTCTACACACGCCTGGCGTTCCAGTACGAGTCCTCGATTGATTCGCTCTTAGCGAGACAAATCATAGACACTGACCTTGCTACTATATCGAGAGAGAAATTTTATGATTCGCTGAATGAGGAAAAGCTGCGCACATCTAAAAAAATCAGGGACTACCGTGAAACTATGCGCCTATACATGAGGCTGATGACCTGTAAGGATATGGTGTCATTGACCGAATTGGCAAAACAGTATTCCGAAGAATCTCCCGGTTATGTCATTCAAAGTTGGATGCGCAGCCGCAATACATTAGAGTTTCTCCGTCAATGGGAGAATGATATGAATGAGGAATTTGATGATGGGGCATGTGAGGATCTGATCCACCAGGGGCATACAACATCGCTTACCATTACTCCATCTTTGTGGATTCGAAGGACTCATGCTGTTGGGATGCGTGTAAAACAGGGCAAGGGTGGAGGTGTGAGTGCTTACCCTGAAATTGCGGCGGACCTCCAACTATGGTTGGACCCCAAAATGAGATTAGCAGTAGTCCGGAAGGAACACAATCTCTTCCATGATAGGAAGGCAAAATAGTTTTGGTTTTAGGCCAATTCTCAAAATGTACAACAGGCCGCACAACAAAAAATCAGTACGGTATCAGCAGAAACAAAACTGAAAGTTGCACGAATAATAGTATTAAGTGCATTGTGAGGACGAACACAGGGTTTTCTTAAGCCTTAGACCAGTATTTTTCAATTGGATTCAAATGGAGGGCTTCAAATGAAAAAGGAGCTTACTGTAAAGAGCCAGAGTGTTGAGACATCAGGAATTACAAAGGATTATAGGGAAGCGCTTTGCGAATATATTTGGAACGGCTTTGAGGCTAATGCAGTTACTGTTGCAGTTTCATTTGATAGCAACGAACTTGAAGGTGTAGCATCTGTATGCATTCAAGATGATGGCGATGGAATCTGTTATGAAACCATAGATGATACTTTTGGCGCATTTTTGGCTTCTAACAAAAATGGACTATCGTTACAGTTAAAGTCTAAATCTAATAAAGGCAAGGGAAGATTCTCATGCTATGCGTTTGCAAGAGAAGCCATATGGGAAACGGTAGTATGTAGAGGGAAAGAAAAAATTTTCTATGCAATAAAAATCAATGATGAAAACAAAAATGAATATGATTTATCTGATCCGATTGTTACAATTACTGGTGTCAATGGTCTTCTGCGAGAAGATTTAGATTTTGAAGAATTAGAAGATGCTTTTTTGAGAACATTTACATGGTATTTATACCTCAATAGAAATAAAAAGAAGTCTTTGTTGCTAAATGGAGAAACAATAGACTTTCAAAAATATATTGATCCTGATGCAAGTATTACAGAAACAGTCAATATTGGAGAAAATGCATTTTCCATTACATTGATTGTTTGGGTTGAGAAAATCAACCTCTCACCAGATTTAATCGAAGAATTGGCGGCGGATCTCCGAGCCATTCAGAGAATGCTAGAGTTTAAATCCGTTTTCGACATTAAAAAGAACTTGAATACCTTGATACGAGCTATTATTTTCCTTATCGAGTTTACAACGTTGAAATCTATTCTCGACAAGCGCTGGGATCACTTTGTTGCTAGGAGGCCTGAAGAACCCCAGGACTTAACGGAGAATCAGATTATAAGAAGGAATCTTTTTCCACAAATTGTATACATAATAGTTTCTCTTATATTCTGCATCTTTTTTGTCAATACAACACATAAAGATGACAAACGATAAGGTACAATAAGTTGCGCAAATAAAAAAGACAAGGTTTGCAGCCTTCTG
>CATONV010000041.1 GCA_951801655.1 uncultured Oscillospiraceae bacterium | reverse complement strand
GGCCATGGTTGCCGTCGGTGGCGGTGAAGAAGGTGGCCTGGCCGAAGTCCCTGCGAAAGTCCGGGCTGGTCAGGTAGTCGTAACTCAGCTCGGACACATCTCTGCCCAGCTCCCCGGCAATATACCGGGCCATGGCGAAGGAGCCGCCCAGAACCTTGAAGGCGTTGAGTCCGAAGCGGTAGGACTCATCCTTGACGCACAGACTGCCCAGACCCAGGTGGGCGGCCATCCCGTCCAGCCGGGCCAGAGGGGTTACCGCGTACTGGGGAAAGCTGCGGTGAAAGGTCTGGGCCTTTTCTACATTGCCGGTGGACATGACGCCCAGATACTTGTCGTCGCTCTTGGGCATCCTGTTCAGAACCCATTTGATTTTCTCTGTCATTTTTTACCTCCAAAGTGTTGTAATCCTCGCCCGGGCCGCGCTGCTGCGCAGCCCAGCTTCCACGGTTTTCCACTTTCACTTTTCTGGTTCCAAGTATAGCACAGGAAGTCATTGCACGCAAATTTTCTCTGGACGACCGCTTTTATCCCTCTATAAGCATCAAAGTTGCCAAAATTTAATCTTCTGTTCCTTGCTTTTTCCCGGAAAAGCGTGTATGCTATAAAAAAGATTCTGTAGGGGCAAATCTCATCCCCCTGCGGATGCCGGAGTCCATCCGGGCGGGTAATCCCCGCCCCTGCAGTCAAGAGAGGAGAATTTCATCTTGAAAGAAAAAAAGACCCGAAAGCCTATGGGTCGAATCGGGAGTCTGCTGGTCAGCCTGCTGATTACGGCAGTGGTCGGCTTTATCTACTTCTATGTGTCCCTGCCCGCCATCAATCCCCAGTCGGGCGACTTCTACAGCTTTTTGGGCCTGCTGTGCATCGTATACACCGCCTGTGTGTTCGCCCTGTCCGTCAAGCCCTCGGACGACGTGGTGCGCACCCCCAAGGAGAAACTGAAGGACTGGTTCCAATTTGTTAAAAAGAGCTGTCTGCCGGTGCTGATCCTCTTCGCCGCCGTCATTGTGGTGGCCGTGGCGGGACAGATCATCTCCCTGCCCGTCTTCCGGGCCTCAGCCTACCGGGAGCTGCTCACCGTCCAAACCGGCGACTTCGCCACGGATGTGGCACAGATCTCCTTCAACGAGATCCCCACCCTGGACCGCTCCTCCGCCGAGTTTTTGGGCGACCGGCAGATGGGTACCCTCAGCGACATGGTCAGCCAGTTTGAGTACTCCGGCGACTCCACCCAGATCAACTATCAGGGCAGGCCCGTGCGGGTGGCCCCCATCGCCTACGCGGACCTCATCAAATGGTTCACCAACCGGGGCAGCGGCCTGCCCGCCTATGTGGTGGTGGACATGGTCACCCAGGAGGCCACCGTCACCCGGCTCAGCGAGGGGATGAAGTACTCCTTCTCCGAGCCGCTCAACCGGAATATCCTGCGCCACCTGCGCTTCCAATACCCCACCATGATGTTCTCCACCCCGGAGTTTGAGATCGACGAAACGGGCCGTCCCTTCTGGATCGCCCCCCGGGTGGTCAAGCGTATCGGGCTGTTCGGCGGCGTAGACATCCAGGGGGCGGTACTGGTGGACGCCGTCACCGGTGAGTGCCAGTACCACGAGCAGGTCCCCAACTGGGTGGACACCCTCTATGTCCCCGACCTGATTATGCAGCAGTACGACTACTACGGCACCCTGGTCCACGGCTTTATCAATTCTATTCTGGGCCAGAAGGACGTAACCCAGACCACCGACGGCTACAACTACATCGCCATGAACGACGACGTGTACGCCTACACCGGGGTCACCTCCGCCAACGCCGACCAGTCCAACCTGGGATTCCTGCTTTGCAACATGCGCACCAAGGAGACCCACTTCTACACCGCCCCCGGCGCCACTGAGTACGCCGCCATGGCCTCCGCCCAGGGCGTGGTCCAGGACCTGGGCTACACCGCCACCTTCCCCCTGCTGCTGAATATTGCCGGCGAGCCCACCTACTTCATCCCCCTGAAGGACGCGGCCAACCTGGTCAAGACCTACGCCATGGTCAACGTGGCCCGGTACGACATCGTGGCCATTGGAGACACTGTGCCCGTCTGTGAGCAGAAGTATATCCAGATGCTTACCGACAAGGGCGTCACCCAGACGGAGGTTCTGCCCCAGACCGAGGCCAAGGGCAAGGTCGCCGAAATCAGAACCGCCGTTATGGACGGCAACTCCTACTACTTCATCCGCCTGGAGGACGAGAAGGTCTTCTACTCCCTCTCCGCCGCCCAGAACCGGGAGGTGGTCACCCTGAATGTGGGAGATACCGTCACTATCGACCACGCTGTCGAGACTCCCTCCTCAATAGACCACCAGGCTCCCACTTCCATCCTGGATGGATATACGCTGTATATCAACGATCGGGCCCCACATGAGGTATACCGCACTTCCCCAATCGACCGGGACAACCTCTAACCCATAACCCAAATCAGGACCGTCCGGGAAACCGGACGGTCCTTAGACTGTCAAAAAACCTCCGCCCCGCAAGGCCGGCTCCCCCTGTCAGGGGGAGATGTCGTCGAAGCCGATAGAGGGGGCAGTCTCCTTTCGAAAGGAGCTGTCAGCCGAAGGCTGACTGAGGATTGTATTTTGCCGAAGGCAAAATGTATGAAATAATCCTATAATACTATGCAGAATTGCTGACGGCAATCTGTAGGGGCGGGTATGACCCGCCCGCTATCACAACATACACTGCATCATCGTGCGGGGGGATGGTATCCGCCCCTACTGGTGTTACTATTTTTGAAGATTGCTATCATCTTTGTTTACTTCGTATGTTTTGCTTCGCAAAACGCAATCCTCCGCCCCAGTGTACGCACTGGGGCACCGCCTTTCGAAAGGAGGCTTTTTGGTGCCCCCGATCAGTTTTTCCTTCTCCTTCCGGGTCAGCCGCTTGATGGCGATTTCCCGCCGCAGAGCAGCAGACTTGTCGGGGACCTCCTCCTGCCAGACCAGCTCCAGGGGGCCTCTCCCCCGGGTGTACTTGGCGCCCCTGCCGGCACGGTGAGAGGCCAGACGCCGAGGGACGTCGTCGGTGATGCCGGTGTACAGAGTGCCGTCGCCGCAGCGGAGGATATAGACATACCAAGGCATGTTGATTTTCTCCTAATTCCAGGGCACTTGAGTTGTGATATCCTCGCCGCTGCCGTTATAAAAGCGCAGCTTTTCCGAATCACTGTGGCGGGCCTCTGTAAGGGGATCAATTTCCGTATACACCAGAAAACACTCGCCCTCTGGCACCTTCATCGTATATTCTCTGCCGTCCAGCACAGTCTTCACTTCCGCGATCCCGAAATAGGTGTTGCGCCCACCAAAAAGATAGTACTTTTCGCCGCCGGACTCCACAACTCCCTCCCGGAAATTACCGCCACCGTAGCCGATGGAGTTGATTTTATACCGTCCATTCGGTCCTCTCTCCATCCGGATTCGCCCCAGCTGGTGTTCTCCGCCCACCAGGTAATCTATCAAAACAAATCTTTCGTCCCCCAGGTCGACGCAGCTGTGCAGCTTCAGTGTCACCTGAACAGGTTCTCCATTCTGCAAAAACCGGACGGCGCACTCCTCCAGATTGCTGTGATCCTCCAGGACGATATAGTTGAGTCTCGTATCAATCCATTCCACGCACTGGAGGATTCCCATCAGAACGACAACGGCGGCGACAGCTTTCAGCAGGCCCTTTTTCATCTTCCGTCCTCCTATTTCTGTAAATTTCTGTATAAAATTATGATATCACAGAATCTTTTCCCTGACAAGGCTTTTTTAGTTGCCTTTCTTTCCCAATGGTGGTACAATATAGTAATATTATTATGGGCGTCTTTCCGGCGTTCTGAGAGTAAGGAGTCAACACACATGGATGAGAAAAAAGTAATGCTCTCCGGCATCCAGCCCAGCGGCGACCTGCATCTGGGCAACTACCTGGGCGCCATCAAGAACTGGGCGGCCCGGACCGAGGAGTTTGAATGCTACTACTTCATGGCCGACATGCACACCATCACCGTCCGGCAGACCCCGGCCGATCTGCGCCGGCGCACCCTGGAGCAGCTGGCCCAGTATATCGCCTGCGGTCTGGATCCGGAGAAAAACACCCTGTTTATCCAGTCCCACGTCCCCCAGCACGCCGAGCTGGGCTGGGTTCTCAACTGCTACACCATGTTTGGCGAGCTCAGCCGCATGACCCAGTTCAAGGACAAGTCCGCCAAGCACAAGGACAACATCAACGGCGGCCTGTTCACCTACCCCGCCCTGATGGCGGCGGACATCCTGCTGTACCAGCCCGACTTCGTCCCCGTGGGCGAGGATCAGAAACAGCACGTGGAACTGACCCGGAACATTGTCCAGCGGTTCAACGGTGTCTACGGCGACGTGTTCAAGATGCCTGAGCCCTACATCCCCAAGGCGGGGGCCCGGGTGATGGGGCTGACCACCCCGGACAGCAAAATGAGTAAGTCCATCCCCGAGGGCTGCGTCTTCCTCATGGAGAGGCCCGAGGACATCCAGCGCAAGTTCAAGCGGGCCATTACCGACAGCGACACCGAAAACCCCGTGCGCTACGACCCGGCCAGCAAACCCGGTGTGGCAAACCTGATGAACATCTACTCCGCCGTCACCGGCAAGAGCTTTGACAAGATCGAGGAGGAGTTCGCCGGCCAGGGCTACGGCAAGTTCAAGCCCGCCGTGGGCGAGGCGGTGGTGGAGACCCTCCGCCCCATCCGGGAGGAGGCCACCCGCATTCTGGCGGACAAGGCATATCTGGAGAGTGTCTACAAGGCGGGGGCTGAAAAAGCCTCCTATGTGGCCAACAAAACCCTGCGCAAGGTTTATAAAAAGGTGGGCTTTGTGGCCCGTTAACCCCGAGATAAAAAGAGGATCATTACTATGATACAGCTTTCTTCCGTGGGGCTGGCTGCCGCCGCCCTGCTCACCGCCGCTCTTGTTGCGCTGATCTCTACGCCAGTGGTCAAATCCCTGGCCTTCCGGGTGGGGGCGGTGGACGTCCCCAAGGACGGCCGCCGCATGCACGACCACCCCATCCCCCGCATGGGCGGCCTGTCCATCTTCCTCGGTTTTATTCTCAGCGTCCTCGTCTTCATCCCCCTCTCCACTGAGCTGCGGGGGATGCTGTTGGGCAGCGTGGTCATCGTCATCCTGGGCATTCTGGACGATATCTTCGCCCTGCCCGCCCTGCCCAAATTTTTTGTGCAGATCCTGGCCGCCCTCATCGCCGTTCTCCACGGCAACCGCATTGAGTTTCTGTCCAACCCCAACATATTCAGCGAGGACCTCTTCTGGGAGCTGGGCTGGCTGGCCATTCCCATCACGGTGCTGTGGATCGTGGGCATCACCAACGCTGTCAACCTCATCGACGGCCTGGACGGTCTGGCCTGCGGCGTGTCCACCATCAGCTCCATGACCCTGCTGGTAATCGCCCTTATCGTGGCGGAGCCCGATGTAGCACTTCTCATGGGGGCGCTGTCCGGAGCCTGCATCGGCTTTCTGCCCTATAATCTCAACCCGGCCAAAATCTTTATGGGAGACACCGGCTCCACCTTTTTGGGCTTCATCCTGGCAGTGGTATCCATCCAGGGGCTGTTTAAGTTCTACGCCATCATTTCCTTTGCCGTCCCCTTTCTCATGCTGGGCCTGCCCATCTTCGACACCTGCTTCGCCATTCTGCGCCGGGTGTCCCACGGCCAGTCCCCTATGTCCCCCGACCGGGGCCATATCCACCACCGGCTGATCGACATGGGCTTTTCCCAAAAGCAGGCTGTGGCGGTTCTCTATATCATCAGCGCCATTCTGGGCCTGTCCGCCGTGGTTCTCACCACCATCGGCGTGGTGCGGGCCATGTTGTTCCTGCTGGCCCTGTGCGCCGCCGGAGCGGTGGCAGGCAAGCTGTATCTGGACCGGACCAACCACACCGAACCGCCCCCGTCCTCTGGGAGCAGCCGGGTGGCCAAGCCCCGGCAAAGCCGCCCCATGGAAAGCGGCAACTACTTCGGTGAGGAGGACCAGTCAGACAAATGAGAAAAGTAAAGGTAATGACCGTCTTCGGCACCCGGCCTGAGGCCATCAAAATGGCCCCGCTGGCCCTGGAACTGGCAAAACACCCCGAATTTGACGCTCTCTGCTGCGTCACCGCCCAGCATCGGGAGATGCTGGACTCGGTACTGGATATTTTTCACCTCAAGCCCGACTACGACCTGAACGTAATGCAGCCCCGGCAAACCCTGTCCGCCATCACCTCCAAGTGCCTGACCGGCATGGACGGCGTACTGGAATCGGCCAAGCCCGACCTGGTGCTGGTCCACGGCGACACCTCCACCACCTTCGCCGGGGCGCTGGCCGCCTTCTACCACAAAATCCCTGTCGGCCACGTGGAGGCCGGACTGCGCACCTACGACAAGTGGTCCCCTTTTCCGGAGGAGATCAACCGGAAGCTGGTGGGGACCATCGCCGACCTCCACTTCTGTCCCACCCCCTCCAACCGGGACAATCTGGCCCGGGAAAACATCACCCAAGGCGTCTTTTTAACGGGCAACACCGTGATTGACGCCCTTCAGACCACCGTGATAAAAGAGTTTGCCTTTGGGGAAGCTATCCTTAACGATTTGGATTATGTCAACCGAAAGGTGATTCTGGTCACCTGCCACCGCCGTGAAAACTACGGCCAGCCCATGACCAACATCATGACCGCCCTGCGCCGCTTGGCCGACGCTTTTCCGGACACGGAGCTGGTCTACCCCGTCCATCTCTCCCCCGTGGTGCAGGAGGCAGCCCATCAATATCTGGACGGCCACCCCCGAATCCACCTCATCGCCCCCCTGGACGTGCGGGAGATGCACAACCTGATGGCCCGGTGCCACCTGGTGATGACCGACTCGGGCGGCCTTCAGGAGGAGGCCCCCGCCCTGGGCAAGCCGGTGCTTGTCCTGCGCAGGGAGACCGAGCGCCCTGAGGCGGTGGAGGCCGGGACGGTGCGTCTGGCCGGCGTGGAGGAAGAGGTCATCTTCCGCCTGGCCTCCCAGCTGCTGTCCGACCGGAATGAGTATGACAAAATGGCCCATTCCGCCAACCCTTACGGAGACGGTCGGGCCTGCCGCCGCATCGCTGACGCCATCGCCTGGCATTTTGGTCTGCGGGACACCCCGCCCGAGGCGTTCGGAGCGTGATATCCCACCTGTCGGGACGGCTTTCGCGCCGCCCCCTACTGGAGGTGACAGACCCTGGAACAGAAAAATCGACTGGTCATCGTTGTCGCCATTGTGGCCCTCATTGTGGGGGCCATTGTGGCCAGCTTCGGCCGGGTCCTCTTTGCCGCCAAAACGCCGGAGGTCATTCTCCCCTCCGCCAGCGCCGGGCCGGGCGACCTGTCGGGGTCCGGCTCTCAGCTCCAGGACTACCAGCGGGTGGAGGTTACCCCGCAGACCGTCCAAAGTGTGGTGGCCACCCTGGCCCGCCCCGCCAGCTTCTTTCGGGAACTGACGGTGGAAACCTTCTGGGCAGGGGGAAACTCCAGCACCCAGGTCCAGGTCTGGACAGACGGCGGCTGGTCCCACAGCATTCAGGCCCTCCCCTCCGGGGCGGTGCGCCACGACCTCACCAGCGAAGAGACCCACTACTACTGGTACGACGGCTCACAGCAGTACAAATCTGCCCCGGCGGACGAAAAATCTTCTGACCTGGCCCAGCACATCCCCACTTACGAGACGGTGCTGGAACTGGAATCGGAGGAGATTACCGCCGCCGGCTATGAGTCTCGGGGCGACATGCCCTGCGTTCTGGTGGAGGTTCAGCACGCCGATCTTCTTCAGCGATTTTGGGTCAGCGTAAACAGCGGCCTGCTGGTCTCCGCCGAGACCGAGGACAGCGGCCAGCTGGTCTACCGCATGACCGCCTACACCCCCGTCCAGTCCCCCTGCCCCGCCGATGGAAGCTTCGCCCTGCCTGACGGGGAGGTTCTCCACCGGGTCGGGGAATCGTCCTAGCTCTCCTCCCCCAGCCCCATGAGAAGGACCAGGCCCAGGGCGATGACCAGCTCCAGGTCGTCCCCCTCCACCAGCAGGTAGAGAAGAATGAGCAGCAGCAGAATGTCGCCGCTGTCGATATTCTCCAGGTGCAGCGACTTGAGCAGCCCGGACAGACCGCCCCCCTCTCTGCCCCCAAACAGACGTCCCTCCTTCCCCAGCAGAAAATCGGGAAAATGGAGAGGCTTACGGGAGCCCTCCCCCGGCGCCGGAGCGTCAGGCCGGGCCGCCGGGGTCTCAATTCTGGTATAGGAGGTGTCCTCCGGGATGTAGCGATTATACACTCTCCCCCTCCTTTCCCCCCAGGGCCCCCAGAGCAACCCGAATCAGCCTGGTCATCCGGGCCAGCTGAAGGGCCCGGTCAAGCCGGGCTTGCCGGTCCTCCTTCAGAAAGGGGCGCAGCGCGTTGAGCAGGGCGGTATTCCGGTCGTCGGTACTCTGAACCTGCCGGAGAACATCCATTCCCGCCCGGAGCATTCCGGGGTCGATTTGGCTCAGAAGGCCGGACAAATCCGGGGCCTTCTCCTCTGCCGCAGGCACATATGTATCCGTCTCCTCCCCCGGGAGAGTCTCAGGGGGCTGCTGGGGCTGCTGCTGATCCCCGGACAGCGAGCGGGCCAGGGCCATGATCTGGTTCATCGCCGACTGGTTGCTCAGGATGGAATTCAATTGTTCCTCAAAGCCTGCCACAGGAACACCCCCTCACATCATCGTAAACTTCTCTCCGCTTCCATCCGGCTCACGCCGAATCTCCGCTTCACTCCGCTGCTCCTCCTCTCCCAGCCTCACCCGCTGCGCTGGGCTCGGTTTGGGTTGCCTTTGGCCTCCCCTACTCCAGCCCCGCCTGCCTGGCTTGACTACCGATCCGGTCCACCAACTCGGCCCCCTCCCTGCTATGCATCAGCTGGTCCATCATGGCCATCAGCTGGGCGGGGTCGCCCCCTGCCGCCGCCTGAGCGGCCTGCCTGACCTGGCCGCTCTGCTTCTGCAGCAGTTCCATCAGCTTTTGTGCGTCGCTGGACTTGGCCAGCTGGGCAATGGCTTCCCGGTCCTTTTTGGACAGTTCCATTTTAATCCCTCCTGTTCTCTCAGCTATCCCCAGTATATGCAGCAAAAAGGCGAGGTGACACAGCTTGAAAATTTTGGTCTTCTCCGACTCCCACCGCTCCCTGTCCGGAATGTACAGCGCCATTGATCTCCACCGGCCCTACCAGGTCATCCACCTGGGAGACATTATGCCCGATGCCGAAGAGGTGGCCACGCACTACCCTAAGATTTCCTTCTGTCTGGTTCCCGGCAACTGCGATGGTTGGGGGAACGCCACCCCTGTCAAAAAGCAGATCACTCTGGGCGGACGGTCCATTCTCTTGTCTCACGGCCACCTCTGGGGTGTCAAAAGCGGCTACGACGCGGCCGTGGCCGACGCCCGGGCGGTGGGGGCGGACATTCTTCTCTTCGGTCACACCCATGTTCCCCTGTGCCGGCAGCTGGAGGACGGCCTGTGGATGATGAATCCGGGCCCCGCCCGTTCCAGCTACGGGCTGATTGAGATTGAACACGGCGCGATCTCCTGCCAGCTGTGCCAAACCTGATTTGGCCTGTGAAGAGACAGCCTGTACAAATTCGAAAGGAGATGACACACCATGAAAAAGGTCCTCTATATCCTTCTCCACCGCTCGGTGTTCGTGGCTCTGGCCCTGGTTGCCCAGATCGCCACGCTGGCCGTCATGGTGGTCTCCTTCTCCGCCACAGAGGTTTTTTACTGGTGCTGCATCGCTCTGAGTGTGGCCGCAGCCGTCGCCATTGTAGGCAGCAGGATGGAGCCAGGCTATAAAATCGCCTGGCTCCTGTTGATTCTGCCCTTCCCCATCTTCGGCGGCGTTTTCTATCTGATGGTAGGGGGCGGTTACGTCCCAAAGCGCACGCAAAAACGGATGAAGGGCATGCTGGAAAAATCTTTTTTCACCCTGAAGGAAGACTTTAAGTCCGACGACCTCCTTCCCCTCGGGGGCGACGCCGCCGGCCAGGCCAACTATCTGGAGCAGCGCGCCGCCTGCCCCGCCTACACCAACACCGAAACTGAGTATTTCCCCCTTGGGGACGAGGCCTTCCCCAGAATGCTGGAGGAACTGGAAAAGGCGAAAAAATACATCTTTCTGGAGTATTTCATCATCCAGCCCGGGGTTTTCTGGGACAGTATCCTGTCCATCCTGGAACGGAAAGCGGCCCAGGGCGTGGAAGTCCGGGTGCTGTACGACGATTTCGGCTGTATGTTCACCCTGCCTCGGGACTACAATGAGACTCTAATCAAAAAAGGCATCCAGTGCCGGGTGTTCAACCGTCTTATGCCAGTGATGTCCCTGCGGCTGAACAACCGTGACCACCGGAAGCTGCTTATCGTGGACGGCAGGGTAGGCTTTACCGGGGGCATCAATCTGGCGGACGAGTATATCAATGTCCGGGAGAGGTTTGGGCACTGGAAGGACAGCGCCATCCTGCTGGAGGGAGACGCCGTATGGTCTATGACGGTAATGTTCCTCACCATGTGGGACAACATCGCCAACTGGGATGAGGATTTTGAACGTTTTCGTCCCCCCGCCGCCCCAGTGCGTCCCTGGACCGGCTATGTTCAGCCCTACACAGACACCCCGCTTGACCGGGAGGCGGTGGGACAGGCCGTCTATCTGAACATGATTGCCAAAGCCAAGAACTATATCTATATCACCACCCCCTATCTGATTATTGACGTGGCCACCAGCACCGCCCTGTGCAACGCCGCCAAGTCCGGGGTGGATGTGCGGATCATCACCCCGCATGTCCCGGACAAACGATATGTATTTGAGGTCACCCGGGCCCACTACCCCCCTCTTCTGGAGGCGGGGGTAAAAATTTACGAGTACACTCCCGGCTTTATTCATGCAAAAAACTTTGTGGTGGACGACCGCTTCGCTACCGTGGGCACCGTCAACCTGGACTACCGCAGCCTGTTCCTCCACTTTGAAGACGGCGTCTGGCTGTGCGAGGCCCCCTGCATCCGGGATATCCGCAGAGATTTTGAAAACACCCTGAAATGTTCCGAACCCTGCTCCCTGCGCCAGTTCAGGCATCTGAATATCCTCCTCCAGCTCTATCGCAGTATCCTGCGTGTCTTCGCGCCGCTGATGTAAATTACCCTTTTCCTATTTTGCCCGCAGACTGATGACTTCTCTTAAATCTTTTCGCATTCTTTCCCACTGTGTTTGAAATAGTACCGTCTGTTCAAATCAGGTAGGGTCGTTCACAAGCAAAATGGACATCCAGCCGAAAGGCCGGGTGTCCATTTTTTCGTATCTGCGGACATATTTACCTTGCTTGCCGCTTTTTCTTACCGCCGCCTCCGATTATGAGTACAAAAAACCCAAAAGCGAGGGGAGTTTTTACAAAAATCTGTGCTTTCCCGCAAACTAATTAAAATTCATTCCTTGTAATAGGATATCACAAATTTTTGGGTTTTCAATGCTTATGAAGGGAATTTTTAGCGGTCCTCCGTCCTGCGAAAAGTACACATTTCTGTAAACAGCAAAAGGCGGGGTGTATGCGCAGGATGAGCCGCTCAACGAAAAAATTGGAGCTTACAGGCCAAAACTACGGAAAGCTGACTGTTTTGTCCCCGGCGGAAAAGCTTGGGGGCAGGACGGCCTGGCTGTGTCGGTGCGGCTGCGGACGGCAGATTGCGGTTCGGACGGACCACCTGCGGCTGTGCCCGTCCAGATTCCAGAGGAAATCCCGCGCCGGTTGGGCTGAGTCGGCTGACCTACATCGACGGCACCTGCGTGGAGATGCTGGCGGCCAAAACGGTGCGCAGTAACAACACCAGCAGGGTGCCGGGCGTGGACTGGCGGGCCTCCAAAGGAGTATGGCGCGCGTCCATCTGCTTCAAGGGCCGGCGGGTGTACCTGGGGGCAGCTACGGTCGGTTTGAAGACGCTGTCAGGGCCCGGAAACGGGCGGAGGAGGAACTTCATGACAGCTTTTTGCGTGAATTCGCCGAGACCGCCTCGCAGGAGGCGGCGAAGGGCTGATTCATAGATCAAAATCTCTTTATCATCACTGTGGGAAACAGGTTCGGATTAAATGGGTTGTGTTGACAAAAAAGATGCAGCCGATCAATCAGACGCCAAGGTAAATCCCTCCACTAACTGTTTCAAGCTGTTCGCCTCGGCTGACAGCTCCTCACTGGCGGCAGCGCTTTCCTGGGCGGTGGCACTGTTGGTCTGAACCACAGAGGATATCTGATCAATACCCTCCGTGACCTGGGTCAGGGCAATGGTCTGGTTTTCCACGGCCTCTACCACCACATTCATCTGAGCAGATACGTTACCCGCCAGCTCATTGGTCTTCTCCAGAGATTCGGTAACCCGATTCACTACCTGGCTGCCCTCCGAGACGGATACGATGGAGCTCTCAATCAGCTCCTTGGTCGCTTTGGCAGCCTCGTCGGACTTGGAGGCCAGGTTGCGAACCTCGTCGGCCACCACTGCAAAGCCTTTTCCGGCGGAGCCTGCGCGGGCGGCCTCCACAGCTGCATTCAACGCCAGGATATTGGTCTGGAACGCGATATTTTCAATGGCTGCGATGATTTTGGAGATTTCTTCCGAGGAACTGGATATGCGCTCCATGGCATCGTTCAAAACTTTGACATGCTCCACACTGGTACCCAGCTGGGCGCCAGCCAGACCTACAAACCGACCGGCCTCCTTTGCGGCTGCCGATGTCTTTTTCGCGCTGGTGGAAATGTCGTTTATGGTGGCCGCCAGCTCCTCAATGGAGCTGGCCTGCTCCATCGAACCCTGACTCAGCGTCTGGGCGCCGGTGGACACCTGACCGCTGGCAGAGGACACCTGCCCTGCGGCGGAGTCGATCTGCCGCATGGTGCCGCTCAGCTCCATCTTCAGCGTACGCATAGACACCAGAATGCTCTGGAATTCCCCCACATAGGCGTCCCGGTGGGGCGACTGGATGTCAAAATTCTTGTTGGCCATCTCGTTAAGCAGATAGCTGATATCGGCAATGATGGTGTTCAGGCCCATCACCATAGACGCAGTGGAACGGGTCAGCTCCGCCGTCTCATCCTGGCCGGTAGCCTGGGGAACAGAGGCCTTCAGGTCGCCCTCCACCAGCAGCTTCATTCTCTCGGCGCAGGCCCGCATGGGCACGCTGATGTTGCTGGACAGCTTCAGGGCCACCACAATAGACGCTATGATAGAAACCACAATCACCAGAACGCTGATGAGGATACCAAAGTATGTATCTGCCAGATAGTTGGATTTGGGCGCCGCCACAGCCAGGCTCCAGCCGTCAGTACCGTCCACGGGGGCGTAGGCCAGGAAACGGGGACCGCCATCGGCCCGGATGGAACCGAAACCGTTTTTGCCCTGACGCATCTCCGCATGGAGAGCAGCCCGGCTTTTCAGGGAGGTGTCGCTCTGAGCCTCCCTCTCAATGTTCTGGGTGGTGATCGTGTCCAGCGTGATGTCGGCGATGGTGTCACCAGACTTATTGATCATGTAAGCCCGGCAATTATCCCCGATCTGGATGGAGGAAACAATATCATTCAGGAAGGTCTCAGGGGGCACAAAATAGACCACGCCCACGATATCGGCCCCATGCCTCCCGCCCGCATAGAGAGGCGCGGCCACCATAATGGACAACTCCCCTGTGATCTTACTCACCAGAGGCTCGGAAACATAAACATTTCCCTTCATAGCCTGCTTTACGTATTCCCGATCCGAGTAGTCCTTGCCGTCGAAAATACTGATACCGTCAGCGCCGATGATGTTGCCACGCTGGAAACCATGCATTGCCACACGCTCGTCGATGATAGCGCGTTTTTCCCCCTGCGATGCCTCATCGTCAGACAGCTGCGGGATGCAGCCGGTGTCCATGGCCACGTTCTTATAAGCAGTCAGTTCCTGCTCAATGCGCTGGGCCGCTAGGACTGCCGTTTCACTCATCATCTGGTCTACGGTGGTGACAGTACTCCGGTAGCTCAGAGCGCTGCTGGCTGCCCCCACCGCGGCCAACGCGATCAGGACGGTCGCCATCAAGCATACTGTGATTTTTTTACGAATGCTTTTCATCTCTTTTCACCTCAACATGATCGTGCCGAAGCCATATTTCTCCTCACAGGAGCGTATGTCTATTATAGGACTTGAAAAGTTGCTCTGTCAATAGATTTTCTCCATGAGTCTAAGCAATTCTGCTGTTCTCAAACAGGATGCAGCTTTACAGCTATTCGAAAGAATCTATCCATCATATTCTCATCAGTCCACTTATCAAACAGAGAAAATCTTCCGATATACTTTTACGGCTGTCAACAGCAGATAATGAAATACAAAAGGAGATTGTAAAGATGATTCATTACATAAAAAATTTAAAAATCAGACTGAAACTTTATATTCTCATAGGAGTTGCGCTGCTCGGCATGCTCATTATCAGTGGAATGTCATTTTTTCTCATGGGCCGGATGAACGACATGACAAGCGACATTGCAACAAGCTGGCTTCCCAGTGTTGATGTAGGCAGGGAGCTGAGTACTACCATTTCCAATATCCGGCTGAATGAGCTGGAGTACCTTACCGCAGACTCTGATAACAAAAAGGAGAGCAGCCTTCAGTACCTCCAGGATGGACGCGAAACCATGAACGCTCTCTTAGCCGCATATGGGGATATGATTGATGAGGAAGAACGAAATTTCTATGACAACGCAAGCAATCTCTGGACACAGTATCAGGCGGCACAAGAAGAAATGATGGCTTTTGCCAAACAGGGCCGCTATGAGAGTGCCCGCGCGATTCTGGACGGAGAATGTGAGGCGCTTTTCAATTCTTTGAATAGCGATTTTGATGATATTATCGACTACAATACAAAGGGAAGCGACGATGCAGCGGCGGAAAGCGCTTCCCTCTACAGAACCACCATCTTAACCATGGCGGCAGTGGTCATTGCCATCATCCTTGTAGGCGTCTTCTTCTCATTTGTGATTGTACGCCTGATCAAAACCCCTATTTCTGAAATCCAGAATGCCGCCATAAAAATGGCGGAAGGGGATTTGGATGTAAAGATTTCCTATACCTCGAAGGATGAGCTGGGTGTTCTCGCTGTTCAGGTAGGCAGATTGATCCATAAGCTTCAGCTTATTATTGAGGATGAGAATCAATTCCTTGCTAAAATGGCCGAGGGAGATTTTACGGTTGATTCGACCTGCGAGGAAGCGTATACAGGCGGCTTTTATCCTCTGCTTGTCTCGTTCCGGGGTATTGCAGACAGACTCAATGACACCATGCTGCAAATCAGCCAAAGTTCCTCTCAGGTCGCGGGGGGAGCGGACCAGGTATCCAATGGCGCCCAGGCGCTTGCCCAGGGGGCGACTGAGCAGGCCAGCTCTGTGCAGGAACTTGCTGCCACGATTGATGAAATCTCCAACAAGGTAAATCAGAACGCAGACAGTGCGCGGCAGGCCAGCAAAGCGGCAGACTGTGTCCGCGTAAAGATGAATGTGAGCCAAGAAAAAATGCAGCAGATGACACATGCAATGGGGGATATCAGCAGCTGCTCCAGTGAGATCCGCAAAATCATGAAGATTATTGAAGATATTGCGTTCCAAACCAATATTCTCGCCCTGAACGCCGCCGTAGAAGCCGCCCGCGCAGGCGCCGCCGGAAAAGGGTTCGCCGTAGTAGCTGATGAAGTTCGCAATCTGGCAAACAAAAGCACAGAGGCCTCCGAAAATATCGCTGCTTTGATTGAAAATTCTTTGCAGGCAATCGAAAACGGAACGCAGATTGCGGGCGATACAGCGCAGTCCTTAATTCAAGCGGTCAATGACGTGAACGAAATGGCCAGCATTATCGAACAGATTTCGGAGGTCAGCAGCGATCAGGCTGATTCCATCTCTCAGCTCACTGTGGGAATTGACCAGATCTCCAACGTTGTACAGACAAACTCGGCAACTGCAGAGGAAAGCGCGGCGGCAAGCGAAGAGCTGTCCAGTCAGTCACAGCTTATGAAAAGTCTGGTAGGAAGGTTTCAGTTGAAAAGCCCCCTTTCAAAATGATCCAAGCAGGCTGCCGTGTTAGCATGCGGAAGTTTACCAACCGGCAGTACAATGCGTACTGTGAGTGGACCGGCACACTGTAATACCGGCCCCAGACCTTTTCCGGACAGGTGCTGGAGTACCGGGAGCTCTATGAGCGGGTCAAGGCGGAGGAGTCGGACATCGACGGATTGATTAAGAAGATTACCGCCGCCGCCAAAGAGGAGGGGCAGGATTTACGGGAAATCTCCCTGCGGATCGCCCGGGAATTGGCCGCCAGGGAGCACAACGAGATTTACCGCCTAGTCCCCGTCAATCCCCTCCCCACCGATTGCAGCTACCTGCGGGCGGACGACTCTCCGGAATCCTTGCAGATGGTGATAGACAACTTCCCCAATATGAAAATGCTGTACGATGTGCCGGTCCGGCAGATCAAACGGGTAAGTATCCCGACATTCTACATCGCGGGGACCTGCAAGGACGCCCACAAGTGGACGGAACGGCTCGATCTTGACTTTACCTTCCGGAAGTTTCCGGAAATCCTGATCCGATTGCTTAAACAGGAGCTGAACAGATAAAAGGAAAACGCCGCAGGTAGGAACCCTGGAAGCCGCCATAATCCCCATGTCCTGTATGGGCAACTTTGACCCGGACTTTATGGTGCTGGACCTCCCGAGAACCCCGAGACCGCCTACGCCGCCCTGGATGGGGAGTGGGGCCAGATTTTTGACCAGAAGATGGAGTCCATGGGCATTAAGCGTCTGGGCTGGGAGGAAAACGGCTTTCGTAATTTCTCCTCCAACACCCCCATCCGCTCCGTGGCCGACATGAAGGGGCTGAAAATGCAGGTGATGGAGTCCACCATCTACGTGGAGATCATGAAGTGCCTTGGGGCCAGCCCCCCCCATGGCCTTCTCCGAGCTCTACACCGCGTTGCAGAACGGCACGGTGGCCGGGGATGGACTGGCCGGATACCGTCCCCCCTTCTGCCCTGGACCCGGCGAAAGAACTGCGCTTGCCCTGGAATCCCGAGTACGCCCTTTGGCACTCCTTCTGGTTCAGTGCGGCGGCGATTCCTCGAGCGGTGCTGAACCAGATGTCGCTGCTGGAGGAGTTCTTCTCCTGGCGAGACAACTGGCCCGACAGCTGGGCCATCGCTCCGGCGGTTGTCGCCGTTCCCCTAGCGCGGAAGTTGGGATTGACGATCCGAAGGCTGGAGAACGGACCCGCTGACGAGATCATCTACTATCTCCGGGGGCCTCAGCGGGAGGAATCCCTTACCTCGGCCTTCCTCGCCTGTCTGAATCGTGAGTTGGCAAAGCGTCCGGAGGTGGAATCGCTACTGCATGGAATCACGTATAATAAAAACCATCCTGAAAGGGGTGGTTTTTACTATGTCTCCTTTCTTTGAAAATGTTATAGAGCGGGAGTAGCTACCCGCGATATAATCAGCACAAGCACTGCGGATTTGTACATAAGATCTACAGCCAGACTGTTCGGAGGTGACTCAGACCGCAGCGGCTTGTCTGAAATGGTGATTAGATAGTTAACGCTTGACGTTTGAATTTGTGTGAGTACAGGGGCAAGTCAGGTGCGGAAACAGCAGTGCACACAAGAAAAGGAGGAAACCATGTACTTTGTAGGAATCGACATTTCCAAGTTCAAGCACGACTGCGCCGTCATAGACGAGATTGGTGACACCATCCAGCCCTCGTGGTCGTTCAGGAATGACCGCGAGGGCTTTTCCCTGCTGAAGGAGCGGCTCGACAGTCTGCCGGGAGAGAAAAAGATAGGGCTTGAGGCTACCGGTCACTATGGGCAGAATCTGAAGCTGTTCCTGGAAGCAAACGGCTTCGCGTTCATGGAGTTCAACCCTCTTTTGGTATCCCGATTCGTTCATGGCAAATCTCTCAGGAATACAAAAACAGACCCCATTGACGCTGGTAATGTTGCCCAATACCTGATGACGGTAGAGTACAAGCCCTATCCGCCCTCATTTTACCACCTGGACCAGCTAAAGTCACTGACAAGATTCCGCAGCAGCCTCGTCCGCCAGCGTTCCCGCCAACTGGTGGAGTTGACCAACGTTCTGGACAAGATGTTTCCCGAATTCAAACCCTTTTTCAAGGGAAAGTTCTCCGCCACAGCGTTGTACATCCTTGACCACTACCAATCGCCGGAACGAATCGCCAGCATGAACACACGCTCTTATGAACCCCTTCGTAAAATCTCGCGGGGACACTTCTCTCTCAATGACTTTGTCAACCTCAAGGCCCTGGCAAAGAACACCGTTGGCTGTACGACCGGATTCCTTCTCCAGGAAATGTCCATCCTGCTGGAACTCTACACGCAGTTGGACGCCAAGGTGGAGGAATTGGATGACCAGATCGAAGAATGTGTCCGTGGTATTGACCCGCCCATGCTCTCCATCCCCGGCGTTGGAGCTTCTTCTACCGCCGTCATCCTCTCTGAGTATGGTGATTTCAGCAAGTTCAAGAATCCGTCCAAGATGCTCGCCTTCGCCGGCCTGGAACCCAGCTATTTCCAATCCGGCCAGTCGGAATCCACCGGCCACATGGTTAAGCATGGCTCTCCTCATCTCCGCTGTGCCCTTCTCAACTGCTGCCTTCCCCTTGTTTCCAACGAACCTATTTTCGCTGAGTTTTACGCCAAGAAACGTGCTGAGGGGAAGACCCATCAGGTTGCCATGACCCATGTTGCCAAGAAGCTGCTACGGGTGATCTTCACTCTGCAAACCAAGAATATCCCCTACGATCCGGCACTGATCCGCTAATCCTATATCCTCTTTTTTGAAGCCCTCCTTGAGGGCTTGGTTTAGTGTGCCCTTTTTCTAATTGCTTATTTTTTCATTCGGGGCTTGACATTCCATAGATAGTCACCTCTTTCCCGTCTGATTTTAGAATCATGGTAACTTTCTCGCCGTCATACTCAACAGACAGGGCTGGCTCATTTGAAATCTTCAGACTGCCAACACCATCCCTGCCACATAGATAAACACAGTCGGAATCCATGCGATTGATGAAATACAGCCCTTGATCGGTCAAACAAAAGTCAGAGGCAACCATATTCCGAAACGGCCTGGCCTTGTGGGTCTTAGTATCATACGCCGTCAGCAAAGAATTTTCGTTGATGTAAAAGATCGTCCGCCCATCAAACGCTATATTCCCCCTGGTGGGGATGTCCAGCATTTTCGTGAGCTGGATTGTTCTGCCTACTTCCGTAATCCCATCATTTGTAATGAAAAAGAGGCTGTCATCGTTCAAGAAAAAGCCGTAGCAGTATTGCAGAAACATCCAGGTATCCCCCACGGTATAGTCAATTCCCAGCAGAGATCGCCCGCTGTCCGTTATTTTCTCAAAAATAACCTGTTCCTCAAAGGTTTCTGTATCAAGCTGGACGATGGACACCTGGGTAGCTGTGCTGTTGTAGCTGCCGACCCGATCCACATACTGTTCTGTGCGGGAGGTCATATAGTAAATATACGGGGCATCCATATAAACGGCCTTGATGGATTCCCCGTCCGAAAAGACCCCAAACAGCGGAGAGAGAGCCAAATCCGTCAAAGCGCCGGTTGCCCGGTTCTCCAGAGAGTATGTCCGCGTCTGATCGTCGAAAATCACGCTGTAAGTTTCCGATGCGCTTTGCGAGGATGAATTGTATATTCCGTTTGTGGACGTTCCATAAGAACAGCCGGATAGCGAAATCAGAAGCAGCAGGCTCAATGCGGCAGCTCTGCAGCCTTTGACGGGTTTTCTTTCAGACTGCCAGCAGTTTGTGTTTTGCCGCAGCACCCACCATATCATGAGGGCGCAGCACATAGCGGACAGGCCGAGCAGGGCCAGCAATTCCTGAGGGGAACGCTCCGAAAAAGTCACAATGGCTTCTCCTGTCAACGAATCCTCCACGGAGGAAGTCCCCTCCAAAAAGCCGGTTGCCAGCAGGAACGGCAGGGGCAGCGGCAAGCGGTAGCAGATTTGTCTGGACAGGCCGATATACGGTATCAAGGTGGATGCCACTCCGATCACCACTGTTAGGGCGTATTTCTTCACCAAAACGGAGAGAAAGAGCAGCAGGGCGGCGAGGTACACCGAGCCAAAGCAGCGCAGGACGGTCAAAATCAGATACGCGGCCAGCAGGGAGATGTTTTTTGTACTGCCCCCGAAACTGGCGATACTCTGGACTGGGTACTCCCCATTGGGCAGGCCGTATTTTATTCCGAAGAAAGCAAAGCGAATCAGGGCCACCCCTCCGCAGAGAGCGAACACGGCGCAGAGGGTCATTACGGCTTTGCTCCTGGCACTCTTGCGGCTCTGCGGTGCCGTCCGCAAAAGCGCGTCCATCTGGCAGCTATACTCCGAACAAAAAACCGTGGCCGCCAAAATCAGAACGGCAAGGAACAGCGGGAAGTCCAGCGTTTGGGAGGAAAACAGCCCCGCCCAGCCGTTGGTATTCAGAAAGTAACGATTGCCGGTGTTCTCGCAGATATATAAATATTGCTGATACGCAGCTTCAAAGCCATGCTCATGAGCCAAAACCGTGTTGATCTCCGCAATCTGACGCTCATACTGTTCCGCCGTGATCTGATTGCTGTAATAGCTTTCCTGCAACCGGGTGCGAGTGTTGCGGGCTTCCGTGATGGCCTGGGCCTCCTGTTCCAGCCAAGCGGCCTTTTCCTCTGTGTACGCCCCATCCAGCCGTTCCAGATACCACTCGTATTCCTCGCGGTATTCTTCCATCGCGCTGTTCTGCGGCCTGTCGGTTGCGGCCAGCCAAACCGCACTGACCAAGAGCACAGCCAGGATATAGAACAGGCCCCGCTGCATGACCATCAGTTTTTTCCATTCATA
>CATONV010000040.1 GCA_951801655.1 uncultured Oscillospiraceae bacterium | reverse complement strand
TTGTCGATGCGGACATAGAACACGTCGCTCAGGTCGGTCTCATACTCCAGCCAGGCGCCCCGGCCGGGGATGACGGTGGTGGCGTAGGTCTTGTTGTCCGCCTTGTCCACCTCGCGGGTGTAGTACATGCCGGGGGAGCGGACAATCTGGGAGACAATCACCCGCTCGGCCCCGTTGATGACAAAGGTGCCCGAGTTGGTCATGATGGGGAAATCCCCCATAAAAATCTCCTGCTCATTGATCTGGTTGTTCTGGGTATTGCGCAGCTGCACCTTCACCTTGATGGGGGCGGCGTAGGTGGCGTCCCGGGCCTTGCACTCCTCCACGTCGTACTTGGGCTTCTCGTCCATGGAGAAGTCCACAAAGGACAGCTCCAGGTTGCCGCCGTAGTCCACGATGGAACCCACGTCCTTGAACACCTCTCTCAGACCGGTGTCCAAAAACCACTGATAGGAGGTTTTCTGCACCTCCAGCAGGTTGGGCATCTCCAGGATCTCCTCGTACCGGGCGAAGCTCTTTCGGGGGGTTTTGCCGTACATTACGTCCTTGACGACCATGCTGAAAAATCAACTCGCTTTCTTCAGAATTGACGGTTGGTTGTCACTTTTTTGGTTGGATTTTGGGGAAACAGGGAAAATTTGCCGTCAGTATGCACAATTTCTCGGGGAGAGGAGAGAGGGATACACACGGACGTGTGGACTGTTTTGCGTTCCGGCCTATTGCCAATCTCCCGGGGGTGTGCTAAACTGACAATGTGAATATGGAGTAATGTCCAAATAAGAGAAAAGGACATAAAAGCATTTTATTCTACCATAATTGGGATAGGCTGTCAAGGCCTATTCCGTTTTTTGTATCAAAATTGTGGTTGGAGACTGTAAAAGCCGGACCTTTTCCCAAGTACGTTTTGCGCCTCCATTTGAACATGGTGAGACCCCCGCCGGCGGGCGGGGGTCTTTTCAGCTTACAAAATAATACAGATCAGTCCGCCCGAGCCCTCGTTGATGATGCGTTGGAGGGTCTCACGCAGCTTGGTACGCGCATCCTCGGGCATGCGGTTGATCTTGGAGTTCAAATCCTCGTTTACCAGCTCATGGAGAGATTTGCCGAAAATGTTGGCCTCCCAGATGCGGCTGGAATCTCCCTCGTACTCCTGGAGGAGGTAGTTGATCATATCCTCGCTCTGCTTTTCTCCGCCCACGATGGGGGAGACCTCGGTCTCGATATCGGCGCGGATCATGTGGATGGAGGGGGCGCTGGCCTTCAGGCGCACGCCGTACCGTCCGCCCTGCTTCATGATTTCGGGCTCCTCCAGCACCAGGGAGTCGATGGGGGGGACCACGATGCCATAGCCCGTCTCCTCTACCTGGCGCAGAGCGTCGGCCACCTTGTCATAGGACTTTTTGACTCCGGCCAGCTGGGTGAGAAGGGCCATCAGATCGCCGTCGTCCCCAATCTCAAAGCCGGACTGCTGAGACAGCGTGTTGTAGAACAGCCCGCGGGGCAGCTCCAGCATGGCGGCGGACACCCCGGTGCCCAGATCGATGTTGGAGATACGGGCGTCGCTGACCACCTCGCAGTTCCGGAAGGAACCTACCGCGCTGTCCACGTCCCGGACCCGGTGGAGCTGAGCGGTTCCCTCCCGGATGGCGGTATACAGGGCGGCTTTGATGGGGTGCTCCTGTGGGAGGGCGTCCACCCAGGGAGGTAGAAACAGGTCCAGCTCCTTTACCGGGAATTCGTAGAGAACACTTTTCAAAATGTCGTTGATTTCCTCCTGATCCAGTTCCAGGCAGTTGGCCGCCACACAGGTTACGTCGTACCGCTGGGCGATGTCGGAGCGGATGGCCCGGGCCCGCTCAGAGCCGGGATTGGCGGAGTTGAGCAGGACCACAAAGGGTTTGCCCAGCTCCTTCAGCTCGGAGATGACTCTCTCCTCGGCCTCCAGGTAGTCCTCCCGAGGGATGTCGGTGATGGTACCGTCGGTGGTGACCACTACGCCGATGGTGGAGTGCTCCGAAATCACCTTTCGGGTGCCGATCTCCGCCGCCTCCGCCATGGGGATCTCGTGGTCAAACCAGGGTGTGGTGACCATCCGTTCGTTTTCTCCCTCCAGCTGGCCCACCGCGCCGTTCACCATGTAACCCACACAGTCGATCATCCGCATCTGAAAGGCTGCGCCGCCGTCCACCGTGACGGCCACCGCCTCCTCGGGGACGAACTTGGGTTCCGCCGTCATGATAGTCCGGCCGGAGCCGCTCTGGGGCAGCTCGTCCCGGGCCCTCTCTCGGCGGTAGACATTTTCGATGTTGGGAATGACGAGCGACTCCATAAAACGCTTGATAAAGGTGGATTTTCCTGTCCGGACCGGCCCCACGACGCCGATGTAGATATCGCCCTCGGTACGGAGCGCAATATCCTCATAGATTTTGCGATCTTCCACTGCAATTCCTCCTTCGGCCATGAGACCGGTAGTGTTCCATACAGTGTATGAGACAGGCCGGGGATTATGACAGAGAAAATCGGCAGCAGGTTCTGCTGTTTTGAAACAGCGTCTGACGGCGCTTGCTCAAATGGCGAAAACATGATATAATTCAAACGCAGATATGCAAGAAGGGGGGAGGCCCTATGATGAAAAAACGCCGTGTCCTGCCGCTGATTCTGGCGGCTGTCCTGTTCCTGAGCCTGGCCCGGCCTATGCCGGCCTCAGCGGCCGCCCTGTATTTTACCGGCATCAACGACAGCGTGGCTCTCCTCACCTCAGACACCATGCCCTGCTGGTCTGGAGGGGCCCTCTATGTGCCCTACACGGTGTTCAACGCCAACCAGAACGGAATCAGCATCAGTCTGGGGCTGTCCACCAACTATAACCGCACAGGTCAAACAGTTACCATTTTTAATCTGAAGCAGATGCTTACCTTTGACCTGGAAGACGGCACTTGTTACGATGACATGTCTGGGGTCTATTATGACGCCCGGGCCATCATGCGCAATGGAAAGCCCTATGTGCCCCTAAACACGGTATGCAGCTTTTTCGGTCTGGAGTACAGCTACAATCAGCTGCCCTACATTACACAGGGCTATCTGGTGCGGATTAAAAGCGCGGACGCGGCGCTGGATGACGCCACCTTTATTGACGCGGCCCGGCGGCTAATCAACAACCGCCTGCGGGACTACACCCAGAGTCTCAGTCCCGCCGAAACCGCCACACCTGCCGTGCCCTCCAATCCAAGCCCCAACGCCCCCCCGGAAGTGGACGCGGGCAGTGTGGCCGCCTATCTGGCCTTTCGCTGTGAGGACGCGGAAAAGCTGTCCGCCATTTTAAACACTTTGGATCAGCAGTATGCCCTGTTTTTCCTGACGCCCCGGCTGATCGAGGAGGAGCACGACCTGGTCCGCCGTATTTTGGGCACCGGCCACAGCGTTGGTATACTGGCCCAGGACGGCCAGGAGGAGACGCTGGAGCGCGGCCGCCGGGCCTTGGAGGAGCTGACCCATACCCGGACAACTCTGGCCTATGTCCCGGAGGAGAGCCGAGCCGGCCTGGAGGAGAGAGGCTGGGTGTGCTGGAAGGAGACCCTGTTCCTGGAACCCGGCGACATGACAGGGGGGACCGCCTTTGCCAACGGTGTCCTCAATCGCCTTGGAACCCGGCGCCGGGCCGTTTACCTCACGCTGGAGGGCAGCGGCAATACCGCGCGGATTCTCACTGCGCTGCTGCGCCAGCTGAGCAACAACCACTATACTGTGGCGATTCCCATGGAGACGAAGCTGTAAGAAAACCCGCCGGCGCTGCCGGCGGGTTTTGCAGTGTGTCGTGTTACATTCCGAAAATTTCCGCGGCCTGTTTCATGTTGTCCATGATGGACACCGAGAAGGGGCACCGCTTCTCACAGGACCCGCAGGCTGCGCACTCTCCGGCGTGGTGGGGCAGGATCGCGTAGTGCTCCCGCACCGTCTCGGGCACTTGGCCCTGGGCCCGGGCCAGGTTGAGGAACTTGGTCACAGCGGCCACGTCGATGCCCTGGGGACAGGGGGCGCAGTGGCCGCAGTACATGCAGTGGCCCTTCCAGCTGATTTTGGGCATGGAGGCAAAGGCGGCGGCGTAGTCCTTTTCACTGTCCGGGGCATCCTCATAGGCGGCGCACTGGGCAAGTTCCTCCACCGTCCGGGCCCCCGCCATGACACAGGCCACCCCGGGCCGGGTGAGAGCGTAGTGCAGGCACTGGAAGGGTGTCAGCGCCACCCCGGCGGGGGAGTATTGACTCAGCAGGTCGCCGCCGCCGAAGGCCTTCATCACCGTGATCCCAACCCCTTGGCGCTGGCAGCTCTCATACAGGGCCTGGCGCTGGGGGTCCATGTTTACCAAGGGCTTTTCATAGGCCGACTCCGCCCACAGCTGTTCCACATCCTCGCCGGCAGGCTGGAGATCGTAACAGGGGTTGATACTGAACATGAGAACGTCGATAAGCCCGCTGTCCACTGCCGCCTGTCCCACCTCCGGGTTGTGGCTGGACAGGCCGATGCAGCCGATCTTGCCCGCCGCTTTCAGCTCTTTTGCGTAGGCCATCACCGGGCCATTGACAATCTCCTCCCAGTCGGACAGGGCGTCGGAGTAGTGGATCATGCCGATGTCAATCAAGTCGGTGTTCAGCAGGCGGAGCATGTCCTCAAAGCCGGCCTTTACCTTTTTGATGTCCCGGGTGCGCAGATACTGGCCATTCTCCCAGATGGAGGACAGATGGGATTGCAGAACAAATTTGTCCCGGCGTCCCTCCATGGCCTTGCCCAGGTTGGTACGGACCTCCGGATTGGGGGTGTACAGGTCGATGCAGTTGATTCCCAGGGACTCCATCCTGTCCACGAACTGCTTTACCTGCTCATAACTTTTGTCCACAAGGCCCTCGCAGCCCATGGCGATCTCACTGACCTTCAGGCCGGTGCGGCCCAATGTACGATAGTTCATGGGATTCCTCCTCTATTTCGGCGTTCCTGCCCTGACGGACCGGGAACAGCGGTTTCTATGCACAGCTTATCACTTGAAGTCGGGTTTAAGTCAAGAGGAAGATTTACTTTGCTGCAGTTTTGTGGTATGATACCGCGTAAAGAGAGGGAAAACCGGAATTCCAGGATCTTCCGCCGCAGCGGCTGTCAGCGGCTCCGCTTTTTAAGGAAATCTTAATGAAAGCTAAACGGTCCTTCAACCCGTCAGTGGTATACTGGGCGTTGTAAACAGGAACATGGCCAGCAGAAAGGAGCCGTCTTTATGGAGATTACATTGGAAATGGTAGAGCGCCTGAAGGAAAAGGCCGACGTCAGCTACGCCAAGGCCAAAGAGGCCCTGGAATATAGCGGCGGCAATCTGTTGGATGCGCTGATCTATCTGGAGGAGAAAGGGGCCATTCCCAGGGAGGAGGGGGCCTACTTCTCCACCCGGAACGAGGCGCCCCCGCCGCCTCCGGAGCCCCTGCCCGTTCAGCTGCCCGCCAAGACAAAGAAAAAAGCCGTCAAGCAGCCCAAGCCAAAGGGGAACGGACGGCAGGTTTTCCACACCCTGCGCCGCTGGCTGATTGACAATGAGCTGGAAATCTGGCGCCGGGATCAGCCTATTACCGCCCTGCCGGTGCTGATTCTGGTGCTGCTGGTGTGCTGTGCCCCCTGGGTGACCGTTCCGGTGCTGGTGCTTTTGCTGTTTCTGGGGTTTCGATATCGCTTCTCCGGGCCTGACCTGGAAAGGGATCATCTGAACGGTATGATCGGAGATCTGGCCGACACCGCCGCTGACCTGGGCCATAGAGTTATGGATGAGCTGAAGCATGATTGGCACTCCGATGAACAGAAGAGAGACAAAAAGTAGAGGCGGTTGAGAGCCGCTGTATGAGGTGTTTATGATGTCAGAACGCATTCTGCTGGTGGAGGACGAAGAAAAGCTGGCCCGTATGGTGGAGCTGGAGCTGAAATATGAGGGCTATCAGGTGGAAAAAGCTATGGACGGACGTCAGGGACTGGAGCTGGCCCTTGGCGGAGGGTTCGACCTGGTGCTGCTGGATATTATGCTGCCTCAGCTGTCCGGGATGGAGGTGCTGCGCCGGCTGCGACGTGAGAGCAAGATCCCGGTTATTATGTTAACTGCGCGGGACAGTGTGGTGGACAAGGTGGCCGGACTGGACTCCGGGGCGGACGACTATATCACCAAGCCCTTTGCTATCGAGGAGCTGCTGGCCCGCATCCGGGCCGCCTTGCGCAGCAAAAGCGGGCAGGGGAACGGTGGACCCCTTGCGGTGGGGCCGCTGGTGCTGGACGTAGAGAAGCACCAGGTCACCGTGCGGGGGCAGAACGTGGAGCTGACCAAGAAGGAATTTGACCTGCTGCGCTATCTGCTGGAGAACAAAAACCGGGTTCTCACCCGGGAGGCCCTGCTGGACGCGGTGTGGGGCTTTGACTTTGTGGGGGAGACCAACTCGGTGGACGTGTATATCCGCTTTCTCCGGAGCAAGCTGGATGACGCCTTTGGTTTGAAGCTGATTCACACTGTCCGGGGCGTGGGATATGTGATAAAGGAGGAGTAACCGTGGTTATCGTTTACCGTTCCAACACCGGCTTTACCAAACAGTACGCCGAGATGCTGGCCAAGGCGGAAAAGCTGAAGGTCTACCCCTTCGCTGAGGCGCAGGGCAGGGTGGAACCCGGGGAGAAAGTCTTTTTTATGGGGCCGCTGATGGCGGGACACATCTCCGGGATTGATCAGGCAGTGAAAAAATTTTCTGTAACAGGGGCGTGCGGTGTGGGGATGTCCCCCGCAACCCGGCAGGTGCTGGACACCCTGACCAAGGCGAACTATGTCCCAAATGCTCCGATCTTTTACCTCCAGGGGGGATGGGCCCCGAAAAAAGTGGGCTGGCTGAAGCGCCGAATGGTGGGTATGGCCACCAAATCCATGCGGGAGTCCCTCCGGGACAAAGGCAGCCGCCGTACTCCTGAAGAGGAGGCCCAGTATCAAATGCTGCTTCAAGGGGGCAGCTTTGTGGCCTTCGAGAATCTGGAGACCATTCGGGAGTGGATGAAGGAACTTTAGGGCGTGACCACTGGGCACGCCTTCCCGTTCAAGCGGCGCGCCTAGGCCGCCGCGCCCTACCTGTGAGGAGGTGATTCTCCGTGCCCCGCAACCGGCACCGTTTTCAGACTCCGCCGCCGGCGGACCCCATTGCTGCTGCCCGGGATTCCTCCCTGGCCCTGCGGCTGAATATAGGCTTTTTCCTGCGTCAACTGAGCGTTTTTGTGGTGATGGACCTGCTGCTGGTGGGATTGGCTACTGCGGGCATATTCCTCTACGCGGAAAACCGGTGCGCCGACGTGGTGGACATGGTAAACGTCCGAGGCGTGCCTTCTGAGGACGCCCTGGCCTGGATGGAGGCCAGCGACTACACCATCACAAGGCTGGACCGGGAGCCGGAGGGCCACTCCGCCGCCTCCAGCTGGCTGCCCACCAGCTGGCCGGAGACCTGGGAGGGCCTGCGCTCTTGGAACCTGTCCAGCTACTACACCATCGAAATGCCTAACGATGGCCAGCCCTACGCTATCACGGTGGACCTGTCCGGCATCTTTACCGGCCTGTACTGGGCGGGCGTGGTTATTCTGATCTGTCAGGGGCTGTCTCTGATTACCAATCTGTTCCGCAGCGGCCGCTCCATCCAAAAGGTGCTGCGGCCCATCCAGGACCTGGCCGCCGCGGCGGCCCGACTCAACTCCATGGCTCATATGTCCAGGCGGGAGATCGAGAGTCTGGCCGGAGAACTGGACAAAATCGATGCCGCCCATCTGGACAGCCGTATCGACCTGCCCCCCACGCAGAAGGAGCTGCGCTCCCTGGCCCAATCCATCAACCAGCTGATGGATCGGGTGAACCAGGCCTACAGCGCCCAGATGCGCTTCGTCTCCGACGCCAGTCATGAGCTGCGCACCCCCATCGCCGTCATCCAGGGCTACGCCGCCCTGCTGGACCGGTGGGGCAAGACCGATCCGGAGGCTTTGCAGGAGTCTATCGATGCCATCCGGGGGGAGGCCGCCTCCATGGAACGGCTGGTGGAACAGCTTCTCTTTCTGGCCAGAGGGGACAACGACTCCCAGCCGGTGAAAATGGAGACCATTGATCTCACCGATCTGGCCGGCGAGGTGCTGCGGGAGGAGGAGATGATCCACCCTGAGCGCATTTTTCTCCCCCGCTGGGGAGAGGACCCCGTCAGCATATATGCCGACCCCGGCCTGATCAAGCAGGTGCTACGTATCCTGATGGACAACAGTCTGAAATACAGTCCACCCCAGGGGCGCATTTATCTGCGGGTGCGAGAGGGAGGGGACAATGCCCGTATTACCGTACAGGACGAGGGTATGGGTATCTCCCCGGAGGGCATCCCCCACATTTTTGAGAGATTTTACCGCACCGATCAATCCCGCGACCGGAAAACCGGCGGCACCGGTTTGGGACTGTCCATCGCCAAATGGATCGTGGAGAGGCACGGCGGCTGGTTTGAGGTGGTTTCCCGCCCCGAGGTCGGCACCCGCATCACCGTCGTACTGCCTGTCTGTCAGAAGGAGGAGAGAGTCTCATGAAGCTTCGTCTGGCCAATGAGACCGATTCTCCCGCCCTGCTGGATATTTATGGGCAATATTTGTCAACTACTGTTACCTTTGAGTATACATTGCCCGACAGCACGGAATTTGTCCGGCGGATACACTCCGTCTCAGCTGTTTATCCGTATCTTGTTTTAGTTGACGAAGAGAAGACGCTGGGCTACGCCTACGCCCACCGCATCGCGGAGAGGGCGGCCTATGGATGGGGCGCGGAGCTGTCCATCTACCTCCGTCGGGACGCTGTCGGCCGGGGCCTGGGCAAGCGGCTGTATCAGACGCTGATGGAGCTGCTGCGCCTTCAGGGAGTGCGTACTGTCTATGGTCTGGTCGCCAGCCCCAATCCAGCCAGCGAGAGACTCCACGCCGCGCTGGGCTTTCGGCGGATGGGGGTGCAGCAGAAGGCGGGCTATAAAAACGGATGCTGGATTGACCTGCTGTGGTTCGAAAAGGCCATCGCCCCTTATGATTCTGCCCCCGCGCCGGTTGCGCCCCTCAGTTCATTGCCCAAGCGCCAGGTGCAGGCTGTTTTAGACAGCTTTTGAGGCGGCGTCCTCTGTACATCTAAAATACTCCCCACAGCGCGAGAGACTCTGCCGGACGCGCTGTGGGGAGTATGTTTAGTTGGGGCTGATGGTGTAGTTGGGGGCTTCCTTGGTGATGTAGATGTCGTGGGGGTGGGACTCCTTCAGGCCGGCGGCGGTGATCTGCATAAACTGGGCCTTGGAATGCAGCTCGCCGATGTCGTGGCAGCCGGTATAGCCCATACCGGCCCGCAGGCCGCCCATGAGCTGATAGATGGTCTCGCCAACGCCTCCCTTGTAGGGGACGCGGCCCTCCACGCCTTCGGGAACCAGCTTCTTGTTGGACTCCTGGAAGTAGCGGTCCTTGGAGCCCTTGTTCATGGCGGCCAGAGAGCCCATACCCCGGTAGACCTTAAACTGACGGCCCTGGAAGATCTCCGTCTCACCGGGGGACTCCTCGCAGCCGGCCAGCAGAGAACCCAGCATAACCACGTCGCCTCCGGCAGCGATGGCCTTGGCGATGTCGCCGGAGAACTTTACGCCGCCGTCAGCTACGATGGGGATATCGTACTCGGCGGCCACCCGGGCGGCGTCGTAGATGGCGGTGATCTGGGGTACGCCGATGCCGGCCACCACGCGGGTGGTGCAGATAGAACCGGGGCCGATGCCGATCTTCACGCAGTCGGCGCCCGCCTCAATGAGGGCGCGGCAGCCCTCGGCGGTGGCCACGTTGCCGGCGATGAGCTGTACGTCGGGGTAGAGGGCCTTGATGCGCTTGACGGTCTCCAGCACGTTCTGGGTATGGCCGTGGGCAGAGTCCAGGGTGAGTACGTCGGCCCCCGCGTCGGTGAGAGCGGCCACCCGGTCCAGCACGTCGGCTGTGGCGCCAATGGCGGCGCCCACCAGCAGACGGCCCTTCTCGTCACGGGCGGAGTTGGGATAGACCTCCGCCTTTTCGATATCCTTAATCGTAATCAGACCCTTGAGGCGGAATTCTTCGTCCACGATGGGCAGCTTCTCGATTTTGTGCTGACGCAAAATCTCCTTGGCCTGGGCCAGGGTGGTACCCTCGGGGGCGGTGACCAGATTCTCCTTGGTCATCACATTGTCAATGAGCTGGTTCATGTCCGTCTCAAACTTCATGTCTCGATTGGTGATGATGCCGATGAGCCTGCCGTTGTCGCAAATGGGTACGCCGGAGATGCGGAACTTGGCCATCAGGTCGTCGGCCTCCTGGAGGGTGTGGCCGGGGGCCAGCCAGAAGGGGTTGGTGATGACGCCGTTCTCTGACCGCTTCACCATGTCCACTTGCTCCGCCTGCTGGCTGATGGACATGTTTTTGTGGATGATGCCAATGCCCCCCTCCCGGGCAATGGCAATGGCCATGCGGTACTCGGTTACCGTATCCATAGCCGCGCTCATCAGAGGGATGTTCAGCGTAATCTTTTTGGTCAGCCGGGTCCGAAGGTCAATGTCGGCGGGCAGCACATCGCTGGCCGCAGGGATAAGCAGTACGTCGTCGAAGGTGAGGCCCTGCTTGACGAACTTCTGAGCGGCGTCTTGATTCACCATGTTGCACGTTCTCCTTTTCTCGTTTGTAATGGATCGGCGTGCCCAGCTGCCGCACCCTGCAAGACACGGGGAATCCCATGCGGGGCGCGGCGCCGCCGACGCGCCGTCTCCTGATTGTGATAGCGATATTTTATTCATTTTACTCTGCGCCTGAAAGCTTGTCAAGACAGGAGTTCGCTAAAAAACAGACCTCTGGGGGAGAAGAAAAATTTTCCGATGAAATTTGCGGGAAAGGGTTTGACAAACGGTAACAATTGTGTTACAATTCGGTTACAGTTTTTGAACATCAACTTTTAAGGAGGCACATATATGGCAAACGAGAACCTGCCTCTTTCCTATAAGGGACATCCCCTGCGTCGGAAAGATAATCTGATTTACTACGGGACCATGGCTGAGAAGTATATTATCATGCTTCAGGTCCTTTCCTCAAAAAATCAGGGCGATTTGGCCGTTGCTGACCGGGTTTCCGTGCAGCTTCAGCTCACTGATCCCGACCTGAAAAGCCGGGACCGGGTGGTCAAGAAGAGCGAAAAGGACAGTCTTTATGCCGCCATGGATGTGGCCTCTGTCTGGTTGGACCGGGCCCTGGCCGGAAAGTAACAAAAGGTTACAGTGTGGATAAGCCGTCTGTATATAAATAGGAGGACGTCAATATGAATTTCAAGCGCCTTGCTTCCCGTCTGACTGCCGGCCTGCTGCTGGCTGCCGCCATGATTACCCCGGCCCTGGCCGCCACCGGCACCGTCAATACAGAGGGCAGCAGCCTCCGTCTCCGTTCCGAGGCCAGCACCGACAGCTCTGTACTTACCAAGCTTCCCCATGGTACTCAGGTGGAGGTCATGGACCAGCCCGAGGTCGGCTGGTATCAGGTCTCTTACAAGGGCACCACCGGCTATGTCTCCGCCGATTACCTCACGGTGGAGAAAGACGACGAGGTCGTTCCTGCCGCTGCGACTCCCGCGTCCCAGGCGGTTGCCCCCACCGATGAACCCGCAGAGGCGATGTACATCAAGGTCCTTCAGGGACCTCTGAACATTCGTACCGGTCCCAGTACTGAGTTTGACAAGGCGGGCCAGATGTCTGTGGGCAAGGTGGCGCAGGTTGTGGATGTGCTGGACGGTTGGTATCAGCTCGAGTCCGGTTATGTCTGCGGCGATTATGTTGTAGAGGTCGATGCCTCCGAAGCGCAGTCCTCCACCTTGGGACAGGAGATCGCCGACTACGCCCTCCAGTTTGTGGGTTACCGCTATGTTTACGGCGGAAGCTCTCCCAGCGGCTTCGACTGCTCCGGTTTCACCAGTTATGTGTACAAGCAGTTTGGCTATAAGCTGAACCGTTCTGCCTCTGACCAGCTGGACAACGGCACCGCCGTCTCTCGGAATGAGCTGGAGCCCGGTGATCTGGTCATCTTCAAAAAGGGCAACTCCAGCAAGCGGGCTACCCACGTGGGTCTGTACATCGGCAATAATCAGTTCGTCCATGCCTCCACCTCCAAGGTGGGCGTCATTGTCAGCCGTATGAGCGACGCCTATTACACCACCGGTTTTGTGGGCGGCCGCCGCATCGTCTGAAGGTAACTCCACATATTGTAGACTCACTGTCTGAACGCGGACAGTGAGTCTTTTTCTTTAAAAAGAAAGCCCCACCGGTTTCCCAGTGGGGATGCTTTACTCGCTTGGGGTGTTTTTTGCCGCAAGAAATTCCATAAAGGCCATAACGGTCTCCCTATCCGGCTGGGCAAGATCACGAAAAGTGACACACAGCTTTTTCAGCGTGGCCTCCTCCCGCAGGTCCGAGTGACCCAGGAGGTAGTCCATACTCACTCCAAACAGATCGGCAATTCGTTTCAGGATGATCTCATCCCGCGGGAAGTGGTTCCCGCCTTCATAAAAGCTAATCATTCGGGGGGAAATATCAATGGCCCGACCCAGGACCGCCTGGGTCATTTTTTTCTCCTGCCGCAGCTGCCGGAGCCTCTCGCTGAACATCACAATAATCACCTCGGGCCCATTATGACGGCGATGTGTTACTAAATCATGAATTTCTGAGAATTTTGCTGAAAAAATTTGAATCGGCAGGATGGTTACCATAATCCCTGGAATAATATTCCTCAGTTCACCCGCAGCCAGGGGTAAAACAGGTTGAAGGTGCCCCTGTCGCCCCAGTGGAGCAGGCGGTCGAAGCTGATTTGGTCCTCACTGTTGCCTGTCTCCCAAAAATTTTCCGGAACACAGAAGATATTGCGTTCCTTCAGGCGAACATAGTACTCCATGGCTACAGAGCCGTCCTCTCGCCGGCCAAACAGCCTGACACACTCATTTCCTTTCATTTGGGCCATGCCCTCATTGGTCAGGACATAGTGTTCCCCGTCCTCACGAATAAAATCCCAGTCCAGTTCTAGTTCTCTGATGATTTGAGCACAGACGGAGTGGGCAAAGCTCTCCTCGTAAAGGCCCCGAATTTGAGCGGCGGAATACAGCTCGGTGGCGGGGTGTACCCGAATGAGAACGATGCGGCCCGTTTCCATCTCACGGCTGCACATCACGATCTGACACTGAGAGGGCAGGGCGGCGTACCACTTCTCCTGATGGAGACTCTCCAGCAGTACGCCCAGGTCGTCAATGACTGTCTCACCATCTTCCTCCGGAAGGGTGATGAGGAAAGTACCGGCGGTTTCCTCCCGTTCCAACCCCTGGTCCAGACTGTCCACGGGGGCGAGGTGGTGCTCCAAAGCGAACTGCTTCAGCTGCCAGAGCAGCATCATCTCAGGAAAGTTGGTTGTATAGCCGGGTTTTCCGTTTTTCTGATCCCGGTCGCCATTGGGACCGGCCAGAAAAACCTTGGTAATGTCAGGTTCCAGATAGAACACGTTGCTGTTTTTCTCGGTCGGATTCCGGTTGTAGAGGGAGCCCACTTCCACGCCGAAGTCCTTCTCTATATATCGGCACACCTGCTCTCTGGGGTCTTTGGTGGGCAGCAGCTTCTTAATGTTAAATTCAGGCCCGGACCGTATCCAATACATCGCCGCAATCAGCGCCACCACACATACGCTCCCCAGAAGGACGGACCATCTCTCACGCTTTTGACTCGTGCTCCGGCCTCTGGTACGGCGCTCCAGGCTGCCGGTTTTGATGGCCTTACGGACCACCCAGATAATCCAGACCAGACTCAAGCTGATGAAAAGGGCGGGAATCAGCCCCAGGTCCAGAAGGGGAACGAGGACAAAGGGGGCAGCAACGCCTAAAATCACGCCTAAGATAGCGACAAACCGCTCATGGTTTTTCTCCCCGTTCTTCTCCCTCCATGCGGGAAGGAGCATCTGGTACAGGGGCCGCAGTGCAGGGCGGGCCACCCTCTTGTCAAAACTGTAGGCCAGGAACAGGGCAAGCTTCGCTTCCTGGGTTAGCTGCCTGGTGCTAACAAAGTCCTCCAGGCCAAAAATCAGGTCCATGCTCCCTTTGTTCTGCTGAAAGAGAGGATTTTGAAAAAATTTTCGCCACTCTTCCCCGGATGCCCGGGCATTGTACAGCGTTTCAATAGTGTGCAGAATGGCCTCGGTGTTTCGCCAGTGGTCCTCCTCCTGGCGAAAGGTTATCTCCTCCTGGCGCTGCTGCCCTCTGTGCCTCTCCTGGCCCCGGCGGCGGCGCTCCTCCGCACGCTCCGCCTCTCCTTCAGCAAAAAGACGGTCGAAGTCGAAATCCTCCTCCCGGGGAGAAGGGAGAGGCGCCTGCGCATCCCGGAGCAGTCGATCAAAGTCAAAATCCTCATCCTCATGATGAGGGGGGCGCGGGTCCTCTTCTGCATCCTCCAGGAGTTCGTCAAAGCTGAAGTCCTCCGTCCGGGGCTGCGGAGACTCCGGAGGGGGTGGGAGGTCCTCCCGGGGCTCGGGAGCCCGGGAGGCACGCTTGTGCTGCCGGGCCATACGGCTGGCCAGCTGATAGGCGGAGTGGAGGCGCTGAAAGCCCTCCGGGTCCTCCTCCGGGTGGGTGGTCTTCAGCTTCTCGGCGTAGGCGTGACGGATCTCGGGAAGGCCGGCAGGACCGGGCAGCCCCAGCTGATTCCAAGGCCAGCTCATGGCTCCTCCTCCTCGTCATCCAGCGGATCCAGGTCCAGGGGGGAAAGGTCGCCCAAACCGATGTAGGCCTCCGCCTGGTCGAAGAAGGCGGCCGCCCTGCGGCTGGCCTTGGCCACCCGTATGCTCTCCTGTGTGGACAGTTGTAGCTGATACCAGTCCAGCATAGCCGCAACCTGGTCCCGCATCTGTCCCACCGTCATGGCGTATAGCCTTTCTCCCCGGGCAATGAGAGTGCGGGGCCCCTCCTGTTCTCTGGGGTGCAGCTTCAGACTCTCCAGTTCCTTCAGGCGTGTCTCCACCTCCGCCTCGGTCATGCCGGAGTCCTGGAGGACCAGCCGGGCTCTCTGGCCGTCCTTGCCCGCCACGTCCACCTCCAGCAGGCCGTTGATGTCGTAGGTAAAGCGCACCCGGACGTACTGCTGCCCCCGGGGCCCGGGGGGGACAGCGACCTCCAGGTGGCCCAAATAGGTGTTGTCGTCGCAGTAACGCTGTTCCCCCTGGTATACCTTAACGTCGATAATCCGCTGGTTGTCCCGGGCGGTATAATAGGTACCCTCCTTGCTGGTGGGCAGTACGCTGTTGCGTTCGATGATGGGGGACATGAGGGCCTTGTCCGGTTGGGCCTCATTGATGACATTGATGCCCAGCGTGAAGGGGCACACGTCAGTGAGGACCAGCTCCCGTAGATTGCCGGCCCGGGCCTTCATCCCGGAGCAGATGCCCGCACCCACGGCAATGGCGGTATCCGGCCGGGTTCCGGAGGCAGGCTCTCGGCCCAGCGCCCTGGCGATATACCGGCGTACCGACGGCATGTGACTGGATCCCCCCACCATTACCAGTTCGTCCAACTCCTCCGCCCCTACGCCGGCGTCCATAAACACCTTGCGCACCGGGGCCAGCATCCGCTGGAACAGGGAACCGCATTTGCGGATGACCCACTCGTGGGTGAGGGCCAGGGAAGCGGATATTTCCTCGTCAGACACTGCCATAATCACCGGTTCCTGAGCGGTGAGGGCAATTTTGCAGGTCTCGGCCTGACGACGCAGGGTCTCCTGCCGCTGGAGGGACAGAGCGTCGAAGGCGAGCCCGCAGTCCTGGCAGAAACCGCGGACAATGAGCTCGTCAAAGTCCCGCCCCCCCAGAAAGTTGTCTCCGCTGACGGCTGTAACGCTGACCACGTTGTCGAATCTCTCTACCAGAGACACGTCCAGCGTACCACCGCCGAAATCGAACACCAGGCAGACCTTGTCTTCGTCTCCCTCGCCGATGTGGCCGGCCACCGCAGCGGCGGAGGGCTCGTTCACCAGCCTCTCCACCGTCAGGCCGGCCAGCGCCCCCGCCCGCTTGGTGGCGGCACGCTGGGATTCCGCGAAGTAGGCGGGCACACTGACCACCGCCTCCTTCACCACCTCGCCCAGATAGGCCTCTGCATCCTCCCGCAGCCGGCGCAGCACCAGAGAGGACAGGTCCTCCGCCGTGAAGAATCGGCCCCCAAGCTCATACCGGCGGCTGGTGCCCATGGCCCGTTTGAAGCCGGCGGCGGTGTGCTCCGGGTGGGAGATCAGTCGGTCACGGGCCGCCGCCCCCACCAGAATAGACCCGTCGTCGTCCACGCTGACCACGCTGGGCGTTAAATATTCCCCCAGGCTGTTGGGGATCAGCTCACTTTTCCCGTTGCGCCACACAGCGGCCAGGCTGTTGGTGGTGCCCAGATCAATGCCAATGATAGCCATATTTTTTCACCTGTTCCCACCGCCTTTCAGGCGGGTTTTCTCCTACATTATAATGTGCCCCTTAAAAAAAATCAACAGGGGACAGCCCCTGTCAGACCCGCTGCCGTCCTTTTTTATTCAGCCTGTTCGAAGGGGACGCCGAAATCAGATGGAGGTCGTGAAGTAAGAGGAGGGGAAAAATCCACGTCAAAACGACGAAAGTATTTCTTCGGCGCACTAATACTTTAATGAATTAAACAAATCTGAAAAATGAAGGCGAATAACGGTTGACTTGCAAAAAAAGACGTGGTAAGGTGATAGCACCCCAAGCAGGAGAGGGTCGAAGCAGGATTCGACAAAACAACTTTCGGGAGGAACAGACTATGAGCATTCAGAATGAGTATTTAAACGGTTTGATGGAGAGGGTTGTTCAGCGCGACCCCGGCGAAAAGGAATTTCACCAGGCAGTACGTGAGGTGCTCACCTCTCTGGCCCCTGTGGCCAATGCCCGGCCCGAGCTGATTCGCGAAGGCGTTATGGACTGCCTGGTGGAGCCCGAGAGGACCATCAAATTCCGCGTGCCCTGGGAGGACGATCAGGGCAATATTCATGTTAACCGGGGCTACCGCATCCAGTTCAACAGCGCCATCGGCCCCTACAAGGGCGGACTGCGGTTCCACCCCTCGGTGAATGAGAGTATCATCAAGTTCCTTGGCTTTGAGCAGACCTTTAAAAACAGCCTCACCGGCCTGCCCATCGGTGGCGGCAAGGGCGGCTCCGACTTTGACCCCAAGGGCAAGTCCGAGGCCGAGGTGATGCGCTTCTGCCAATCCTTCATGAATGAGCTGTTCAAGTATATCGGCCCTGACACCGACGTGCCCGCCGGCGACATCGGCGTAGGCGCCCGGGAGATCGGCTACCTGTTTGGCCAGTATAAGCGGCTGCGCAACGAGTTCACCGGCGTACTCACCGGCAAGGGCCTCACCTACGGCGGCTCCCTGGCCCGGAAGGAGGCCACCGGCTACGGCCTGTGCTACCTGGCCGACTGTCTGCTCAAGGACAACGGCAAGGGCTTTGAGGGCTCCACCGTGGTGGTGTCCGGCTCGGGCAACGTGGCCATCTACGCCTGCGACAAGGCCACCCAGCTGGGAGGCAAGGTGGTGGCCATGTCCGACTCCAACGGCTATATCTATGACAAGGACGGCATTGATCTGGAGCTGATGAAGCAGATCAAGGAGGTGGAGAGGGCCCGCATCAAGGAGTACGCCGCCCGCAAGGCGGGCGCGGAGTTCCACGAGGGCTGTGTCAACATCTGGAATGTCCCCTGTGACATTGCCCTGCCCTGCGCAACCCAGAACGAGCTGCCCCTGGAGGGGGCCAAGGCCCTGATGAAGAACGGCTGCTTCGCCGTGGTGGAGGGGGCCAACATGCCATCCACCCCCGAGGCCATGGACGCCCTCCAGGAGGCCGGCGTTCTCTTTGCTCCCTCCAAGGCAGCCAACGCCGGCGGCGTGGCGGTGTCCGCTCTGGAGATGAGCCAGAACTCCATGCGCTTCTCCTGGACCTTCCAGGAGGTGGACGACCGGCTGAAGACCATCATGACCGACCTGTACCACAACGCCGCCCGGGCCGCCGAGCAGTTCGGCATGGCGGGCAACCTGGTGGCAGGGGCCAACATCGCCGGCTTTTTGAAAGTGGCCGACTCTATGCTGGCCTATGGCCTGGTGTAAGGAGGGACCCCTATGAATAACTACGCGGCCCGTGTATTAGAGAGGCTTCGTCAAAAATATCCAGGCGAGGGGGAGTACCTCCAGTCGGTGCAGACCTGGCTGGAGATGATCGACCCCGCTCTGGATGACCCCCGCTATGAAAAGCTGGACCTGCTCACCCGCATGGTGGAGCCCGAGAGGATGGTTACCTTTCTGGTGCCCTGGGTGGACGATCAGGGCAGTGCCCACACCAACCACGGATATCGGGTGCAGTTTAACAGCGCCATCGGCCCCTACAAGGGGGGCCTGCGATTCCACCCCTCGGTGAACGCCAGCGTGGTGAAATTCCTGGGCTTTGAGCAGACCTACAAGAACGCCCTCACCGGCCTGCCCATCGGCGGGGCCTCCGGCGGGGCCGACTTCGACCCCAGAGGGAAGAGCAATCGGGAGATTATGCGCTTCTGCCAGTCCTTTATGAACGCCCTGTACCGCTACATCGGTGCGGACACCGACATTCCCGCCGGGGACATCGGCGTGGGCGCCAAGGAGATCGGCTACCTCTACGGTCAGTACAAGCGCCTGCTGGGCAAGGCGGAGAGCTCCGCCCTGACAGGCAAGGGCCTCACCTACGGCGGCAGCAAGGTCCGCCTGGAGGCCGCCGGGTCCGGTACGGTGTACTTCCTGGACCGGATGGTGGCCAGCCAGGGGGACAGCCTGAAAGGTAAGACCATCGCGGTATCTGGCTTTGGAAACATGAGCTGGGGCGTGTGCCGCAAGGCGGCCGAGCTGGGGGCCAAGGTGGTCACCCTCTCCGGTCCCGACGGCTACGTCTATGACCCCGACGGCGTTGCTACCCGGGAGAAACTGGACTTCCTGCTGGAGATGCGGGCCGGCGGCTCTGACCGGGTGTCCGCCTACGCTGGAAAGTTCGGGGTGGAGTTCTTCCCGGGCAAGAAGCCCTGGGAGGTAAAAACCGATATCGTGATCCCCTGCGCTACCCAGAACGAGCTGGACGTGGAGGACGCCATCTGCATCCTGGCCAACGACGTGCGTTACTACGTGGAGGGGGCCAACATGCCCGCCACCAGCGAGGCCATGAAGCTGCTGCGCCTCAGTCCCAAGATTCTCACCGCCGGGGCCAAGGCGTCCGGTTCCGGCGGCGTGGCGGTGTCCGCCCTGGAGATGGCCCAGAACTCCATCCGCTACAACTGGACCCGGGCCGAGGTGGACGACAAGCTCCGTCAGATCATGGGCTCCATCTACGACGCCTCCGCCGCTGCGGCCAAGGAGTACGGCCTGGGGGACGACCTCATCGCCGGCAACGACATTGCCGCCTTCAAGAAGATTTCCGAGGCTATGATTGCCCAGGGATTGTAATAGAAAAGCTTGACAAGGGACGTACCGCCGGGTGCGTCCCTTATTATGTAAATCCTATGCAGACAGCATACTTTACAAGGCCAAACAAGTGTGCTATCATTTTTAAAGTGATCCCTATTTAATAAATAGAAGGAGGACTTATAAAATGTCGATGATGCTGGATTGGAAAATTGTGATAGAGCTGGAAGGGAAGTGGACAGAGCAAGCCATCCACGACCTCAACACCGCAATGAATGGCTGGTGGTGGGCTTGGTGTGAGTATGCGGATTTTTTTGATACGGCCACATTTTCAAAAAGCGGCGATGTTATAGAACTTGATGGAAATTCTGATGGAATTCGGTTTGATGAGCTGGTTGATTTTTCTGCAAATGGAGATAGTGAGGAACTGATAGACGGCGGCTGGATCCCGCTGGAAAAACGCATCGATTTTGACAAAGCCGTTCACCAGCGGCTGTTGGACAGCATGAAATCCGAAGGGACCGCAATCAAATTTTCGGTGGACGAGGAGTATGAGGGCGAACCGGACGAATGGTATACGAATTATTACAAAGTTACAAGCGATGGGAGTCGGTTTGCTGTTAAGGAAGATTTTGGCCCGGGTGACTATGATGTCAGCGGAAAACTTTGCGGAGATTGGTCGAAAGAAGCTATTCAGATGCTGAATGAAGTGATGGACTATATGGAAGAATCGGAAGACGGCGGCCTGCATTACAAAATGAGGGCCATCCATTTTGCGGAGGCAGAAAAAGAGACTGTGCCTGTTAACATGGGCGAAGGGATGGCATGGCTGGATAATTTTGGAAGCACAATACAGGATGCCATAAGTGATTCCGGTGCGTCTGGGTTACCGGCATATGAGACATTGGTCTCCGAGATGAAGGAAAAAAATTTGCGCGGTCTGTTTCGTGTTTCCAACTTCCGATATGTTTGGTCCTACGAGATGTACAGTGATGGAGAATCTATCCTATTTTCTGAGCGCAGTAAAGAAGAGAAATGATAAAAAATTGCGGAAAGAAGGGACGGCGCACTGGTTAGGTGTGCCGTCTCTTTTGTTGCCTTTTTACCAAAGATTTTGTATAATGACTCCATCAGAAAAATAAAAGGAGCTGACTCAAATGCCCCAGTACGACCCCTGCAAGTATACATACCCCTCCCGAAGAAATGTGGTTTTTGCGAAAAACGGCATGGCCTGCACCTCGGTGCCCCTGGGGGCCCAGGTGGGGCTGGAGGTGCTGAAATCGGGCGGAAACGCCATGGACGCCGCCGTAGCCATGGCAGCAGGAATGCCTCTCTTTGAGCCCACCGGCAACGGCCTGGGTTCCGACGCCTTCGCCCTGGTGTGGGTGGAGAAGGAGAAGAGACTCTACGGCCTCAACGCCAGCGGCGTGGCCCCGGCGGCCCTCAGTGCAAATACGGTAAGGGAATTGGGCTTTACAGAGATGCCCAAGGCGGGCTGGCTGCCCACCATGGTCCCCGGCGCCCCAGCCGGGTGGGCGGAGCTGAATCGCCGCTTCGGATCCAAGCCGCTGACAGAGCTCTTCGCCCCCGCTGTTCGCTATGCCCGGCAGGGGGCGCCCGTGCCGGTGAACGTGGCCCATCAGTGGGCCAGGGACAGCCGGCGCATCCAAAAGGCCATGGAGGAGAACCCCGCCCCCCACGCCTACTGGTGGCGGTCCTTCATGAAGGAGGACGGCTCCCCCTACGCCGCCGGCGACCTGTTCCGGTGGGAGGAGTACGCCGCCACCCTGGAGGAGCTGGCCGCCACCGACTGCGAGAGCTACTACCGGGGGAGACTCATGGAAAAAGTCGTAGCCTTCAGCCGGGAGACCGGGGGCTGCTTTGCCGAGGACGACTTCCGCAATTACCGCCCCGAGTGGGTGGAGCCCATCACCGCCGACTACCGGGGCTACACCGTGTGTGAGATTCCCCCCAACGGCCACGGGATTACCGTTCTCATGGCGCTGAACATTCTCAACGGCCTGGAGCTGTCCCCGGACCGGGAGAGTGCCGACACTTACCACAAGATCATGGAAGCCATCAAGCTGGCCTTTGCCGACACCAAGACCTATGTGGCCGACCCCCGGTACATGAAAACCAGGGTGGCCGATATGCTGTCGGAGGAGTACGCCGCCCGCCGCCGGGCCCTGATTACCGACAAGGCCCTCACCCCGGAGGCGGGGGACCCCTCCTGCGGCGGCACCATCTACCTGTGTACCGCTGACGCTGAGGGCAATATGGTGTCCTGGATTCAGAGCAACTACACCACCTTCGGCGCGGGGGTGGC
>CATONV010000039.1 GCA_951801655.1 uncultured Oscillospiraceae bacterium | reverse complement strand
GGCTGTTATCGGGGACGTTAACGAAAAGCTAATAACCTTTTATACTCAACTTAGGAATCAATATTCTCTCATGCGCGAACAGCTTGACGCTCTACAGCGGAAATACGAGGAAAATCAAGCTGCATTTGAGGAGTTGAAACGCCTTCATCCGGATGAGCGGTGTGAGAATCGAAATGAGGCGTTGTACTATTCCTTGCGGCAGCAGTATAATCATCCTACCGGCCAATACTTAGATGGAGTTTTGTATTTTTTTATTAACAAGACCGCTTATTCGGGGATGCTTCGTTTTAACAGCAGCGGAGAATATAACGTCCCCTTTGGCCGATACCGCCGTTTTAACACCGCAGTTATTAGCCAGGAGCACAGCAATCTTCTTCAGCGGGCTACAGTCCTCCACTCAGATTACCGTCAGCTTTTTGCAATGGCCCAGCCGACAGATTTTATGTTCCTTGACCCCCCTTACGACTGTATTTTTAATGATTATGGAAATATTGACATGATGGATGGCTTTAATGAGGTTACTCACAGACAGCTTGCTGCTGACTTTCGCAATTTGGCGTGTCCCGCTTTGATGGTGATCGGGGCCACTCCACTCACAGAGGAGTTGTATGCCCCGTTCATTCAAGGCCGGTATGAAAAACGCTATGCTGTCAACATTCGAAACCGCTTTCAATCTGCCGCAACACATATGATTGTCAAAAATTATTGAAATGCAAAAGCGATGATGAGAGGGAGCGGCCTTATGACTGCTTCCTCTCATCATTGAACCGGCCAATAAATTCTTCAAATATTTCTTCCGACGAGATGTGTTCGCCCTGCAGGCAGGCTTTCCACAAACGTTCCGGATCAACCAAATAGAACAGTACCAAATCACGGTTGGGTCTTATAGGCCCAAGGTCAGGGAAAAAGCTCAAAATTTCCTGACATTGCTCATCGCTTTCCGTGGCATATCCGACATATTGATACATTTGATTCTTCAGCGGACATGGTAACAGGAATGCGTTTCCAAACTGTACTGCCTCTCCTGGATAGCGCTGCCTTAGACTGTGGAAATACTGTATCTGCTTTGCAATGTCTGAGTTGGCTGGTGCGCCATAAACATGGTTCATCTTCCAGTCCCAATGTGGAGTGTAATATTTTGCATCGAAAATAGCCAATCCACAATTCCCGCTTTGCAACATTCCGGCATACAGAATATCGGGAATAGCCTGTCCTGTCCCACTAAAACGTTCATATTGCCCTGAATCTGTCAGCCTATAGTAATTGGGAGAACCTGAACCTGTCTGCACAATATTTCCGAAATATTCCTTTGCTGCGTACTCCCAAAACCGCTCAAAGGCAGTAACCCCAAAGCGGGCGCGGTGGTATGGGCCCAAGCCGCACCAAGTCCGAAGTGCCCGCAGAAGGCGCAATTCGCGCTCCGAAAAGGTTCGACTCATCGTTGCGTTCAAGCATGGAATATATTGACCCAGATTTTCCCTTGGCTCAATCATGTCTGCAGCATCGGGAAGAAGGAGTTGCCCGAACAGCCCTAAGGGCTGAAGCAGTTTGGCGCATTGGCGGACTGCATAGGCATGCAGCGGAGTAATTATCTCAGAATAGGATCGCCGGCTCTGCACCGTCACTGTCTTCACATATAACGGTTCTCTGTCAAAGACCGGTCTCACGCGCTGTAGCGTCCGGCTCCAACTCCGGTGCCCGATCCCATCTGTCCTGAGCCGGCGGGTTCGTTCCATATATAGACCGTTTTCAACGTAGTCCTGCATCAAAAAGACCGCAAGCTCATAAGGATTTGTATCGCAAAACGATCCACGCGAAACAAATGGCTGAAACAAGTCATCAAAAATTGGAGATGACGGCAGTACACGTTTGGCCCGGGCTGCAAGCTGGCAAATAAGGCTGAGTTCCTCCAAAGCCGCACTCTTTTCCTGTGGCGTATCTGGGATACGGCGGTACTTGGGAACCCCCGCAATCACCACGTCCTCCCGGGCACTGTAATAGAGCCCCACAAAACAAAATGATGTGCCAACAAAAAAACCTTGTGCAACCAATTCGGTCTTCAGCGCCTCAGGCAGTTCACTGGGGAGTTCCGTCCATTGGGTGAGCTCCCTGATAAATATGATTCTGACCTCTGCCATGTTCTTCACCGCAGATTACACTTTTGCCACTTCTGTGGATGGGGTTGCCACATAGGTACTCGCCGGGAGCTGGACGATATCCTGCATCCCAACAGTCCTGCCGTCGATCTCCAGTTGCTTCAGCGCCCGACGAACCTGAGACAACCCGTTTATCCCATCAGAGAAAAAGCTGGCGGGCACATTCCGGAAGACATCCTGTATCAAATAGGCAAACAGCTTGTCCACCAGGGGGTTCGGCAGTGAGGACAAGTCAGTTTGCCCGTCTCCGTTTTTGTTTTCAACTGCCGCCTTTGTATAGGCTTCAATGGCCCCCAGCTCCTCTTCGCTGAAAAACCAGTACCCCACACACCGGTCTTCCGCAAACCCCGCGTCCAATATCCTCTCGTTGATTGCAGTGCGGAATGGATCCCAGCTCACCCGGGCTGCCGAAAGCTGCCCGGAGGAAGCATCCAGAAGCGGCAGACAGATCCAGGGCCGGAATGCACACGCTGGGGCCACCTCATATATGTCCCGATAGAGATAGGACCAGCGCCGCTTGAAAGCGGAATCCAACGGGAACACGCCTTGATCCGCCCCATTCATGGTTGCCCACAGATAGAAATTGTCTGGCAGCCGCAGTTTGGAAAAGGCGGCTTCGCTCAGCTGTATCGTCTCATCCTTCAACTGGCCTGCAACCGCTTCGTACAAATACCGGGACAAATCCGCCCGCGGCGTTATTTCATAGATGCTCACGCCCTTTTCACGATCCAGCAGCTGAAAGATATCCCCAAATATGCTGGCAGCATTGGCGCGGTTTAGTTCCTCCACAATCAAAACAAACTTCGTGTCCTCGGCATTCAACTTCGCGGCAAAGCATTTGGCCAGTGTCTCCGCAAGCGGTCCCGGTGAAAAACGGTATGTAATGCGTTCGCCTGTAACATTCCCCGTAATGGGGCCGCCAGGGCACTGGATATCTACTGTTTCTGCTGCAGTTTCGTTCGGAACCGGCATATATTCCCCGACAAATTGGCCATAGGAGTAGTCCTCATAAAAAGTCACCCGTCGCATTTCCACAGGGCAGTTCTTCTCAAACTCATCCACCTTTTGGTTCAGGAAAAAGCTTTTCCCCGTGCCTGGCGCACCATGAACCAGCAAATTCCACGGCAGCGCCAACGGCTCTGGATCAGGTTCCCGGTAAAGCGCCGAAGGGGTGTAGACTGGGCGGTGGCCTTCCTGCGCATCCGCCATATAGGGCCGGGAGTCAAAATGCAGAAGATAATCCCGTAGCCGCTCTCCTGTAAACGCACCGTCATCTCCACAAACAGAGATGAAAGCTCCTTGTTTCAAATTCGCGCAGTTGTGCTGCCCCTCCTCCACGCGGAAAAACTCCTGGCCATTTTTTGTTGACAGTATATCATACATACTGCGGATATCATATCTGCCTCCAGCCATTTTGCTTTCTATGGAAACGATATACTCTACCGGGTTGATGCCATTGGAAAACTTCCAATCCCGTTGGGAATCAACGCAACAGGCAAAGCAAAAAAAGCGAAGATTCATCCTCCGGGCATACCAATATGCCTGCCGCGCCATTTTTGTGTCAACCCGCATCTGCGGTTTTCCCCGCTCACTTCCGGTTAGCGTCACGTTGATCAACGATACAATCATTTCTTCGCTGTCCGGTGTTTCCCAGATTGAAAAGGTCCTACTTGCGATATAAGTACCTGCCTCTGTGGCCGGGATTGTCTCATTTTCCCGAAAATTCCAGCCTGTAAATGCAGGATCATTTTTAATTGCCTCTCGCAAATCGGGAATGGATGTTGGAAACATTATTAGATCATCCCTCTCTCTTTTTATAATTATAGCAAAAATAGTCTCTTTCTGCAATATAGATATTTGCCATACTCTATTTTTGTGGCGTATCCTACCGGCTCTATCACGGCACATTTCACTTGCTGCCGACCCAGATTCAGACCCAGAATAGGAAAAGAGCGGGCGGAAACAGTGGAGATAGCAGTGTCGGAAAGCATCCTTTTCTGGAGCGAATATGCCCCGAAAGCGCCAAAAAGCCGCCGCCAGCATCGCTGGCCGCAGCTCATAACCCGAAGGTCGTCGGTTCAAATCCGGCCCCCGCAACCACAAATCCTCTGATTTCCGTGGAAATCAGAGGATTTTCTTTGATTCTGTTCACTTTTTCGTGTAGTAAAAATTTTTGTTTTCCGTCAGACCCAGGTTTTGACCCAGACGGGGAAATGTCTCATTAGTTCTCAACAGCACCGGAGAGGATATTCGCCATGGTATTCGCCGCCTGACGCTGTGCCTGGGTGGTAACGTGGGCGTAGGTGTCCAGCGTAAACCCGGCGCTGTAGTGGCCCAGCATCCCGGAGACCGTCTTGATATCCACTCCGTTTTGCAGAGCCACAGTTGCGAACGTATGTCTCATATCGTGAAAGCGGATTTTCGGAAGTCCCGCCCGCTTCAGCACCCGGTGGAGCATATGGAGTACGCTGTCCGGCGAGATGGGGCCGCCCGTGGGGGATGGGAACACGTATTCACTGTTGGTTTTTCTCTGCTGTTCTTTGAGGATTTCCACCGCATCCTGTCCAATGGACACATTGCGGTAGGAGTTTTTCGTCTTGAGCGGAGCCTCCACCACCTCGCCATCGATCCGGGCAATCTGGCGGCGCACTTGGATCGTACCACCCTCCAGGTCGATGTCCTCCCATTTGAGGCCCAGCAACTCGCCCCGGCGCAGTCCCGTGGCCAGTTCGATATAGTACAGCTCGTATACGCCGCTCTCCTTTGCTTCGTGGAGGAAGGATGCCAACTGTTCGGCGGGGAGGGTTTTCATCTCCCGGTGCTCAAGTTTGGGTAGGGCACAGCCGTTCGTGGGGTTGGTGGTGATCAGCTTTTGGTCGATGGCAAAATCCATGGCGGAGGAGATCACCTGGTTGATGTTCCGCACCGTTTTGGCGCTGAGACCTTTTGGCTGCTTTTTGGACTCGATCCGCTCCACCCTGCCACCGCTCAGTAGCTTTTTGTAGAGCTTCTGTAGATCCAGAGAGGACAATTTTCTCAGCGGAATTTTCCCAATACTGGGCTTGATGTGGTTGTCGATGTAGCCCCGGTAGGTTTTGTGGGACGAGGGCCTCACTTTGATTTTGGCGCAGTTCTCGAACCACACATCCATCCACTGGCCTACGGTGTACTGCTCTGCCTGGATGGTATCCACTTTGGCGTTTTCCTCGATGGCCCGCTTCAACTTCTCCTTACAGTCCTTCTGGGTTTTGGCGAGGACGTTTTTGTAAACCGTTTTGCCAGTGTTCGGGTCGCGGCCTGCCGTATACCGCCCCTCCCAGCGGCCGTCGCTACGTTTGCGGATATTTCCTTCTCCGTTGGCTCTCCGTTTTGCCATTCGGCATCGCCTCCTTTCGCAACGACGTACCATACCACACCTTGCTGGGAATAGCCACCCCCAATCGCCATTGTTATCAATACAGACACATATTTTTTCGTCTGCGCTGGCAACCCTTTTCTTTGAAGACAGTGGTGCAATTTGCAACCTCGCACAACGGCACTTATTGACGCCGATGATTTTTGACCCGATGAGTGCCCTTCTTGTTTACTGCGGCGCAGATTTTGCCCGTTGTCCCTCTCTCTGCACTGCACTTTTTCTCCCCTTTAGGGGCAGGGGGTGCCGGGGCAAGGCCCTGGCGAGTGCGGACGGCGTATAGCCGGACGCGATGCTTGCCCCACCCAAATGGGTGGGCATTCGCCCCAACGGAGCGTTTCTGCACTGCCCTTACCCGGCGCTTCTTTGGGCCCGCAAAGTGACTGTCCGCACTGCGGGCAGATGTGGCTGAAATTTATCCCGCTTTTGCCTTTCGACTTTCAATCCACCTCTCTGGGCTGCCCTTGTCTTGAGCATTCACTGAACGCAACCACTCCAGGGAATTTTCTAACTGGTGTTCAGACACACCGCAGGGAGGCTGGGCGGTATTGCCCAGCCTCCCTGCGTCATCCTCTGCGTTACTGTTCCGAAATTTCAGGAGCAGAACTGTTCCTCCGCAGAATCGCCCACAAACGCCCCAACACTGCGTTTCAAGCCTTCGGAGGTGTACGGACGCCACCCGGCCCGCAGGAGGGGCACAAACCGCCTCCCAAGAGGTGACACGGGGCTTCCTGTTTTCAGGCTGTGGCTCAGGATGAAATCTACGGCTATTGGCAGAGAAAACCCTGCTGGAAAATTATCGACCATTTTCTATTTCTCCGAAACATTTTGGGAACTTTGTTCTCTGGATGGAAAGTGTCTCATGATTACAGCGGCGTAGATTTTTCCTTCGACACTTTTCAAAATTTGAATTTTTCCGGAGTGTTCACATTTTTTGAAAAGGCCTTTTTCTTGCTGTTATGCGTCTTGTTGATATAGTTCCTCCCCAAATATTGAAAGGACTCCCCTCCATTCGGTCGGCGGACGGCAACGGTGCCGGCCTATCCGTTGGGTTCAATTACAAATTCCAGCTGCCCCGCTGAACCGCACGCCGCTTCGTATTTGCCGATCACCACCACGGCCTGCCCGTTCTCGTTCAGATAAAAATCCGTGTTTTCGGAAATGAGGTCGATGACGGACAGGTCATCCCACAGCAGTGAGCGCTGTTCCCGGCTCCAGTCCGCAATGGTCTCCTCCATACTTTCCGCCGCGATCTGCCGGTAATCGTTCCCGAGCCAGTCCCGCAGCGTCAGCTGCCGGCCAGTCTCCAAATCCAGATTGTAGTAAAAATACTGGTTATACGCACTGAATGCAGTCTCATGCTGCCGCACGACGAAAGAAACATATTGGGGGCTGATGTGCTTGACCTCATAATCCACAGTGATGCCCAGCGGAGTAAATTGTTTCGGATCTCCGCCCGTCGCCACAAAAGCTTCAAAGTATTCCTGCGATCTCGCTTCACTTTCCTGCAAGCAGGCATTGATCGCTTCCTGTATTTCCAGGTTTACCCGCATTTCCAGCTCCGTTTTTCCGGTGTTTTCGATTTGTGGAATTTCAGCGTCAATATATTTGATGTTGTCTTGAGTGTGATACTCCCGGAACAGCAGCACACGGCACAGCTCACCAACCACCGGCAGCTCACAGGCCGCTGACGCAAAGACAGGGGACAGGTTCAGCAGAGAGACCATGCACAACATCAACACAGCGGCAATGGAACCGGCCCGCTTCAAAATAAACAGGCCGCCATGCCTGCGATGGCTGGACAAGCCTTCAGCGATTGCTCCCTGCACGACTTCGTTCAACTCCTCAGGAATTTGTATTTGCTCATACCCTTTACGATCTACCATCGTCCAACACCTCCATATCCAGCTTCAACAGCTTCAGCGCGCGGTACAGCCGGGACTTTACCGTACTCAGGTTAGCCGACAGGACTTCCGCGATCTCGTCCAGCTTCATATCCTCGAAGAAGCGGAGGATCACCACGGTTTTCAACTCCGGCGGCAGCTTGTCAAGAGCCGCGTACAGGTCAAGATATGTCTCCTGCGCCGGCTGCATATCATCTGACGTCTCCTGTACTTCCTCCAACGGAACAAAGCGGCGGTTTTTACGCAGAAACGAGATGCTCTCATTGATCAGGATGCGACAAAACCAGGTCTGGGCATACTCCGGGCGGCGCAGGCCGGTATAGGACTGAAGCGCCTTCACAATGGCGTTGTGGACAATATCCAGCGCGTCCTCCCTGTTTTTTACATAGGAATACGCGATCCGGTAGAACCGCTCCTGTTCGGTTTCAATGAGAAGAACGAGTTCCTGAGCCCGTTTCATCCGTCAGTCACCTGCCGTGAAGTATTTGGAGAGAATCTGGCCCGAGTCCCCCGCCGAGATACATACTACCACATACCGCCCATGCTGTTCAACAACAGCGTCCTCCAGCTTTTTGACCTCCCCTGGGAGGTAGGAGGCAAAGCTCTCTTTTTGCGAGGCCACCCGCTCCTGGGCCAGCGCAAGGGCCGCTTTCGCGTCCTCCTCCGACCCGAATTCCAGCAGAGCCAGTTCCGATGCTGTGGCCCCGCTGCCTGCATATAGCCGGAATGATACCGCATTTTCGATGCCGTATAGTTTTTTTGCGATTTCTTCATCAGCCTGAGTAAACGTCTCCTCAAACACGCCGCTTCCCAAAAGCTCCTCCGCCGCTGCGTCCAGGTCAACACTCAAATCCCCTTTGTCCTGGGTAGAGCAGGCGGACATTAGGATAAGTGCAGCGGTCAACAGCACCACTAACATATTTTTCATTTGTGTAACCATTCCTTCCTCATTAAACAACAGTATGAGCCATCAGGTAGTCCAGCCACCGCTGGCAGTAGGAGCGCACCAGATGGATGCCGTCCGGGGCGGCGTCATCCGGGAGGCTCCCGTCCTCACCAGCCACCGCGCTGGCGGTGTCGATGTAATAGACCTGTTTTTCTTCCGCCAACTGCAACAAAAGCTGGTTATATTCGGTGATCTTAGGGTTCTTTACATAGCTGTGGGTGCTGGAAACCTTTTGGGACACGGGCATGATGGACTGGACATAAATCAAGGCGTCTGGGTTGATCTCACGAATCGCGTCAATGATCGCCCCATATTTTTGGATAAATATCGAGCTGTATGCCCAGCCGGTTTCATTGATTCCCAACATGATGTATACCTTGGCGAACTCCGCTTTTTTCATCGCATCGATCACAGGAACCTTTTCCCCGTTGACGTTGAACAGCGGCCTGGTAAAAACGGTGTCCACCATCAATCCCATATGGGCAAAGGATGTGGCGTTGGACAGGCTGGTGTTGAGAAACAGCCCCTCCGTCCGGGAGTCGCCGATGAATACGGCATCGTCAAAATACGTGAGGTCTACCAGGTTTGAGGACGGGACAGGCTTGGAATAGTCATAGGTTCCGGATAATATAGGGGTGGTCTGGTCCTGTGTAGATACCGGGGGATTCATCGACGGCACTTCGTCAGTATTTGGGGCCAACACACCATCCGATTTCATCTCCGCTGCCGGCCCACCGACCAATTCTGCCGCGCCGTTTTCCACTGTGGGAGCAGCCTCTGCCCGCCACGACACGAGGGCCCACGCCCCCGCAGATAAGGCCATCAGGGACAGACCGATCATAACCATCATCAGAAGTACGTCCGCAGTCCGCGACCCTCTCCGGCGCCTGCCCCTGACCCTTTGGGGCGCGTAGGTCTGCACGGTGTATCTCATTGTAGCGATCCCTCCATTTTGCATTTTCATATATTAGACGCATCAAGGTAAGAGAAAGTTGATGAGGTCAAAAAATTTACCGATCTCGTCTGCTTTTCCGCTACCCGACCCAGATTCTGACCCAGAATGGGAAAGGAGTGGGTGGAAGCGATGGAGGGAACAGGGCCGGAAAGCATCCCACCATAGAACAAACACGTCCCGAAAGCGCCAAAAAGCCGCCGCCAGCACCGCTGACAGCAGCTCATAACCCGAAGGTCATCGGTTCAAATCCGGCCCCCGCAACCATGGCGAGTGTTCTTATAGCATTTGAAAGATGCTGTAAGAACACTCGCCTTTTTTATATCAAAAGCGAGTAACAAGCAGATCGGGGATAAAATTTTCGCCGGTGCAGATAAGGTGAACACCACACTCTTTCAGTGTTTCCATAAGCCCGCAGGCGTCCAGAGGATTCCTGGTCAGCGGCCTGCATAACTGCGGAAAAGCGGGGACGGTCTGGACGGATGCCGCTGCCTGTTTCGGCGGTTTCACCCACAATGGCATAGCCGTGTTCTGCCGCCCAATGTCGTAGGAGATCCATTTGAACTGCTAATGTGATCCCGTCATCATGGGCAACCCGGCCATAGAGCCACACCCGTTTCTGTTCTGCCATGCCCCCTACCCCGCTTTCATGTCAGGCTGATAGCTGACGTACACGCCCTTGCGGGTGTTCACGGTGATCTCCGGCATGGGAAGGGTCAGTTCTTCGGGGATGGTGATGGCTCCGATGCAGTTGTAATGGATGGTAAGACGCTGCACCCATGTCCCGTCAATCTTTTCTGCCTGATGGACTTCGATGTACTGTACCAACTCATCCAGCATCCGGCGCGTGAGCTTTTTGGCCCTCGTGTACTTGCGGACCGCCGACATGAAGATATCCGCCGTCACAGCCTTGCTCCTGGTGCGCTCAATGCCCTCCTGCAAGGCTTTGATCTTGCTCCGCAGTTCCTTCTGCTCGTCCTCGTATTTGGCGGACATCCGGGCGAACCGTTCCTCCGTCAGCCGTCCCGCCACCATGTCCTCGTAGATACGCTCGAATAAGGAATCAAGCTCCCTGTCGCGGGCGGTGGCGGCGTCCAGCTCCTTTTGGATCACCCGGCGCTCGTCCTCCGCCGCCTGCTGGGTGAAGCCCATCATCATGGCGGCGAACTCCTTTTCATAGCGGCACACAAAGCGAGTTAGCCGCCTGATCTCGGCCAGCATCACCTGCTCCAAAAAGTCGGCCCGGATATAGTGGGTAGAGGGACACGTCCCCCGGTTGCCCTTGTAGTTGGAACAGTTGAAATACTCGATCTCCGGGTTGCCCTGGTTGAAATGAAAGTGGAGGTTGTTTCCGCAGTCCGCGCAGACCAGCAGGCCGGAGAACATATTCCGCTCCCCCTCGTGGGTGCGGCGCTTGCGGATTTTCCCCCGCTTTTCCTGAATCTTCTCCCAGGTGGCCCGGTCAATGATCGGCTCATGCACATCCTTAAAGATGGCCCAGTTCTCCCGGTCATTCTCAATGCGGCGCTTGTTTTTGTAGGACTTGGAGTAGGTCTTGAAGTTGAGTACATCACCACAATATTCCTGCTGTCCCAAAATTTTGGTAACAGTAGAACCGCACCAATGACAGGGACCATATTTAGACGGTTTTCCAGCCTTCTGGACGCCCTTGGCCTGCCAGTAAAAACGCGGGGTCAGGATGTTCTCTTTACTGAGGGTGTCGGCAATCTGCACCACACCCATCCCGTCCAGGCTCATGCGGTATATCCGCCTCACAACGGCGGCGGCGGTTTCTTCAATGATCCACCGCTTGGGGTTATCCGGGTCCTTCTCGTACCCATAAGGCGGTGGACCCATCGGCTCACCGGCGTTCCCCTTGATCTTGTTGCTGATGCGCCGCTTCTTGGAAATATCCCGGGCATACCACTCGTTGAACAGGTTTTTGATCGGGGCCAGCTCGTTCTCACCCTCGTCGGTGTCGATGGCGTCAGACACCGCCACCAGCCGGATGTCGTGTTCCGGGAAAAATTCCTCGGTCAGACGGCCCACCTCAATGTAGTTCCGCCCCAGGCGGGAGAGGTCTTTGACGAACACCGCCGCAGCCTTGCCCTTCTCAATCTCCTGGAGCATGGACTGGAACCCAGGACGATCCATGGTGACGCCGGAAATCCCATCGTCATAAAAATGGACAAGGTTGGTGTAGCCTTTCTCCTTGGCAACCTTGATGAGCAGCTTCTTTTGGTTCTGGATGCTGTAGCTGTCCCCATCCAAATTATCGTCGCGGGAAAGGCGCTCATAGAGGAACGCCGTGGCCTCGCGGCCTTTTTTGCTCTTTGACTGTTTCATCACAGCCTCCTTTCCGGCAGCCAAACAGCAGTATTTACGGGTTTACTTTACCACGTCTGGCCGGTAATGTCACGGATGCGGCAGTATTTATTGGAATGATGCGTCGGTACGCATCAGATTCAGCAGCAGCGTTGCCAGGGACGTTTCCCCGGCCTCCTGGAACACGGGCTGAACCACGAAGGTTCGGCCATCAAAGCGATAGGTGGAGGTCACATCCAGTGAATTGGGTGCTTCCCGCGCCCCAGCGTCAGGGGCAGTAATGTGTTTCATAGGTGCCTCCCATTGAATAGGAACAGCCGCGCCGGGGTATAGCGGTGCCGCAAACATCTGCGGCCGTGTCCCGGCGCGGCTGTAGTTTTCCGTTTCGATGCAGTTTCGCCGTATTTGCCACGCATCCCCGGCGAGAGGGGGTATTGCTTCTTATTCATGGGCCGCCGCTGGCACGGCTGTCATAACTCCACAGCGTCGTTCAAAACGTGCGCCGCAGGGTTCCGTCTCAAGTCTATGGACGGGCGTGAGCAAGTCTCATTGTCCCCCATGCAGGTCAATGCGTCCTGGACGCGACTCCAGTTTACAAGGGCTGCGTTGATCGCTCGTACAGCTTGTCCATTTCCCCCCTTTCACAAGCTGTCGTCCTGGCGGCGCACCCTATCCCGCTGCTGCATGGGTTTTGTACCCGCAATACCGTATATTCAGTTGTCGATGTACGAGTGAAGGGTGAAGGGAAAACGTGCCCTTCACCTACCGTCCTTAAACTCCGGGTTTCACAGGGGCGAAGTGAGAAATTTTTTCAAATTTTCCTTTGCCCGATGCAAACACTCGGAAATGCTTTGCTGCCTTACGTTTTCGGCTAAAGCAATCGCTTCCTCAGACAAGCCATCCACACAGTACAGCCACAGACGGCGGCGCTGAGATTGGGTCAGGCAGTTATCCACTCCCTCCATAAGCAAGCGGCGCAGTTCCGCGCGTTCCTGCTGCTCCTGGAGCGTGATTAGATATTCCTCCGGCGATTGCACAGCTATGATCTGTTCCGACATCCCCTGCAATGACAAGGTACGCTTGGAAAAGGCAACGCCCGCATTGTCAATTTTGTGGTAGTCGCCGTCAGACCACTCCTTCCAACGCTGAAATTCCTCCGGGCTGGCAAAGTTCTCTACAGTGAGCCTGATCAGGGTTCCCCTGGAATCAATATATACGATGGCCTCCGGGTCCATCTTGTTCAGAGCATAGTCGCTCTTGGGATCAAACATTGTGTTTCCCTCCGTTTCGTTCGTAGGTGGGACTGGGGAAGGTGTCGCATCGAAACGGAGGGGTGGGCCTCGGCATTTGTGCTGGATGTAGGCAATCGACAGTTTTCGACAATGCAAAAGGCCGGATACTCTTGACGAGTACCCGGCCTTTTTAGCGGTGTCAGCAGGATTGTTCCAGACCGGATACCATAATAGTTCTGGTATATGGGTGGGAAATGCCCCTGCAATAACTATTCTTTTTTTGACGTATCACCTGTCCAGCATATATGAAGCTGGATTATCACATAAAGCAAAGCGCCACAGCCCTTTCCTAAACGGCGGCTATGGCATTTGGGCATGAAAAGCGTTCCGCGAAGCTGCCGTTTTTTTACAGCTTCCCGGAAGCATTGCAAAGTTCGGCAAGAATCGGAACAATACTGCATGGTAGTCGGAAGTACAGAGGTATTCAAAGCACACTTCCAGAACTATACAATACAGTTGAGGTGAAGAATTATGCCGAATGATGTTTTATCTGTCCTTGGTATGCGCTTGAGAAAGGCTCGAAATGACCGAGGGTTTACACAGGATCAGTTATCGGAGATAACTGGCCTGTCTGCCCGCCACATAGCAAATGTTGAGAAAGGGGATGTAAACCCGTCTTTTGAGGTCTTGTCTACATTGGTAAAGGCCCTTGGTGTTTCCTTTGATGCCGTCTTTGATCCGGCTGACGAGCAGACGGAGGCTGACATCCAGAAAATCGCCGGTCTTTACCGGGCCTGCCCGGAACAGGGGCGGCGGCTGATTTTGGCGTCAACACGCGCTATGGCCCATGAGCTGATGGATGCAAATATTGAGTAAAATGAATTTTTGAAATCACAGAGCCGATAACAGCAGTTCAAAATCTGCTTGTTATCGGCTCTGCGTCTAAGCGTCTGGCTCTTTGATAACGGTGATGTGCAGTTGTTTAACATTGATTAGTGTTTCCTGCTTGCACTTTGGACAATAGAGTAGAAAATTTTCAAGTACAGTATCATCCCGTATCTTTGTCCGCGTTTTACTATTACAAGCAGGACATAATACCCAATTTACTTTGTCCAATGGCCTCACCTTTAAGCACTCTCTGAATCATGAGCTTTATAGCGTGTCAACAAATTGCAAAGCAGGCAGGTCGAAATAAAATCTGAGGTTTTCACATATATCCCACAGTAATGCCAGTATAGTAGAATTGCAGGATCTGTAGGTAAGTATACCCCTGTTCGGCCATGGCTTTCGCCCCGAACTGGCTCAAGCCGATGTTGTGGCCCCAGCCCCTGCCTGCGAAAGTGATGGAGCCGTTTACCATCGTGGCGGAACTGCTCCACGCATTTCCGGCGCTCTGGCCTCCCTGCCCCTGCCCCTGGCCCTGATCTACGCTTTGCCCCAGTTGGGTGGTGCCGCTGTCAGTAATAACATATACGTCGCCACCCAGGGCAGAGATGTTCCCTTTCCCATCAATGGCGTACAGTCCGGCAAGCTTATCCACTACGGCGGAGTCGTTTATGGTGACGTCAACCGAGGGTGTGGTGGGGACTGGCTGGCTTGTCCCGCCCGCGCCTTTGAACCCAAAACGGAAGGAGGGCAGGCCCAGGCTCTGATACACTCTGGCGGCGCTGACAGAAAAGTTTTTCCCGGCGCTGTCGGTGAAGGTGATGGTCTTGGGATTGCTCACGTCGGTGTAAAAGGTTACCGCCGCCGACACGATAGGAGCAGTGACCTGATAGGCCAACAGCAGCTTAGAGATAATCTGGCTGCTGGTGAAAGTACGCTCCCAGGTGTTTTTTAGGTTGAGTGTGGGTTCGTAGGGATCCGCCTTACCTATCAGATAGGGATAGCTGGCCTGATTGCTCCCCCACACGTTAGACACGCTCTCGCTGGCCCCGCCATTGCTGGAGTAGTAGAAGGACTGAGCCGGCTTTCTGTTGTAGAGTACCCCCAGCCCAGTGGTCTGCTCCACGGCGGTCCTGGTGTTGGCCCCTGCGCTTGTCTGACCTGTGTATGCCTGACAGTGTGTGTCGTCACAGATATCGAAGTGATGGGCGGAATGCTTGGACCCCAGAGAAACGGCATAGCTGCGCGCCGCCACCGCCTGGGCCTTCAGCGCCTCGATGGGCCAGCTGTTGCTCATCTCGGTGGCCACCACGCCCTCAATGTAATCCTCAAACCCCACGATGTTCACCACCGTGAGCTTGCCGCCGTTAATGCGCTCAAAGCGGAAGCCGCCGTTGTACAGGCACCCCTTGCTCAAGGTGGTACACTTTTCGCCATTGACCGAAACAGGTTCGATGCCCAGGCCGGTTCCCCTTCCCTGGTCATCGTATTGAAAAAGGATGGTATTGGTGCCGGTGATCACCACACTGACGCCATACTTGGAAGTGCCCGCAAGCGCCGTGCTCACGCCCTGGGCCACCAGCGTGCTCTGGGCCGCCACCGCCTTGTCCCTTGTGATATAATTGCCGATCCGAGCGTAGAACACCCCGCCGATGTACGCCGGGAAACCGCCGCTGTAGGCGGACGCAGCCGCCTGAGCCGCGTCAAAGGTGGAATACGTCCCCGGCAGCTGTAGGTGGTACTCCCCCACCGCCACGGCGGAGGAGGTCAGCGCCGTGTGATAGCTGGTATATTTATTGTAGGTGCCATAGTAGACGTTCACCGTGGGCACCACGGAGATGGCCTTTTGCTGGGTGGAGCTAAGCTCCACGAACTGGTTGGCGCTGTCATAATAGCCAAAGCGGAAGCCAGAGCCTACGTCGTTGAGCAGATTCAGCCCCTCCATGGCCCCAGTGCCGTAATGTAGGCCCACCCGGATGATCCGGCCATTCGGGTCGGAGAGCAGGGCGGCGGAGGCTTTTCCCCCGCCGAGGGCCAGCAAAAGGGCTGCTGACAGGCATAACGCTGCAATTTGCACGAATTTTCGCTTCATTTAGTCCTCCATTGCTCCACTTATTTGTCCAATGGCCTCACCTTTACTGTTATATCTATAGGGGGAGTAGATTCCAGACTACAGGTCTACTGAATCATTTAGCCACCTTGGATTGTAATTGTCTGCCCATTGGACTTGTATGTAAAGTTCATGCCAGGGTATAGTTTGAGTACGTTTCCCCGCACGCCGTTGATTCGCAGCTCAAAATGCAAATGATTTCCGCTACTATTGCCCGTGGTGCCTACATAACCGATGACCTGTCCTTTACTAACGGTATCTCCCTCGTTGACTATGGGCACTTGGCACTGATGGGCATACAGAGTGACATACCCATTTCCATGGTTAATGGTACAGTAGTAACCATAGGATGAGGAATCTTTGTTTCGATTTACTGTGGTCACCACTCCGTCATTAGCGGCGTAGATTGGCGTACCCGATGGGGCTGGAATATCGGTGCCGGTGTGGTTATCATAGACACCGTACAAAATCCGCCCACCAAATAGGGAGGAAAGATAATATCGTCCTGGTAACGGCCAATGCCAGTTCCCGCTGGTGGCGTTGATAGTGATGCCGCTGGCCTTCTGCTGAGCTTGGAGGGCGGCAATGTAGTCGGCATACTTGCGTTCCGCTTCTTTCAGCTCTTTGTCGATTTGCGCCTCACTCTGAGCCAGCAACTCGGCCTCTTTAGCATACTCACTCTCCGAAGCAGCAATCTGCTGGAGTAACCTGTTTTGCTCTGCTTTCTTTTCCTCCAACTCCGTCTTACGCTCCTCCAACTCCTGTTGGACAGCAGCCTGTGCATCTCGATCTGTCTGGAGGGCCTCACGGGCTATTTCAAGCTCTGCCTGCGTAGATTCTAACTTCCGAATAATGCGATCTGAATAGTCCATGATGTCGGTAATGAGCATTGCATAATCTAACATTTCGGCAAAGGTCTTGGCATCAAATAAAATAGACAGATAAGATACTCCCCCTGTTTCCTCCAGCCACCGTACTTGGCGATAGAATTCCTGCAACTGCTCCGCTTCTTGGATTTCAAGTTCCTGAATTTCCTGCTCCTTCACGCCAATCTGCTGGTCATACTTGTCCAGCAACAGTTGGCTGGTGTTGATCTCCTCCTCAGTAAACAGCACTTGGTTCTCAATGAGTTTCATCTGCTCTTTGGCCTGGGACAAATCATCCCGAATAGCAGCTAACTTGGCGTCTGCCTCTTTTTTCTGGGCCTGGATGCCACTAAGTTCGTCTTTAATCTTCTGTATGTCATTTGGGGTAACACTGGCTGCCTGGGTGGTTATATTGAGTATTGGAACCATCACCGATAGCAACAATGCCACCGCCGGAATACTAACGATGATTTGCTGAATTTTTTTATTCATAATCTGTCTCCTGATTACTAATCCACCACGGACACATAACCGCACAAATTTTTGTGTGTCAATAGGATTATGGGTGCTGCTATCAACAAGCAAAATGGCTGTCTCGTCGGAAGATGAGACAGCCATTTTCACAAGTGCCAATGAAGGTTTTACCCTTCCACACTCAACAACCGTAGCTTATCTCAAAATTCGTAAACGCATAAATAATATTCCGGGGAGCGCTCTGGATCTGAGCTCTCATAGCTATGGAGGTCATTGACAATCATTACCCGATTGTCCCCCAGCCAGTAAACCCATTCGTCTCGCAGCTCCTCCTGATGTACCCGGTCAAAGGCTGTAAACTCGCCCGTTTCCAAGTCAATGACACCCAGACGCTCAATGCTGATTGAGCGGTGCTGGTCTGACCCGCTCCATTCCGCCCATAGCAGCTTTGTGTCGGTACTGTTCGCTTTACAGATAAACTCTCCATTGCCATTTATGCCTTCCAGCTTGACCCGGCCCCCGGTAGCCAAATTCAAAACAGTTACGCCGCCTGCCTCGTCCACTGACAGGTTTAACATTCCGTGCCGGGAATCAATAGGACGCAGCCCCGTCCCGTCTGCTACAGTACACACCAATGCGCCACTGGGAATGTGGTATGTCCATGTAGCGTTCTTTTCGCCCGTGGTGAGCAGAATGGTATCGCTGTCACAGAATCCAGTTCGATAGCCACCCTCGCCGGTTTGGACCTGCCACTCTTTGATTTCCATTCCAAATATTTCACTCAACGGCGTAAGCGTCTTTTCCTCCAAATCCGCCAAGTAGGGCGTACCTTCCGTGGTTTCTCCGGCCTGGACGATGGCGTGCTTCAAATCTTCCGCCATCGTCACTACACGAATAGGACCAAGGGCCTCCGCACCGCAGCCCTCCAGTACATCAATCAGCTCACCGTGCTCTAAATCATACACCCAGGTATAGTTTTCCATGAACGGCTCCAAAACAGTGGCAGTAAGTAGAACTACATCTGTGCGCTCACCCAGTCGGCTTGGAATCAGCACCGTATCAGCCATACCATCGAACAACTTCCGGGTGGCAATTTCATCGGTATAAAGGACACCATCATACACAAACCAGCGGAACATGGCAGTATAATCCCGGCCATTCCAACTGACCTGGGCTGAAACCACCGGGGCATCCGCGCCGATTTCTGTCAGTTCCTCACCATCCAACTTGTAAAAATTGCTTCCATCACCAGCCCATGTGCCATTGCACAGCAACGCTCCATCTGTGCTCCAACTCCAAACCCCGTCAACCTTCACATAGTTTGCGCTCACTGTTTCCCCGATGGTTATCTGCCGCACTTCGTTCACCTCAGCCGGGATGCCGGGCACCCGCTCCGCTTCATCCAGCCGGAACATAGAGATTATCGTGGCCCGCAGTTCCGGGCTTACTGCTATAGCCGTAACCAAGGTAGCGATTACAACCAATACAGCCGCCATCGCCACAGTAAATATCCGCTTTACAGAATGGGCCTGAGTTTTTTTCTGTCGGTGAGTAGTTTTACTGCCGCTTGATTGTTCAGGCGCTACGGTATAGGCGAGACATTCCTGTGCATTGATGATATATTTTTCATCAATACCTTCCATAGCATAAAAGAGTAATTCACCGTTCAAATCAACCCCTCCTTTTCCAAATGAGCTTTCAACTTTTGTCGTGTGCGGAAAAGCATTGACTTTGTTTTGCTCAAAGAGAATCCGAACTTAGTGCTAATTTCAGTAATAGGTGCCAAAAACCAGTAACGACAAACAAACATATTTCGTTCCAACTCTGATAGCGATGATAAAAAGCGATTTATCGCCTTCGTCAGTTCCTGGACAACGATGATTTCTTCGGGCGTATCTGGCGATATGATTATCTCAGATAACTCATCCAAGGCTAACGGGATTTCACCTTTTCCTCGCTTTTCAGCTTTTTTCATTTTCCATTTATCAAATGAGACTCGCCTTGTTATTTTTCCGAGGAATGTTGATAAGACAGATGGACGATGTGGTGGTATACTGTTCCAAGCACCCAAATAAGTATCGTTTACAATTTCATCAGCATCTTCGGCATTAGCGAGTATATTGTAGGCTATGGTATAACAGTATTTCCCGTATTTTTTTGATGTTTCGGCTATTGCATTTTCAGAACGAGACCAGTATAGCTCTACAATGCGATCATCTTCCATTCAAGTCACTTCCTCATTGCAAATTACGAGTACTCTTTCACCTATCTACTCGAAAAAACGCTGAACTGGTTGCATGATTTCAACAAATTTTTATCGCAGTATTCAGATAGCGCATGAAGCGCGATTTCACTACAAATTTTTAGTATATCAACAGATGAAAATAAGGGCAAGGGAAACGGGGTTATACCGAGAAAAATATTATACCGAGTTAGCGGAGAAAGTCCGCATGGCGCAAGGGGTATGAGCAAAAAAACTCGGCATAACAAATCAGCGCGAAAGACACCGAGGTCCCTGCTGGATATTGCCAGCAGGGGCGAAACTCGGTATAATAATGGTTGTACCAAATTCGGCACAATAGCGGCAAGCAGGGCAAGTGTATTAACACTTGCGAGAAATGGCCGTCCCGCCCCGGCGGGACGGCCATTTCTGCTTGTTGGTGGCAGCGCCCCCAAACCCCTTTGAACAGCTCCGTGCCGGAGCTGGCTGCGCGTCCCTGCGGGACGCTTTTTATCGGGCCTGCGGCCCTCCCGGACGGTGGAAACGGTCAGCGTCCTTCCTGGCGTTCCGCCTCAATATCCGTTTCCGATTTGTCATAACCCATCAAGCGATCCACGTTGGCCTTGACCGTCAGCAGTTCCTTCATCTCGTCTCTCGCTTTGCGATACTCGGTATAGGCGGACTTTTTTTCTGCCAGCAAAGCAGCGTACTCGGCCTGCAAACTTTTCACTGTGGGCAGCTTTTTTAGCCCGGATTCATCGAAAAATTTCTTTGCTGCCTGATGCAAAAGAATGTCGCTCTCATGCTCGGCCTTGAACTTTTTGGAGTACCCGGCCTTGCGGTAGGCCACATACACGTCGCGGGTCTTGGCGTAGTTGATGATGTGCGTTTTCATCACGGCGATTTCCGCCATGCGCTGCTCCGCGCCCTTGATTTTTTCGGACAGGTCGTGATAGCGGGCGGAGGCGTCTGCCGCCTTTGCTTTGAGGTCGGCGTAGTCCAGCAGCCCATGCTCCGTGAGATAATTCAGGGTCTGGGCCATCTGCTTCAAGTTAAAAACACTGGCCCACCGCGCATAGCCCGCGCCCTTTCCGGCCCGGAGCTTGGCCTGGATGTCCACCAGCAGATTCACCTTCGGGGGGGCTGCCCGGTGGATATTTTTTGCGCCGGAGACATGGGTACGCTTTCCGGCGAGAACATCCAGCAGGGCGGTGGTCTCATATTCCGGCCCCAGGCTGTCCCCATCCAGCCGGACAAATCTTTTCTGCCCCGGCGCTCTCAATCGGATGGATTTTCCCCGTGGCGAAACCTCAATGCCCGCCCCGGCCAGCAGCTTCAGCAGGCCGTCCAGGTCGGTGGGCTTTTGAGCAAGGGCCGTGTCGATTGCCGCCCGGAGACGATCCCGGTGGCAGGGCGGTTTATCTCCCAGCCACTTGTCATAGCTCTTGCTCCTGCCCTTGGGATGCTCCACGATGGAATATCCGTTTTCAATGCAAATGGTATCACTGAGCTTCCGCACCGCCCGACCCGAACCGAGGAAGTCCCGAAATTTCCGGGTGTGATCCAGGCTGGTGGAGTTCCAAATGATGTGATTATGGATGTGGTGGCGATCAATGTGGGTGCAGACCACAAAGGCGTGATTCCCCTTGGTGAAGCGACGGGCCAGCTCACAGCCCAGGCGGTTGGCTTCCTCCGGGGTGATCTCGCCGGGGACAAAGGACTGCCGGATGGCGTAGGCGATCACATCATCCGCCCCGCGCCGTCTGCCGGTCTTGGCGAGGTACTGCCGCTTGGCAAACAGGAACTCCGCGTCCGCGATCCGGCTGTCGCACTGGAAGCTGGTGATCAGCCTGCCGCCGTCCGTCTTGTGCGGATTCTCCACATAGTCGATGATATCCTGGATGGCCTTGCCCACCGTCCGGCTCTTGCCTGTGTGCAGGGGCATGATGCGTGTGGTTGCGATCAAAATCACCTCCCCTTATTTTCCCCCATCTTGGTGGGATATTGGAAAATAACTTTTTTCTTTCGCTGTGCAAATTCCAGGGTTCTGGCCGCGCCGCCCCAGCTATGGAGAACGCCGGAGATCACCACATCGCTCTCACGAACCATCCACTCGTTGCGCCGGACGATGGCATATCGCCGGGGCACCTTTTCCAGCGGCGGGTAGATGGTGCCATCATAGCGGGAGGCGTCGATCTCCCGGTCAAGATAGGGTAGCACCAGGATTAGCTCAATGTGGGGATAGGTTTCCTTCTGCCGCCGAACCGCCGCCGCAGCCAAACCATCAAAGGCTCCATAGCCGCCAAGATAAAATGTGGTGGCCCCGCCTTCGATCAGTGAGGGGAGTATGACATCCAGCCATTTTGAAAAGCCATCCGGCTTGTTGAGCTTGCTGTGGCCGCAGAATGTAACAGTCATAACCATCCCCCCGTTCTGCTGCATTATACCGCAAAATCTGCAAATAGTACAGCTACAGGGACTAATTTAATTGAACACCCTGATACAATTTTTCCGCAGGGTGGTGATGGTATGAAACTGAATCAGGCTGTGAGTAAACGGTTGGTTCAATTACTCAGCGAGAAGGAAATGACGCAGTATCAGTTATATATGAAAAGCGGCGTCCCTAAATCCACGATTGGGAATGTCATCAACTGCTCCTATGATTCCGTGAAGCTGCGGGTTATTCATGAAATGTGCCAGGGCATGGGTATCGGGTTGGATTTCTTCTTTGCGTCTCCGCTTTTTGACGAAAACAATTTAGAGCCGTAAGTCTCTACCGATGCTTTTGAGAGATTTACGGCTTTGTCATTGAATTTTCGCCAGCGAGGTCAAAATTTTCTGCGCCGCGTCCCACAGCCGCTCTTGGCCCTGGCGCAGATCCTCCATATCGGCGTCATAGACGCGCCCTGTCTCGTGGACGCGGCGGGTGAGCTGGTTGAGGTTGTTGCTGGACCGCCGTAGCAGAGACACCATCTCCCCCAGTTCCGGCAACTCCAGGTTCACCACAAAGCCGTCAATCGCCATCTTCCGCAGGTAGGCGCTGAGATTGGTGGTGCCGTACAGCTTCATTTTTGCCTGGATGATGCTCCGTTCTTCTTCCGACACATAGAACAGAAGCGGGATGGTTCGCTTGCGCTTTGCCACCGTTACAGCTCCTGCTCCGTGGCCTTGCCCTTGCCGGGACGCTTGGGCGTATCCGGCTGCTCCCGGAGTTTTTTCCGCACCGAGGGCCGACGCAGCACCAGGGGCTGAAAGCGGTTTTCATCCTGCCGGATCAGGGCATAGGTGCCCTTCCGCCCGTTCAACGTGGAGAAGGTCAGGGACTGGAAGGGCAGCATCGCCATCAGCCGGTCATGATCCTTCGTCCCGGCCCGCGCCAGAAAGTCAGGGGAGATTTGGGCCATGTAGTGGGTTTTGTTGGGGCTGTTCGGCTCCGGGGCCTTCTGGAACTCCGCCAGAATCCGCGCCGCTTCCGCCTTGATGTCCTCCCGTTTGAGGGGCAGGGACAGCAGATATCCATGCCGCGCCTCGGTTACAAACAGGTTCAGAAGGCCGGGGTGACTGCGGGTGATCAGGTAGGAAACATCCCGTTTCCCGTTCTCAAACGCAACAGGAATGGTTTGTGCCCAATCTTTGTTGGCACGGGACACGCGCCCATCCTGCTCCATGTCCTGCACGGTATTTGCCAGCACATAGAGCATCCGAT
>CATONV010000038.1 GCA_951801655.1 uncultured Oscillospiraceae bacterium | reverse complement strand
CCAGGCCTCCTGGGAGGCGGGCTTGTTGTCGTTCTTGAACTCGTCGGAGGTCCACCACACGGTGTCCTTGGAGTTCTCGTCCATGACGATGAACTTGTCCTTGGGGGAACGGCCGGTGTAGATGCCGGTCATCACGTTGACGGCGCCCAGCTCGGTCATCTGGCCCTTCTCAAAGCCCTCCAGCGTGGGGTCCATCTCCGCCTCGAAGAGCTGCTCATAGCTGGGATTGTATACGACCTCCTTAATACCGGTGATGCCGTATTTTTCCAATCCGTAGGTTTCCATCATGAATTCCTCCTTAAAAATGGTAAAAGTGGGTATCCATTCCGATCGTGCCTTATTTTACCCCATTGTTCCGGGTTTTGCAAGAGATAAGTGAGTGGAAATGACTAAATGGTAAAAAGAATCAAACCAGGCCCCGCAGGCGGCGGGACAGTTGGGCAAATTGGGGAATGGATAGCCGTTCTCCCCGAATATCGGCGGGCAGAGAGGACTGCGCAATGGCCTGGGCGATCTCCTCTCTGGGCTGGCCCAGACTGGCGGACAGACTGTTGAGAAGGGTCTTGCGCCGCAGGGCAAAGGCGGCCCGCACCACCTGAAAGAAGTGGTCCGGGTTGTCCACCTCTGCCGGGGCGGGCCGGGGAACCATCCGCACCACTGCCGAGGTCACCTTGGGGGCGGGGAGAAAGCAGTCCGGGGGCACCTCAAAGAGAAACTCCGGGGCGGTATGGTACTGGCAGTAGACGGAAAAGGCGCCGTAGTCCGAAGTGCCAGGGGCGGCGCAGATGCGGCGGGCCACTTCCCGCTGGATCATCACCGTAATGGAGGAGAAACAGCCCGCCTCAATCAGGGCGGTGATGGCCGGGGTGGTAATGTTATAGGGCAAATTGGCGCAGGCGGCGGGGGCCAGTCCAACAAATTTTTCCCCGATCAGGGCGGGAATATCCGTTTTTAAAATGTCGCCGGATACCACCTCCGCATTGGGGCAGTCCCGCAGTGTCTCCGCCAGGATGGGCAGCAGGGAGAGGTCCAGCTCCACGCTGACAACCTTGTCTGCCCTCTCTGCCAGCTGGACGGTGAGAGGGCCAATGCCCGGTCCCACCTCCAGCACGCCGGTCCCCGGCCCGGCCCCGGAGGCCTGGGCGATGTCCCGGGGAACCCAGGGCGCAACGAGGAAGTTCTGCCCCATGGACTTGGAGAAGTGGAACCCGTGCCGGGCCAGCAGGGCCTTAATCTCGTTGATATTACAAAGGTCCATTCGTTTGCTCCTTCATAAAATGCGGCGTCCCGGAGGGGACGCCGACGTTTTTACAGAATATGTACCGACTCCGGGTCGAACGCCAGGCAGCACTTCTCGCCCACCTGGTAGATACGCTTGTTCTTGGGGTTGTAGTCGGTGAGCTTGACCAAAGTATTTCCCACCTTCACATGGTAGTTCTGATAGGAGCCCATGAAGCAGGACAGAGTGACCTCGCAAGGCAGGCCGCCCTGGTTGGCCAGAACGGCGGACTCGGGCCGCAGCACCACAGTATATGTTCCCGGTGTCATCCCTGCTTTGGCCGGGACGCGGGAGGAGTGCCCCTCGATCTTCAGAAGGGCGTGGTCGCCATCCATTTTGTCCAGCACGCCCTTGAGGAAGTTGGCCTCGCCAATGAAGTCAGCCACAAACTCGCTGTTGGGGTGGTAGTAGATGTCCTGAGGGGAACCCATCTGGGCCACTACGCCCTTGTTCATAATGATGATGTTGTCGCTGAGGGCCATGGCCTCGCTCTGGTCGTGGGTGACGTAGATGGCGGTGATGCCCACCTCCTGCTGGATGCGGCGGATTTCCGTGCGCATGGAGACGCGCAGCTTGGCGTCCAGGTTGGACAAGGGCTCGTCAAAGAGCAGCACGCTGGGCTCGATGACCAGGGCCCGGGCCAGGGCCACACGCTGCTGCTGGCCGCCGGAGAGCTGGTTGGTCATGCGGCCCTCCATGCCGGTGAGCTCTACCAGATCCAGAATGCGCATGACGCGCTTTTGAATCTCGTCTTTGGGCACCTTGCGCAGCTTCAGACCGTAGGCCACATTGTCAAAGACATTGTAGTGGGGGAGAAGGGCGTAGCTCTGGAACACCATGGCGGTGTCCCGCTTGTTGGGGGTGAGGGCGTTGATGGCCTCGTCCCCCAGATAGATTTCCCCCTCGTCGGGGCTTTCGAAGCCGGCGATCATCCGCAGAGTGGTGGTTTTGCCGCAGCCCGAGGGGCCCAGCAGCGTCACGAAGGAGCCCGGCTCGATGGTCAGGGAGGTGTCCTTCACCGCGTAGAAGTCCTTGCCGGTCTTGGGGTCCTGGTAGATTTTAGAAATGTGGTCCAGACGGACACCCTTTTTCATCTTAGACATGGCTTAATCCTCCTTGATTTTCTTGCTGGTGCCGAAGTATTTGATAAACAGGTTCATCAGCAGCACCGAGCCGTAGGTGATAAGGATGAGGATGGTGGCAAAGGCGCAGGCGATGGAGTAGGCGCCCTTCTCGGCGAACTCGTTGATCTGCACGGTGATCAGATAGACGCTGGGGGTTACCAGCAGGATGATGGCGGAGATAGCGGTGATGGACCGGACGAAGGCGGTTACCAGACCGCTGAGGAAGGAGTCCTTAATCAAGGGCAGAGTGACCGTCATGAACACCTTGAAGCTGTCCGCCCCCATGTCGTAGGCCGACTCCTCAATGGACTTGTCAATCTGACGCAGGGCGGAGATGCCGCTCCTCGTGCCGGTGGGCAGAGAGCGCACGATAAAAACGATGATGAGGATGGCCGCGCTGCCGTAGAGTCCCTGCAAAAATCCGGTGTGGAACACGCCGCCGGAAAAGCCGCGGATGTAACCCACGCCCAGCACCGTACCGGGGACGGCCATGGCCAGCATAGACACCGCCTCGATAAAGCCCTTGCTCTTGAATTTCCGCTTGACCACCAGGTAGGAGATGATCATGGACAGCAGGGCGGTAATGGGGGAGGCGATGAGGGACAAAACAAAGGAGTCCCGGAAGGCCTGGAGGCCGTGGTAGCGGCTGAACACCTGGCCGAACCACTTGAAGGTGAGGGGGGTAAACTTGTAGCCCCAGGTGGGGAACAGGGCCCCGATGGGCACGCAGGCGTACATGATAATGACGAAGGCGGCGGCCAGGGAGCAGAGGATGGTCAGCGGGACGGTGACGCTCCTGTCCTCAATGAGCATCCGGCCCCGGGAGGCCTTGCCGGTGAGGGTGGCTGCCGTCTTGGCCTCCAGGTAGTATTTCTGGACGATAAACATACCCAAGGTGATGCACAGCAGCACCACAGCCATAGCCGCCGCCCCCTCCTTGTCGTAGGCGCCGGTGATCTGGAGGTAGATGGTGGTGGCCAGAGTGTCGTAGGAGCCGCCGATAATCATGGGGTTGGCGAAGTCAGCGATGGACTCAATGAAGGTGACCAGAAAGGCGTTGCCCAGGCCGGGAAGGAGGAGGGGGAGGGTGACGGTGGCGAATACGGTCCACCGGCTGGCCCCCATATCCCGGGCGGCCTCCTCCAGGGAGGGGTCGATGTTTTTCAGCAGGCCCTTGAGCATCATGTAGCATACCGGGAAAAAGGTGAGGGTCTGGACAATCACGATGCCCCAGAAGCCGTAGACGCTGTTGTCCTCCATGCCAAGCAGGAAGTAGGTGATAATACCTGCCTTACCGAAGAGCATAATCATGGACAGAGACAGTACAAAGGGGGGCGACACCACAGGCAGCATGGACACCACCTTGAACAGGCCGCCCACCGCCCGGCCCATCTTGACGTAGACCTCCACATAGGCGAAGAGAAGACCCACAATGGTGGACAGAATGCCCACCAGAAAGCCTACCTTCAGGGTGTTGCCGATGGCGGTGCGGAAGGTGGGCATGGCCATTACCTTCTGGAAAGTGGCCAGTGTAAAGCCGTTCCCGCCGTAGAAGCTGTCTACCAGCAGGATGGCCAGAGGATAGAGAATGAACAGAGTCAAAAACGTGATGAGGGCGACAATGGTACAGACCATGATGGGATCGGCCATCAGCTTTTTTCGGTCCAGCGCCGCGCTCTGACTTTTTGCCATGGAGGTTCCCTCCTTTGAATTTGGGTTTCCGCGGGGGCGGTACATAAAACGGGGGACGGCGGTATGCGCCGTCCCCCGCCGGTTGGGTTGCGGTAATTGATCTTGTGCTTACTCCGTCTGGAAACGGCCGGTGTCGCCAGTGTTGGCACCGGAAGTGGCCAGAGCGTTCATGACCTCTTCCACATAGGTGCCGATGTTCTTGGTGGCGTCGTCGAAGTCATAGTCCATCACGTTGTTGGGATCCAGGCCGAAGTCGTAGGCGGCCTGGGGCTGCTCGGCGTTGTCCAGAACCAGGAACTGGTAAGAGCCCACCTCGTCAGCCTGGTTGACGCAGTCGGGAGACAGGGCGTACTCAATCCACAGCTTGGCGGCGTTGGGGTGCTTGGCGCCCTTGAAGATGGCGGTGGCACCAATCTCACAGGAGGTGCCGCTGGAGGGAATAATCAGCTCAATGTTGTCATACCCGTTGTCCAGAATCTGGGTAATGCCGTCATGCAGGAAGCCGATGCCGATGGTACACTCACCGGTACCCACGTTTTTGGAGGGGCCGGAGCCGGACTTGGTGTAGACCTCAATATTCTTATCCAGGTCTACCAGATACTGAATGCCCTCGTCGTGGCCGTACTTCTGGATCATGGTGTTGATGACCAGCTTGGCGGTGCCGGCGGTGTTGTAGTTGGACAGCCAGATCAGGCCCTCATACTCGGGTTTGAGCAGATCGGGCCAGTCCTTGGGGGCTTCCAGGCCCTTGCTCTCCAGGCGGTCCTTGTTGACCATGAAGCCCAGGATGCCGGTGTAGATGCCGTACCACATGTTGTCGGAGTGCTTGTACACGTCCTTGGTGATGTGGGAGGCGTTGATGGCCTCATAGGGCTCCAGCAGGCCCTCGGCTGCCACCACGTTGTAGGGGTCGGTGGTGCCGCCGAACCAGACGTCGGCGGAGGGGTTGCCGTTCTCCTCCTCGATCTTGGCCTGGACCTCACCGGTGGACAGGCGCTGGAAGGTGGTTTTAATGCCGTAGAGCTGCTCAAACTTGGCGCAGGCGGCGGCCAGGTAATCCTCCTCGCAGGAGCCGTAGACCACCAGCTCGCCCTCGGCCTTGGCCGCGTCAATCACGGCCTGCATAGGATCGTCGACGGGGGCGCTGGTAGCGGGGTTACTGGCGGCAGGGGGATTGCTGGCAGCGGGCTTGCTGGAACCTGCGCCGCCTCCGCCGCCGCAGGCGGCCAGGGACAGCACCATGGCGGAGGCCAGCAGCATGGATAAAAGCTTCTTCACGTTTCATTCCTCCATTTCTGATTTTATCCCGGTGGAACAGACGAACGGTCTGCCTGCCGGAATGTTCCTATTGTATAACTTTAAGGGGGGAAAGTCAATACATCTTTGTCAATTCTATGTATAATTAGAGTAAAAATTTTATAAAAGGGGACGAAATGACCAAAACTGTTGCCGGCTTGTCCCAAAAACCGGCTATTTGACAACACAGAGGCCGGTTTCCGGACATACCTTTCCCCGCTGCCGCATAGGATGAGAGCGACAGATGATAATAGGAGTGGTACTTTTATGCAGACCAACAACAACAGAATTCTTCTCCGAGGGCGGCTGGCCGCGTCTCCCTCCCGTTCCCACATCAACCACGGTGTGGAGTATCTGCTGCTTCCCCTGTCGGTGTGCCGGCTCTCCGGTGCGGAGGATACCCTCCATGTGGTGGCCGCCCGGGAACAGCTGGCCGTCCTGCCCGCCCTGGAAAAGGGCAGTCCCCTCACCGTTTGCGGAGAGGTGCGCACCTTTAACAACCGCAGCGGCGTGGGCAGCCGGCTGGTGGTCAGCGTCTTTGCCCGAAGCCTGTCTCAGGATGACGGGGAGGACGAAAATCACCTGGAGCTGTCTGGGACCTTATGTAAACCTCCGGTTCTCCGCGCCACACCCCTTGGACGCACCATCTGCGACATGATTCTGGCCGCCAACCGCCGTTACGGTCGGGCGGACTATCTGCCCTGCATCGCCTGGGGCAGCTTGGCCTACCGCTGCGGGGCCATGGAGGTGGGGGACCGGCTTGCCCTGGAGGGCCGGCTGCAAAGCAGGGTGTACACCAAGGAGATCGACGGGCGGGTTCAGGAGCGCACCGCATTTGAGGTGTCCATCATGTCGCTGACAGACGGAGATACATATGAGGAACAGTAGGGGAACAAAATTCTTTCCGCATAATTTTCCTGAAAGGGCTAAACAATAGGGGTACAACCATTTGATAAGGAGGTATCCCAATGAAGCAAAATTCCCTCCGCCGGGCAGCCGCGCCCCTTCTGGTGCTGGCCTTGGCATGTTCCCTGGCTCTCCCCGCCTCCGCCTTTTTCTGGAATAAAAAGACGCAGGCCCCCTATGTGGCCGATTTCTCCAAGAACGGCCTGATCGGTTCCGCAATCGCCTTTACCACCGAGGACTTTGCGGTCAGGCCCGACGGGAAGACAGCCCTCAGCGGCATTACCGTAGATACTTTACCCGACCCGGGCGCGGGCACCCTGTGCGTGGGCGACCGGCCGGTGGAACAGGGCGCCTACGTGGACGCCTCCGCCTTGGCCGGTCTGCGGTTCCAGAGTGCGAAGACTCCCACCGTCACCACCACCACCCTGGTGTTCACCCCCGCCTTTCCCAACCTTCAGGAGGCGCCCCAGACCACAGTAACCTTCTACCTGCTCACCCAGGCGAACAACCCCCCGGTGGCCCGGAATATGGAGCTGGCCACCTACAAGAACGTGGCCATCACCGGCTATTTCGACGCCGTGGACGGCGAGGGAGATGCCCTCACCTTCCAGCTCACCTCCACCCCCGCCCGGGGTTCGGTTACCCTGGCCGAGGACGGCTCCAGTCAGTTTGTCTACACCCCCTATGAAAACAAAACAGGCTCCGACTCCTTCACCTATGTGGCCATCGACCCGGCGGGCAATACCTCTCCGGAGGCCAAGGTGTCTCTGCGCATCGACAAACCAGACACTAAAGTGACCTACTCCGACCTGGACCGTCACCCCGTCCGGAAGTCCGCCATCCGTCTGGCGGAGGAGGGGATCTATGTGGGCCGGTATGTGGACGGCCGGTATTTCTTTGACCCGGATCAGACCGTTACCCGGGCTCAGTTTTTGACTATGGCCATGTCGGTGGCGGGCCTGGAGGACCTGGAGGGAGTCACCCTTACCGGATTCTCTGACGACGACGCCATCCCTACCTGGGCCAAGGGCGCCGTCTCCGCCGCCCTGAAGGCGGGCATCGTCCAGGGATCCCGGGATGAGAGTGGTGCCCCCGTCTTCGGCGCCGGAGATACCATCTCCCGGGCGGAGGCCGCCGTCATGCTGGACAACCTGCTGGAGATCACTGACGTGCCGGTGGCGGTGTTCTCCCCCGACGCAGGCCACTGGGCGGCTCAGGCGGCGGCCAATCTGTCCGCCTCCGGAGTGATTCGGGCGGATACCGCCGGGGCTGTGCAGCTGGCCGACACCCTCACCATGGCCGACGCCGCCGAAATGCTGGACGGCGCGCTGGACGTAGTGGACGCCCGCAGCAGCGGCAGTTGGCTGCCCTGGGCATAAGACAGAGAAGACCGCCGAAGCAATAAGCTTCGGCGGTCTTTTTCGTGCTCAATAGAACTTCTTGCGGTTCTTGCGGGCGGCCTCAGACTTCTTGCGGCGCTTGACGCTGGGGCTCTCGTAGTGCTCACGCTTGCGAACCTCGGCCAGCACCCCGGACTTGGCGCAGCTGCGCTTGAAGCGCTTCAGGGCGCTCTCCAGAGACTCGTTTTCTCTCACACGGACTTCCGACATTTATATTTCCCTCCCTCCGCGCGCGGCGGGGGTTTCCCGCTCACGTAGGGCCATATTTATGGCTTTAGCGTTCTTATTATATTGCTTTTTGCTCCACCTGTCAAGAGAAGATTTGTAAACAGCATGTGAATCTTAGAATCCACCCGTTAAATTCCTTTTGAACCATTGCGATTGTGAGGAATGCTATCATCATTCCAATCAGCAAAACGCTAAAAAGAGGCTTGCAAAACCAACTTGACAATGGGCCACGGCGGTGGTATAGTAAACATAAAGGGACGCTGTCCACAAGACGGTTCAGCCCGTTTGGTTTTTTAGGTTTTAATGAAAACCGTCACCGTTGCGGGGTGGCGGTTTTCAGCGTTTTATACGTATCGTCACGGTTAAACCGAAGATATGAAACGTCACCGTAACCGGCATACGCTCACCCCCTTTCGGGTGGTGTAGCTGAACCGCCTCGCCTGTATTGAACAGCGCCCACATAAAATGTACCATAGTTCTGCTATGGCGTCAAGGTAAAGCCGCTCCCTTGTGCAAGGGGGCGGCTTTTTTCGATATCACTGGGGCTTAAAAATCAGGCTGACCAGCTTGCCCTTGACCACGATGGACTTGACCAGCGTCATTCCCTCGGCCAGCTTGGTGATCTTGGACTCGGCCAGGGCGGCGGCCACCACCTCCTCGTCGGAGGCGTCGGCGGGGACAACGATATTGGCCTTCACCTTGCCGCCCACCTGGACGGCCATCCTGGCGGTGGCGGCCACCGTCTTTCTCTCGTCGTACTCAGGCCAGGGCTGGAGGCACACCTGCCCGCCGTAGCCATTCATCTCCCACAGCTCCTCGCACAGGTGGGGAGCGAAGGGGGATAGCATGAGCAGCAGCTGCTTGTAGTCGCCCTTGGTGGTCCCCTTGGCGTAGAAGTCGTTGACCAGGGACATGAGAGCGGCAATGGCGGTGTTGAATTTCATGGCTTCAATGTCGTCAGACACTTTTTTAATGGCCCGGTGGACCGCCATCTCGTTCTCCGGGGAGACCTCATCTCCGTTTTTGAGCTTCTCACTCAGGTTCCAGACCCGGTCCAGGAACTTCTTGCAGCCCCGGACCGATTCGTCAGACCAGGTGGCGGTCTTTTCAAAGTCGCCGATGAACATGATATACAGCCGCATGGTGTCCGCGCCGTAGTCCCGGATCACATCGTCCGGGTTGACCACGTTGCCCAGGGACTTGGACATCTTCACCGACGGGCGCAGGGCCTGGCTGCCGTATTTGTCGATCAGGGCCTGCTTTTCCTCCTCGGTCTCCACATTGCCCACGTAGTGGGGGTTCTTGCCCAGGATCATGCCGTGGCTGGTGCGCTTGGCGTAGGGCTCGGCGTGGGGGATCGCCCCAATGTCGTGGAGGAAATTGTTCCAGAACCGGGAGTAGAGCAGGTGGAGGGTGGTGTGCTCCATGCCGCCGTTGTACCAGTCCACCTGGCCCCAGTAGTCCAGCGCCTCCCTGGAGGCCAGGGCCTTGTCGTTGTGGGGGTCCATATACCGCAGGAAATACCAGGAAGACCCGGCCCACTGGGGCATGGTGTCAGTCTCACGCTTGGCGCTTCCGCCGCAGCAGGGACAGGTGGTATTTACCCAGTCGGTCATCTTGGCGATGGGAGACTCCCCATTGTCGGTGGGCTCATAGCTCTCCACCTCGGGCAGCAGCAGGGGCAGCTGGTCCTCGGGCAGAGGCACCCAGCCGCACTTGTCGCACCACACCATGGGGATGGGCTCGCCCCAGTACCGCTGACGGGAGAACACCCAGTCCCGGAGCTTGAAGTTCACCTGCTCGTGACCGATGCCCTTTTCCTCCAGCCATTTGGTGATGGCGGGGATGGCGTCCTTGACGGTCATGCCGTTGAGGAAATCAGAGTTGACCATGATGCCGGTCTCGTCCTTGGCGGTAAAGGCCTCCTTCTGCACGTCCTCGCCGCCGGAGACCACCTCGATGATCTCGCAGCCGAACTTCTTGGCGAAGGCCCAGTCGCGGGTGTCGTGGGCGGGGACGGCCATGATGGCCCCGGTGCCGTAGGAGGCCAGCACGTAGTCGGAGATGAAAATGGGAATCTCCCGACCGTTCACCGGGTTGACGGCCTGCACGCCGCGCAGTTTAACGCCGGTCTTCTCCTTGTCGGCGGACAGCTCGGTGCGCTCAAAGTCGGATTTGCGCCCGGCCTCCTCCACATAGGCGGACACCTCGTCCCAATTTTGCAGCTTGTCCTTCCACTCCTTGACGAAGCGGTGTTCCGGGGAGATGACCATATAGGTGGCGCCGAAGAGGGTGTCGGGCCGGGTGGTGAAGACCACAATGTCATCCCCGGTGGTGGCCTTGAAGGTAACCTCCGCGCCGGTGGACCGACCGATCCAGTTGCGCTGCTGGGTCTTGACCCTCTCGATAAAGTCCACCGTGTCCAGCCCGTCGATGAGCTTCTGGGCGTAGGCGGTGATCTTCAGCATCCACTGACTCTTCTCCTTGCGGACCACCGGGGCACCGCATCTCTCGCAGACGCCCTCTACCACCTCTTCGTTGGCCAGGACGCACTTGCAGGAGGTACACCAGTTCACTGGCATGGTGGTCTTGTAGGCCAGGCCGTGCTTATACAGCTGGAGGAAGATCCACTGGGTCCACTTGTAGTAGTTGGGGTCGGTGGTGTCCACACACCGGTCCCAGTCGAAGGAGTAGCCCAGCATGTGGAGCTGCCGGGTGAAGTTTTCGATGTTCTGCTTGGTGACGATGGCGGGGTGGATGTGGTTCTTGATGGCGAAGTTCTCGGTGGGCAGGCCGAAGGCGTCGTAGCCGATGGGCAGCAGGACATTGTACCCGTCCATCCGCTTCTTCCGGGCGATGACGTCCATGGCGGTGTAGGGCCGGGGATGTCCCACGTGAAGGCCCGCCCCGGAGGGGTAGGGGAACTCCACCAGGCCATAGAATTTGGGCTTGCTGGTGTCGCCGTTGACGCAGGCGAAGGTCTTCTCGTCCTTCCACCTGGTCTGCCACTTTTTCTCAATAGCGGTAAAATCGTACTTCAATGCAAACACTCTCCTGTATCGTTTGGCCCGGTAGGCCGAATCGACAGTAATTCCATGCTATTATAGCGGAAGGTCACTCCAATTGCAAGAGGAACCTAATATTAAGTGCCGCCGGAGTAAAATTCTGTCGATTTGCTTGGAACTTGCGGGAATGGGAAAAGCGGTAATATGATAAAGGTGAATTTCTGTCGAAAAGTCAAAAAAGCATGTTTCAGCAGCTATATTTTTTGCCTTTTGTTATCTGGACAATTCTGGAAGAGCAATGTAAAATATTACGGCAAATAACAAAACCGCCAGGTTTTGGCGGGAAAGGAGAGAAAGATGGACCAAAAGGAAATATTGAGTCGGGTGGATCATACCATACTCACACCCACGGCCACCTGGGAGCAGGTGAAGACCGTCTGCGATGAGGGCAGAACGTTTGGCACGGCCAGTGTCTGTATCCCACCGCGCTTTGTGAAGCGGGCCAATGACTATATGGGAAGCAGCCTTAAAATCTGCACCGTTGTTGGCTTCCCTAACGGCTATAACGCCCCTGAAGTGAAGGTCTTTGAGACGGAGGACGCCATTCGGGACGGTGCCGACGAGATTGACATGGTGATCAATCAGGGCCTGGCCAAGGACGGCGACTGGGAGGGTGTTCTCTCTGAAATCAGGGCGGTGAAAGCCTCCTGCAAGGGGCGCATTCTGAAGGTTATTGTTGAGACCTGCAATTTCAGCCGTGAGGAGAAGGTGACCCTGTGCCGGGTGGTGTCCATGTCCGGCGCCGATTTTATCAAAACTTCTACCGGCTTCGGGGCCGGCGGGGCCACAGCGGAGGACGTGAAACTTCTGCGGGAGAACGTCAGTCCCGACCTGCGGGTGAAGGCCGCCGGCGGGATCCGGACTTTTGAGCAGGCCCAGGCCCTGCTGGAGGCCGGCGCCGACCGCATCGGCGCCAGCGCCCTGGTTGGCTTGGTCAAATAAGGAAAACACCTCCTCCATCCCCGAGGGATGGAGGAGGTGTTCGGTTTTTTTAGGGGAGTATTTACGTGCGGATGAGATTCATGCCGGCGCCCTGGGTAATGGTCCAGCCCTGAGAGGCCCCGTCGGCCAGCGTCTCATAGTCCTGGGTGCGCAGGGCGGTGGTGGTGTTCTGCCGCCAGATGGGGTCGTTGGTGGAGACGTAGTACATGATGTGCCAGCCGTACTCGGTCTTGACCAGCTCCACATCCCCCTCCTTGCGGGCGGGGGACAGGGACCAGTTCCGGAAGGCCTCCACATAGTTGGAGCTGGAGGTGATGTTGGAGATCAGACCGCCGTTTTGGGCGGAGCTGCTGTCGCTGCTGTTGGCGGACGCCAGGGCGATGAAGGACTCCTCGGTGGCCTCGCCGGCCTTCCACTCGTCCAGCAGGGACTGGGCCTTCTTCTCGGCTTCGTCGTACTCCTCCTGGGTGGGGGTGGCCGTGCCGTTGGCGCTGCCCGCCTTGACCAGCAGATGGCGCACGTTGTGAGTCTGCTCCTGATCCAGCTCCCGGCCCTCAAAGCGGACCACGTAGTAGGAATAGGCGCTGTCGGAGCCGTCCTCAATGATGGTCACGTCTCCGGGCTTGCGGGCGCTGTCGATCAGCCAGTCGGCGTAGGGGAAGTAGCTCAGCTCGGCGTAGGTGGCGCGGCTGTCGACGGTGGAGTTGTAGCGTTCCTCATTGTACTCGTCGGCGAGGGCGTCAAAGTCCGCGCCGGACTTCAGCTTGGCCTGGACCTCCTCGGCCAGGGCCTTCTGCTCAGTTTTGAGCGTCTCCAGCAACTCGGCCGGGTCCTCCATGGTGGCGGAGCTTTCCCCCTCTTCATGGGTGGTAGGGACGGAGGCCCGGAAGGAGATCTGAGAGAAGGTTACGGTGTCCATCTGGTCGGCGTGCTCCTGGTAGTAGGCCTGGTAGTCGGCGTCAGAATGCTCAATGGCCTCCAGGGTGGTTTGGGCGTAGTCGCTGGCCAGATACTCCATGTCGATGAGCTGTACCAGGTGGTTGTAGGTCATGTGGGAGCCAAAATTGGCCCGGATGAAATCATCGCGGCTGGAGTAGGTGCCGTAGCTGAGCCAGGCGGTCTCCAGCTGGCTGAGAGCGGCGCTCTTCTCGGCGGCGGCCTCAGCGGAAAGCTGGTAGCCCTCGGCCTGCGCCTGCCTGGACAGGGCGGTGTTCCGAGTCAGCCGGGTGACCGCCTGGTCCAGCAGGTGGTCGTGCCAGGTGACGCCGGCGTCGGCGTCGAACATCTGGTCTTTCACGGAGACGCCGGTGTTGAAGGCGTAGCTCCGGGCGAACTCGGAATAGGTGTTGTTGTAGTAATACTGCAGGTCAACGGCGGTGTATTTGGTTCCGTTGACGTCCAGGGCGGTGAGGCTGCGCTGGAGGATGCCGCTGCGCCAGAACATGGCGGCGGCGGCGGCCACCACCACGGCCACGGCAATCACGGTGTAGATGACCATGGACCGACGGTCCTTCTGCTCCTCACGGCGGCGTTTTTCGTCCCGCTCAGCCCGGATCTGGGCTTTTTTCTCTGCACTCACAGTTGTTTCAGTCCTCTCATTTTCGGTAGTGGGGACCAGCCCTCCGGCCGGCCCGACGGGAAACGCCCCAAGGGCATTTCCGAGACATTATACTAAAAACCGCCCCCGATTGCAAGAGGGCGGGGGGAGTTTTACACAATGTTTATAAATACGGCGCAATGATAAATTGCCGCCCCTGATAAAGAGAACGGACTGGTTATGGCCATAGAAAAGACCGCGGCACAGCTGCCGCGGCCCATACGCTGGGATCACTATGGCTTTTTATACCCCGCTCTGGCCGTGTGGACCCGATTAAAACCTGCACAGATGGCAGGTGGGTCGCCTCCACGACGTTTTTCTGCTTCCAACGTCCAGCTGACCTCATAGGGGGCCGGGAGGCCTGCAAGCCGCGCCGTGAGGTGGGCGTCCCGTTTTAAAAATGTGGGTTTAAAAGAGCCCATCACGCACCGAGCAGGAAGTATAATCAGGACTCCTCGTCCTGGAAAAAGCGTTCCATGAACAGCTCGTAGACCTCGTCCAGCTCCTTGTCGGAGTCCAGAGTGGACAGCAGTTCCTCGCCGTTCTCCTCAATGGCCTTCATGATGACCAGGCCGTATTCCTCGTCGTCGGCGTCTACATCTTTGGGTTCGCCGGTGGCCTCGTCCTCCTCCACGGCGGGGAACATGGCGTAGTAGGTGATTCCCTGGTGTTCCAGGGTGTCTACCAGCTCCAGCTCAAAGTCATTGCCCTCTTCGTCGGTGACGGTGATGAAATCGGGGCCGAAGTTTTCTTCCATAGGGCGCTGTCCTCCTGTCCTTTTGTATCTTTATTTTACCCCGGCCGAGGAAAAAATGCAAGAGGGGAGAGCAGGTAAATTTTAAGAAACTTTGAAGTTTGCACCCTGACTCGCTTTTTGGGTGGACAAAGCTGGAAAATCTGGTATAATGCATATACTGAGTCTGTTGCAGACTTAGCGCAGCAAGCAGAAATCAGGATGGACATCGGTCCGTCCGGACCGTCGGGCGGGAGGATCAATCTCCCCTGACCGACTGGAGGTATCAATCGTGTCAGAATACAAGGAACATTCTTCGCTGTACGAGAACAGCGACTATCCCTCGCGCCGGCAGGCACCGTCTCACCGTGCCTCGTCAGGCGCACGTCAGGCCCCCAACACCCCCAGAAAGCGCCGCAGAAAAAAACGGGGCGGTGTCACTGTGGGCCGGGTGATCGGCTGGGTCTTCAAGGCCATCGGCACCCTCATCCTTATCGGGCTGTGTACCGGTGCGCTGGTGGCCTGCTTCGCCGCGGTATACATTAATGAGGTCATCGTCCCCATCGCCGACCTCAGCCCGGACGATTTTATCTTCAATGAAGACAGCATCATGTACTATCAGGACAAGACCACCGGGCAGTATGTGGAGATGACCAGACTGCTCAACGTGACCAGCTCCGTCTGGGTGGACTACAGGGAAATTCCCAAGGACCTGATCAATGCTACCGTGGCCATTGAGGACCGGCGTTTCTGGACCCACCCCGGGGTGGACTGGCGGCGGACGGGCAAAGCCGTGATCTCCATGTTCACCGGACAGGATATCGAGGGTGGCTCCACCATCACCCAGCAGCTGATTAAGAACCAGACCGACTACAACGAGACCACCGTCAAGCGGAAGATTACCGAGATCGTCCGGGCCTTCCGATTCACCCAGAACAACTCCAAAGAGGACACCATGACCTACTACCTGAACACCATCCCCCTGGGCAGCAAGTTTGAGGGGGTGGGGGCCGCCGCCCTGGGGTACTTCGGCAAGCCGGTGTCTGATCTCACCCTGGCCGAGTGCGCCAGCCTCATCGGCATTACCAACAACCCCTCCAAATACGGGCCGTACTCCTTCGCCCGCTCCAGAGGCTTTGATACCGACGAGATCTGGGACGCCCGGCAGTGGAACAAGTACCGCCAGGAGGTCATCCTCAACCAGATGCTGAAGCAGGGGTATATTACCCGGTCGGAGTACGACGAGGCGGTGGCCCAGGAGCTGGTTTTTGTGAAAAACCAGGGCCAGGGGAATACCGAGGACATCTACACCTGGTACGAGGAGACCGTCGTTTCTGAGGTTCAGGATATCATGGCGGACAAGATGGGCTGGTCCTCCCAGCGCACCAAACAGGCCATGCAGCGGGGCGGCCTGCGCATCTACACCGCCTACGACCCCAACGCCCAGGCCATTGTGGACGAGGTGTACACCAACCGGGAGAACCTGGACTACACCGCCAAGGACGGCCAGCAGATGCAGTCCACCATCTGCGTCATCGAGAACGAGACGGGCAACCTGGTGGCCATCGCCGGCCGGTTCGGCGAGAAGACGGCCAACCGGGTGGGTAACTTCGCCATCGGCGAGGGGGGCGGCAACCGGCAGCCCGGCTCCTCCTTCAAGCCCCTGGCCGTCTATTCCCCCGCCCTGGAGTTTAACCTGCTCAACCCCTACTCTGTGCTGGACGACTACCCCTACCGGATGATGGGGAACAGCGTCTGGCCAAAAAACTCGGGCACCACCCGCTACCAGGGACATCTGACCATGCGGGAGGCCCTGCGGCAGTCGCTGAACACCGTGGCTGTGCGCATTATGATAGACTACGTTACGCCGGAGGAAAGCTTTAAATTTGTCCAGGAGAAATACCACATCGAGCTGGAAGCGGGGCGGATGGTCAAGGGACAGTGGAAGACCGATATTACAGAGTCCCTGGCTCTGGGCGGCCTCACCGACGGCACCAACGTCCGGGATATGGCCGAGGCCTACGCCACCTTCCCCAATGGGGGCGTCTACAAGGGCTCCCGCACCGTTACCAGGATTACCCAGCTGGTGGACGGTCAGGAGGTAGTTCTTGTGGACAACACCCTGGAAGAGGAGCAGGTCATTAAGCCCACCACCGCCTGGTATATGAACGACATGATGCAGGGCGTGTTCACCGGCGCAGGCACCGCCAACGGTCTGGGCATCAAGGGTCAGCACGCCGCCGGCAAGACGGGCACCACCAGCGACAACAACGACCGCTGGTTCGTGGGTTACACCCCCTACTACACCGCCGCCGTCTGGGTGGGGTATGAGAGACCTTATAAGATGAGTCTGGCGGGCAAAAACCCCGCCGCCGTGCTGTGGAACAAGGTGATGGTCCCCCTCCACGAGGGGTTGGAGGACAAGAATTACTCCGATCCCGGCGGGCGCCGCTCCATCACCTACTGTCAGGACTCCGGCTATCTGGCCACTCAGTGGTGCGCCATGGACCCGCGAGGCAGTCGGGCGGCCAGCGGGAGCATTTTCCCTGAAAGCTTCCCCGAGGGGAGGGACTGCCCCTATCACACCGCCGAGACGGTGATTACCGTCTGTCTGGACTGTCCCGTTCTCAAGGAGGACGGAACTGAGACCGGCCTGTACTACCAGGCGGGAGAGTTCTGTCCTGAGGAGAGCAAAAAAGAAATCTGTCTGCCCGACTTCAAGCGGGAACAGCTGGGCAGCGCCGCTGCGGGAGACGCCCAGTGGGACTACGCCTCCGCTTCGGGCTACGGGACCTGTACCCTCCACACCGAGGCGCCCGTGGAGGACCCCATCGGTCCCTTTGATCCCATGAATCCTATTGATCCCAGCAGCCCCCTGATCCCCAGCTTCCCCATCCCCGGCGGGGTGGCGGAGCCCGACGATCCGGGAACGGTCCCCGGCCAGCCCGGCGGACCGGATACCCCCACCGACCTTCTGCCTCCCTCGGCCAATATGGCGGGGTAGAGATAACAGCGCCGCAGACAGATGTCCGCGGCGCTGTTATGCGCGAAAGCTGTAGAAAGTGACAAAGAAGAGACGCTTTTCCCGGGAAAAGTTCCTCCATTAAGACGGAGTTTTTTTGTTGCGGCCTGTGATTGGATATGGTACAATAGACCACAATTGAGAAACAAATGACCGCGTAATATGGACAATGCCCCGCGCAGACAGGAGGAGACTATGAGCGAGCCGGCAAAATATTTCATTGTGGAGGCCAAGGCCATGCCGGAGATTTTCCGGAAGGTGGCGGAGGCTAAGCGGCTGCTGGAGACCGGAGAGGAGAAGACCGTCAACGCCGCTGCCCAGGCGGTGGAGATCAGCCGCAGCGCCTTTTATAAGTATAAGGACGCGGTGCGGCCCTTTAACGACATGCTCCATGGCCGGATTGTCACCTTTCAGGTGCTGCTGAAGGATGAACCGGGCGCCCTGTCCGGGGCGCTGAATGTGCTGGCGGGCACCGGGGTGAATATCCTCACCATCAACCAGAGTATCCCGGTAAACGGCTGCGCCGTGGTCACCATGACGGCGGAGACCTCCGCCCTCCGCGACTCCCTGGAGGAGGTGCTGGCCAACCTGTCCGCCGGCCCCGGGGTGATCAAATGCGAAATTCTGGCTGGGTAACTTATGTAGGGGCGCATATTATGCGCCTGCGGGCTGATAGCCGCCCCTGCAAGCAGCATATTTTAAGATAAGGAGAAAAAAGAATGGTTAACGTAGCGATTTTGGGCTTTGGTACGGTTGGCTCCGGCGTGGCTGAGGTTCTCACCACGAACGGAGGGCTGATTGACCGCCGGGTGGACGACCTGGTGCGTCTGAAGTATATTCTGGACGTACGGGATTTTCCGGACAGCCCCTATAAGGATCTGTTTGTGAAGGACTTCGCCGCCATTGAGAACGACCCTGAGCTGAACGTGGTGGTGGAGACCATCGGCGGGGCCACCATCGCCCTGGACTTTACCACCCGGGCTTTGAAGGCGGGCAAGAGTGTGGTGACCTCCAACAAGGAGCTGGTGGCCACCCACGGCTATGAGCTGCTTCAGCTGGCCAAGGCCAACGGGTGCAGCTACCTCTTTGAAGCCAGCGTGGGCGGCGGCATCCCCATTCTGCGCCCCTTGACCTCCTGCCTGGCCGCCAACGAGCTGGAGCAGGTCACCGGCATCCTCAACGGCACCACCAACTATATCCTCACCCGGATGATCCGGGCGGGGCTCACCTTCGACCAGGCCCTGGCCGAGGCCCAGGCCAACGGCTACGCCGAGAAGGACCCCACCGCCGACGTGGACGGCCATGACGCCTGCCGAAAGATCTGTATTTTAGCCGCCCTGGCCTTCGGCCGCCATGTGTACCCCGATCAGGTGCCCACCCAGGGCATCCGGGGGGTAACCCTGGAGGATGTGGCCTACGCCGACTCGGTGGGCTGCAAGATCAAGCTGCTGGGCCGGGCAATCCGTCAGCCCGAGGGAAAGGTGTGCGCCTTTGTCGCCCCCCACCTGGTGCCCGGGGACAATCCCCTGTCCGGAGTGGAGGATGTGTTCAACGCCATCGCCGTTACTGGAAACGCGATCGGAGATGTGATGTTCTACGGTCGGGGAGCGGGCAAGCTGCCCACCGCCTCCGCCGTGGTGGCCGATGTGATCGACATTGCCAAGGATCTGAAGAAAGACCGTCACAATGGCTGGGAGGAGGGCAGCGCCGACCTGGTGGTCAGCGCCGATGATCTGGTCTCCTCCTGGTATGTCCGGGGAGAGATGTCCGCCGACCAGGCCCGCAGTCACTGCGGCGACATTCAGCTGCTGGCCCGCAGCGGCGCGTCCGCCGGAGAGGCTGCCTTCCTCACCGCGCCCATGGCGGAACCGGAGATTCGGGAGAAGCTGGCCGGGCTGGATGTGGGCTCCCTGTTCCGGGTGTTGGCCTGACAACGTATCGGTGCATAGGATGTATGTGTAGGGGCGGATATTATCCGCCCGGGCAATCCCGCCTGTGTTTGTGAAGGCGGGCGGGTGATACCCGCCCCTACAGAATGTCGCAACTTTAACCTTTAGGGGGAATACCATAATATGGCATTGATTGTACAAAAATTTGGCGGCAGCTCGGTGGCTGACGCCGACCGTATCCGCAATGTGGCCCGGATTGTCGCTGAGACCTACCGCAAGGGACACAGCGTGGTGGTGGTTCTGTCCGCCCAGGGGGACACCACCGACGATTTGATTGAAAAAGCGCGGGAGATTCATCCAGGCGCCTCCAAGCGGGAAATGGACATGCTGCTGGCCACCGGCGAGCAGATTTCCATCTCCCTGTGCGCCATGGCCATCGAGCGCATGGGCTATCAGGCCATCTCCCTCACTGGCTGGCAGGCGGGGATGCTCACCGACTCGGCGTACTCCTCCGCCCGCATCAAGCGGGTGCGCACCGAGCGCATCCAAAAGGAACTGGACAAGAAGAAAATCGTGCTGGTGGCCGGCTTCCAGGGCATCAACAAGTACGATGACATCACCACCCTGGGAAGGGGAGGGTCCGATACCTCCGCCGTGGCTCTGGCCACCGCCCTCCACGCCGACCTGTGCCAGATCTATACCGACGTGGACGGCGTCTACACAGCCGACCCCCGCAATGTGACAGGCGCCCGGAAACTGGAGGAGATTACCTACGACGAGATGCTGGAGCTGGCCAGCCTGGGGGCGCAGGTTCTCCACAACCGCTCAGTGGAAATGGCCAAGCGGTATAACGTCAATCTGGAGGTGCTGTCCAGCTTCAGCGGGAAGCCCGGTACAAAAGTGAAGGAGGTCGTGAAGACTATGGAAAAAACGCATGTCAGCGGGGTGGCCAAGGACAAGGACGTGGCCCGCATCGCTCTGGTGGGGCTTGCCGACCAGCCCGGTATTGCTTTTAAGATTTTCTCTCTGCTGGCCAGAAAGGGCATCAACGTGGACATTATCCTGCAGTCCATCGGCCGGGACGACAGCAAGGATATCAGCTTCACCGTGGCTGAGGGCGATGCTCAGGCGGCCCGGGAGCTGATGGAGGAGAACAAGGAGCTCATCGGCTGCCGGTCCATTGAGGTCAGCACGGATGTGGCCAAGGTGTCTATCGTGGGCGCGGGCATGGCCCACAACGCCGGCGTGGCATGCAAGATGTTCGAGGCCCTGTTCTCCGCCGGCATCAACATCAACATGATCTCTACCAGTGAGATCAAGGTGTCTGTCCTGGTGGACGAGAGGGACGCCGACCGGGCTGTCCAGGCCATCCACGACCGCTTCTTCAGCGAGTTCGGCAACGCGTAAAAATACCGTGAGGGACGGCGCAGGCCGTCCCTCTTGATTTTTCTTGATTGCGGGAGTATACTTGTCGCTAAGCAAGAGAGACGGGGCCGATCCTCAACAAGACCCAGGAGGTGAGGCCGATGAGTGTGGGCGATATCCTGACCTTACATCTGCTCATAATTGCGGCGATCACTTTGGGCATCACCATCGGACGATATCTAAAGAAGTAGCCGCCCCCACGGACTAAGCAGGAAAGCGGCATTTTCTCAAGCTATAAACTTGTTGGAGATTGACCACCAACCGGCCGGAACCCGGTTGACCGCTCTCTTGCCTTAATTATAGCAAGCATCCGGCGCACTGTCAAGCCGGGTTTAGGAGGACTTTGCCATGCGCTTGTTTGACACCCACGCCCATTACGACTCCGGGGCCTTCAACGCCGACCGTCTGGAGGTTTTGGCCTCTATGCCCGAAAAGGGCGTGGAGAAGATTTTGAACCCTGGCTGTGAGATGGAAAGCTCCCGGACGGCGGTGTCCTTGGCGGAGAAGTTCCCCTTTGTCTACGCCGCCGTGGGGGTGCATCCCTCCGACTGCGGCCCCTGGGAGGACGGCTGGCTGGAGGAACTGCGCACCCTGGCCGTCCATCCAAAGGTGAAAGCCATTGGAGAGATTGGTCTGGACTACTACTGGAAGGACAACCCGCCCAGGGAGTTTCAGCAGAAGGTGTTCCACGCCCAGCTGGAGCTGGCGGAGCAGCTGGGGCTGCCTGTTATTGTCCATGACCGGGAGGCCCACCAGAACTGCCTGGAGGTGGTGCGGGCCCATCCCAATGTCACCGGTGTGTACCACTGCTACTCCGGCAGCCTAGAGGACGCAAAAATCCTGGTGAAGATGGGCTGGATGCTGTCCTTTACCGGGGTGGTTACCTACAAGAACGCCCGGAAATCTCTGGAGGTAATCCGCTGGCTGCCTATGGACCGCCTTATGATCGAGACCGACTCCCCCTACCTCACCCCCGAACCCTTCCGGGGCCAGCGCAACGACTCGGGCAAGGTGTATCGGGTGGCGGAGACGGTTGCTCAGGTGAAGGAGCTGGACCCGGACGAGGTGGCGGAGATCACCATGGAGAACGGAATGCGATTTTTTGGAATTACACGGTAGGGCGCGGCGATCTGGGCGCGCCGCTGCCGGAGAGACGGCGGGCCGCAGTTGTTGCGTTCACGGCTTATGGAAAGGAGAAATATCAATGACCATCACCTATGAGTATGAGGGCGCGCTGTATGTCAACCTGACCAACAAGTGCAACTGCGCCTGTGAGTTCTGCCTGCGCCAGGGCAGGGCGGAGGGTTCCATCTACACGGAGGACTCCCTGTGGCTGGAAAGAGAGCCCACCCGGGAGGAGGCCCTGGACAGCTTCCTCAGCCGGGACGTGTGTTCCTACCGGGAGATTGTCTTCTGCGGCTACGGTGAGCCGACCTACCGCCTGGACGATTTGCTGTGGCTGGTGGATCGGCTGAAGGAGAAATTTGGGGACAAACTGCCCCCGGTGCGCATCAACACCAACGGCCACGCCTGTCTCATCAATGGTCGGGACGTATGCCCCGAGCTGAAGGGGCGGATCGATACCCTGTCCATCTCCCTGAACAACGACAACGCGGCTGCCTATGCGGCCCTGTGCCACCCCGTCCAGGGGGAGGCGGCCTACCAGGCGATGCTGGACTTTGCCAGGGAGTCGGCGGCTTACGTCCCCAACGTGGTGATGACCATTGTGGACAAGGATAAGACGCCCCAGGAGATAGAAAACTGCAAAAAGATTGCCGCCGACCTGGGGGTGAAGCTGAGAATACGCAGCTTTATTGACTCATGATATCATAAAACGCCGCCCGACAGGGCGGCGTTTTGCTATGCGTTTTTCAGCTGGTACAGCATCTGCACCGTCTCCTCCCGGGTGGTGAAGGAACGGTAGCGAAAGCTGCCGTCTCCGTCTCCGGACACGATGCCCTGTTCCTCTGCCCAGGCCCGGGCAGGCGCGGACCACTCGCTGGGGCCGAGCAAAGCCCGGCGGGCCAGATAGCCGTCCATCAGCTCGTTGAAGCGTTCCTGTGTCATGTCGTCCTCCTCGTCGTTGTCCTCCATCGCACGGGCGGTGTCCCGGCGAAACTGGTCCATGGTGACGCCGTGCTTGGGCCACCACTGAAGAACATCACCATGGTTGCTGGCCACCCCCAGGTCGTAGCCCTCGGCGTGGCAGATGACCACCCCGGGTTCCAGAGGGTTCAGACCAAACTGCCGGCACAGCATGGCGGTGAGCCGGACGGCGTTTTGATAGAGGGCGTTAAAATAGGGCCGGTTGGCCTGCACATCATAGCCCACCATTTCGCCGCCCTGATAGGTGTGGCCAGCGGGCTCGCAGCACTCAAAGGAGATGTGGGTGTTGTTGGCGCTGCGGCCGGTGGTGCCCGTGCCAGCGTGCCAGCCCCGCATGGTCCAAGGCAGGGTCTGAATGGTCCTCTCCCGACCGACAAAGGCGTGGACGCACTTTTCCACATTCGGTTTGTTCCAGCGGCGGACAAATACCTCCGGGTCGGGCTGGGCCACCCCGGTGGAGTGGACCATCACCCCCTGGGGCCTGATGGTCTGCCCGATTTGATAGCAGTCGTTCTCTGTGAGGAATTGTGTTTCAAGTTCCATGACAGCCTCCTCTGCGTGGGGCCGCTGTGGGCCCTACCATCCTATGATGGATGACAGAGGAAAATGACGCCCAGACCTGGCTTTTTTATGAGTGGCGAAAGCCAAGAACGAACTGAATGGCCTGCATGGCCGAATCTTCAAATTGATC
>CATONV010000037.1 GCA_951801655.1 uncultured Oscillospiraceae bacterium | reverse complement strand
TCCTACGGCGAGAGACCCCAGTCCTCCCGCCCCGCCGGCTCCTACGGCGAGAGACCCCAGTCCTCCCGCCCCGCCGGCTCCTACGGCGAGAGACGCCCGGCGGCACCCCGCAGTCCAGGCGGCTCCCGGCAGTCCTCTCCCCGGCGGACGGACGTGATTCGCTGCGACAACTGCGGCGAGGACTACTCCATCACCTACAAGCGATGCCCCTTCTGTGACGAACGCCCCGGCCGGGGCGGCGTCTCAGGCAAGCGGGTGTCCAACACCCGGGGCGGCGGCTACGGCCGGCCCGTCAACCCCATTCAAATCGCCGGGCTGGTGATCTCCCTGGTTCTCATCGCCAGCGCCCTGTTCATCGTCTTCCGCTTTGTGGGCGCCCCCCTCTTCGGGAACAGGAAGCCTTCGGAATCCACCAGTCAGAGTCAGGACTCCAGCCAGAAGACCCCCGGCTCCAGCGTGCCCGCGGTCACCCCGCCGGTCCTCCAGTCCATCGCGCTGAACAACGCCGATCTCTCCCTGGACAGCGGCGGCAGCTATCAGCTGGTCGCCAGCCTTCTCCCGTCCGGGGCCGTGGGCGAGGTGACCTGGACCAGCAGCGACCCCACCGTGGCCGCCGTGGACGCCTCCGGTACGGTGACCAATCTGAACGCCGGCGGCTCTGACGCCACCGCGACCATCACCGCCACCTGCGGCAATATTTCCGCTCAGGCCTCTGTCACCTGCAGGGGCAAGACAGGTGGGGGCAGCAGCACCGGACCCGTCTCCAGCGGGAGCCCCGGCAGAATTATCAATGCCGAGAAGGGCCTGAACATTCGCTCCGGTCCCGGCAAAAACTACGAGGTTATCGCCAGCGCCCAAAACGGCGCGTCCGTTACCATCCTGGGTGAGGAAAACGGCTTCTACAAGGTCAAATACTCCGGCGAAAAGACCGGCTATGTGTCTAAGGACTACGTTTCCGTCGGATAACGCAGCGCGCCCGCTTCACAACGAAGCGGGCGCGTTTTTCAGTTCTCTTTCTGGCTGTCCAAATACTCGTCGTAGGTCATCTTCCGGTCGATGAGTCTGCCGTCAGCGGTGAAGTCGAAGACCCGATTGCAGACTGTCTGGATGAGCTGGTGGTCGTGGGAGGCCACCAGCACGTTGCACTTGACGGCCTCCAGCCCCTTGTTCAGTGCGGCGATGGACTCCAGGTCCAGGTGGTTGGTGGGCTGGTCCAGCATAAGGACGTTGGCTCCGGACAGCATCATCCGGGACAGCATACACCGCACCTTCTCCCCTCCGGACAGCACCTTCACCGGCTTATGGACCTCGTCTCCGGAGAAGAGCATCCGGCCCAAAAAGCCCCGGAGATACTGCTCCTGGGGGTCGGGAGAGAACTGGCGCAGCCACTGCACCAGGTCGTCGTCATTCTCCTGGAAGTAGGGGGTGTTGTCCTTGGGAAAGTAGGAGAAGGTGGCCGTCTGCCCCCACTTCACACTGCCCTCGTCGGGCTCCATCTCCCCGGCCAGAATTTTGAACAGGGCGGTATGGGCGTTCTCATTGTCCCCCACAAAGGCAATTTTCTCGTCGTGGCCTACAATGAAGCTCACCTTGTCCAGCACCTTCACCCCGTCGATGGTCTTGGATACGTCGGTGACAAAGAGGATATCCTTGCCCACCTCCCGGTCGGGGGAGAAGCCCACCCACGGGTAGCGGCGGGAGGAGGCGGGCATCTCCTCTACGGTAAGCTTGTCCAGCAGCTTGCGCCGGGCGGTAGCCTGCTTGCTCTTGGACTTGTTGGCGGAGAAACGGGAGATGAAGTCCTGCAATTCCTTAATCTTCTCCTCATTGCGCTTGCTCTGACTTTTGATAAGCTGCTGGACCAGCTGGGAGGACTCATACCAGAAGTCGTAGTTGCCCACATACATCTTGATCTTGCCGTAGTCAATGTCCACAATATGGGTACACACGGTGTTGAGAAAGTGCCGGTCGTGGGACACCACAATCACCGTGCCCTCAAAGTCCAGCAGAAAGTCTTCCAACCAGTTCACCGCATCGATGTCCAGGTTGTTGGTGGGCTCGTCCATCATCAGCAGGTCGGGATTTCCGAACAGGGCCTGGGCCAGCAGAACCTTCACCTTCAGCCGGGCGTCCAGGGTGGCCATGTCGTTGTAGTGCAGCTCGGTGCCCAGCCCCAGGCCCTGGAGAATACGGCTGGCGTCGCTCTCCGCCTCCCAGCCCCCCAGCTCAGCGTACTCCTCCTCCAGCTGGCAGGCCAGCAGCCCGTCCTCGTCGGTCATCTCCTCCTTGGCGTAGAGGGCCTCCTTCTGCTTGCCAATGTCGTACAGCCGCTGGTTGCCCATGATAACAGTGTCCATCACGTTGTAGGCGTCGTAGGCGTTTTGATCCTGCTTCAGCACCGACATGCGGATGTTGGGCAGAATGGACACCTGTCCGGAGGTTGAGTCCAGCTCACCGGACAGGATCTTCAGAAACGTGGACTTGCCGGCGCCGTTGGCGCCGATGATGCCGTAGCAGTTGCCCCGGAGAAACTGCAAATCCACATGGGAAAACAGCGGGGTGCCGCTGTAGTTCAGACTCAGGTCGGTGACAGTAATCATAGCGTTATCAATTCTCCTTTCGGTGGTCAAAATATTCGTGGACCATCATACCATAAGCGAACAAAAAAAGACAGCGTTTTTTTCACAAAAACGCCGTCTTTTTTGTATTCATTCTAACTCATTGTGTCGGTCAATGTTGACTTCCAGCTTTTGAAAGAACAACTTGACCAGAGCATCCACCCGCTCAAAGCATTCCGGGTCGTCGCAGGACCGGTCTTCCAATACGCTGCGGATGGCTTCCAGTGTTTGAACGGCCAACTTCTCCATGGTTTGCTGGATGATGTTCTGCTGCTGTTGTGCGCTTACAGCTTTTAAGTCTATATATTTTCCTGCTGTCTCATAAAGTGCTTTGGGAATAATATAGTTTTCTTTTGTGTCCATTTAATCCCTCCATTTAAACATGGTTATAACATGTATTATATCATAACATATATTTTGCGTATTTGCAAGGATAAAATATGTTCGTTGAGAAAGGAGGACGCACAGTGGAAAATGACCTGTTGAGAATTAAAGTAAGAGGTGACGATGGATACCGCACCTTTTCTGTTCGAGTCAAGGAGCAAACTCTTTTAGGCATAGAAGAAATTGTAAAATGTTCTGGACGCAGCCGCAATGAAATTATTGGTCTGATGCTTGAATACGCGCTGCCGCGAATCAAAATAGAATCCGACGAAAAATAAGCACTCCCCCGGGACGCCTCGGCGTCTCAGGGGAGTGTTTTCACAGTCCAAGCCCGTAAATTCGATTTGCGTTTTGGAAGAACACCTTCTCCCAATGCTGTTCCGGGACCAGCCGCTGAATAAATCGGATGTACTCGCCCAGGTTTACAATGGGCCAGTCGGTACCGTACAGGATGTCGTCCCACTGTCCGATGGCGGTAAGCCAGGTGGTGAGCAGCCCGGCGTAGCCGGACTGTTCCTGGAAGTAGCGGTCGATATCCACCCTTCCCTCCAGCAGGCCGGACAGGTCGGCGGCCACGTTGGGATTTTTCTCCACCACCGCCGCGGCGCTCTCCAAAAATGGGTTGCCAAAGTGGCACATGACAAAGCGGGTGCGCTTGTGGTCCGCCGCCACCTCGTCCAGGGCGAGGGGGTGGGCATATTTCAGGTGAGCCCTGGGAAAGGCGGTAAGCCCCATGTGGACAGCCACCGGCTTGTCGTATCGTGCGGCCAGCTGGTACACCGGTTCATAGATGGAGTCGGACAGCCAGATTTTGTTGTAGCCGGGGTAGAGCTTCACCCCGCAGCAGCTCTCCCGCTTTAAATTTTCCTCCACCCGGTCCACAAAGCCGGGGGCAGCCTTCTCTCCCCGGCCCATGAGAACACTGTCCAGCCCGATGCAGTAATGGAACAGGTCGGCTGGGTAGTCGTGGTAGGCGGGCTCTAGGCTTCGGTTGCCCATAACTACGCCGTGGACCATGCCCAGCTCCCCATATACCTGGCGCAGGTGGGCGGTGGAGTTTCGGTGGCCCACCCCCTCCGCCATGGCGTCAGTGTCGGGAGAAGGGGGAAAGAGGTGGAGGTGGGCGTCGATGATTTTCATAGCAGTTTCTCCTTCGCGGTAGACTTTTATCAATTCACCATGGCTTGAAGCGACTCCGCTTCGCCCCACCCGCGCCGCCTGCGCCGCAGCCAAACGGCGTTTTATCGTGCCAGCAGTTTTTTCATTCCCGACTCAATCCCCTCCACAGTGAGAGGGAACATGGGGAACAGTCCCTGAATGGCGTCGTAGCTCTCCGTCCACTCGCCGCCCCACTCCGGGCGGTCGCTTGGGTTCAGCCAGACAGCCCTTCGATAATAGTCCCGCAGACGGCGCAGGCAGTCCAGACCGCTGGTCGGCTCCCCCTCCCTCTGGCTGGGGAAGGGATCAAAAATCTCGTGCGGGGACATCTGCGCGTCCCCCACAAAAATCAGCTTGTACTCCGGAGACAGGTTGGACAGTACCCGGCTCACCTGGCTGGCATTGTTGGGATTCAGGGTGGGGTCCCGATACAGCCGGGTGTAGGGGCAGTTATGAAAGTAGAAAATTTTCAAGTCTTTGAAATGGCCCGCCCGGGTCACGGCCTGGAACAGGGCGGAGCACAGCTGGGCGTAGTGATCCATGGACCCCCCGGAATCCATCAGAAGAAGAACCTTTACCGTGTTCTGCCGGGGCCTTTTGTAGCGCACCTTCAGCTGTCCGGCGCTGTCGGCGGTGTCCCGGATGGTTCTCTCCACATCGAACTGTGTAGGGGGCAGGTCCACCAGGCCAGAGAACTGCCGCAGGCGGCGCAGGGCCACCTGGAGCTGCCGGGTATCCAGGGTGTTGTCCTGGCGGAAGTCCCGAAAGCGCCTCTCCCCCGCCACCCGGAAGGCCCGGCGGCCCACAGACTGTCCTCCCGCCCGGATGCCCACCGGCGACATACCCATATTGCCGAAGATGGACATACCGTGAGTGCCCACCCAGTAGCTGCCGCAGTTGTGCTGCTCCCGCTGCTCATGCTTTCTCTCCTGAAACATCGTCTCAATCTCCAGGGGGGACAACGTTTCGTTGATCTCAGCCTGCTGCTGGTCGTACTCCCCCATGGGGGCGTTGGGCCTGTCCAGCCAGTCCAGCAGCTCCCCGGACAGCTCCTTCTGAAAGGGTACATCCTTAAAGTACTCCAGAAATGCCCGGTCAAAGGCGTCGAAATCCGCTTCGCTCTTCACCAGCAGACAGCGGCACAGGTGGTAGAAGCCCGTGAAGCTGGCCTGGTGGAGGTTCTTGTCCAGGGCCTGGATCAGGGCCATCCACTCGGTGAGAGACACCCTCAGGCCGTTTTGCCGCAACAGGTAGAGAAAATCCTCAAACATGTCTCACCGCCACTGCCGCCGCAGCATGTCGATATCCTCGTTTTTCTTCAGCAGCACTCCCAGATAGGGCACTTCCTTCACAATGCGCCCCACATCCACACCTCCATGCTGAAGGGCCTGAATCCAGTCGATGATCTCGCTGGTGGAGGGCTTCTTTTTAATCTGAGGCAGGCTTCTGATCTTGTAAAAGGCCTCCAGCACCTGGGTAAGCAGCTTTTCGTTGATGTCCGGGTAGTGGACCCGGACAATTTCCGCCATCAGCTCCTTGTCTGGGAACTCGATATAGTGGAAGACGCACCGGCGCAGGAATGCGTCTGGCAACTCTTTCTCCGCGTTGGAGGTAATGATGACCACCGGCCGGTGGTTGGCCTTCACCGTGCGGCCCGTTTCCGGAATATGGAACTCCATCCGGTCCAGCTCCCACAGCAGATCGTTGGGAAACTCCAAGTCCGCCTTGTCGATTTCGTCAATCAGAAGAATCACCTGTTCCTGGCTGGTAAATGCCTCTCCCAGCTTGCCCAGACGCACATACTTCTCAATGTCATCCACGCCCTGGCCGCCAAACTGGCTGTCGTAGAGGCGCTGGACCACATCGTAGACATAGAGGCCGTCCTGGGCTTTGGTGGTAGACTTAATGTTCCAGATGATCAGTTCTTTGCCCAGCGCCTGGGCAATGGCCTCCGCCAGCATGGTTTTTCCGGTGCCTGGTTCCCCCTTAATCAGCAGGGGCTTCTGCAGCACCATGGCGATGTTGGCCGCCCGGAGCAGCTCCTCTGAGGCCACATAGTTTTTGCTTCCTCTAAATTCACCCATAGATTTCCTTCCTCCATTCAAACATCCTTTAATATTTATGTGGAAAAAACATCATCCCACAGATTTTATGGCTAAATCATATCGGAACCGTTCATGGGTTTCCAATACAAAATTTCAATGACGCAATAAAGAGTCTCAATGAAACCGGCCTTTTTTGAAGTTTTTTTCAATGGATTTGAGGGTTTCTGTGGCTTCTTGTTGGCGACTTCGTCTAAAAACGGCGGTCTCAATTTGGACATTGTGACGGAGAGACCTTTTTTCTCCGTCAATTCATGCAGAAAATCGATTGGTCTATGAAGTTTTAGTAATGGACTGGCAGGGCAGTTCGAATATAAAATTGAGTCAACAACACGGAGATATTGGTTATATCACCAATGTCCCGCACCCAATCGGAACAGGAGGAAATGCGAAATGCCCAGACAGTTTTCCCTGGCCTATCTCACCACTCCGGGGATCGACCCGGTGGAGCAGATCAAAATTGCCCGGCAGGCCGGCTACGACTTTGTCAGTCTGCGCACCATCCCCATGGGGCAGGAGGGGGAGCCCCAGGTACACCTGGAGAGCGACCCGGCCCTGATGGAGAAGGTGCGGCAGACACTGAAGGACTGCGGCATGAAACTCTTTGACATTGAGCTGCTCCGTATCCGGGAGGACCTGCCCGCTGACTACCGCCCCGCCTTTGAAAAGGGGGCGGAGCTGGGGGCCACCCAGGTGATTACCAGCGTGTGGACCAAAGACCTCTCCTTTGCGGTGGACCGGTACGGGGCTTTCTGCGAGCAGGCCTCTCAGTTTGGCCTGACTTTGAATCTGGAGTTCCCCATCGTGTCTGAGCTCACCTCCATGGAGGGGGCCCTCGCCCTTCAGGACCAGGTGGGCGCCCCCAACCTGAAGATTCTCATGGATATGATCTATGTCCACAAGACCGGCGTCACACCGGAGGATATCCGGGCGGTGGATCCCAGCCGGTTCGGCGTCATCCACCTGTGTGACTGGCCGGCAGACATGGCCGGGCGGCAGGATGTGGAGGTCGTCCGGGGCGGTCGCAGCTACTGCGGCGAGGGCGTTGTGGACCTGGAGGGTATCCTGAAGGCCCTGCCCGAAAATGTCTGTTCCCTGGAGCTGCCAAACCTGAAGGAAATTGAGAGCCGCGGTCGGGCCGGGCACGCCGCCCGGTGCCTGGAGACGGCCAAGGCCCTGTTCAGCCGTCTCTGAGGTAGACATTTCAGCCTATTATAGCATGAAAAATCCACATAGAAAAGAGGTTAATTACATGAAGGTCGATATCAACACCAAAATGATCACCCTCATCGGCACACCGCTGAGTCAGTCCTTCGCCGCCCGAATGCAGAACACCGGGTATGAGGTCGCCGGGCTGAACATGCTCTACTTCTATACCGAGGCCGACAAGGAGCATCTGGGCGACATTGTCAACGGCATCCGATATATGAATTTTGCCGGCTTTGCGGTGACCAAGCCCAACAAGGTGCGGGTGCTGCGGTATCTGGATGAGCTGGACCCCCTGTGCCAGAAGATGGGGGCCAGCAACACTGTGGTAAAGACACCTGAGGGCAAACTCATCGGCTACAACACCGACGGCGTGGGCTTCTACACCTCTCTCACCCAGGAGGGCGGCGTGCAGGTGGATCAGTCCGTATTCTTCTGCTTCGGCGGCGGCGGGGCCGGGCGGGCCATGTGCTCCATCCTGGCCTACCACGGGGCCCGGAAGATCTACATTACCGATCTCTTCGAGCCCTGCGCCAAATCCCTGGTGTCTGACATCAACGAAAACTTCTCTCCGGTGGCCGAGTTCGTTCACCACGGCGATTTCTCCAAGCTGGCCGCCTGCAACGTGGTTCTCAACGCCAGCGGCATCGGCATGGGGGCGCATATCGGCGAAAGTCCCCTGCCCAAAGAGTACATCCAGCCCAGCCAGTTTTTCTTCGACGCCTGCTACAACCCCGACCGCACCCAATTCCTTATGGATGCCGAGGAGAAGGGCTGCAAGGTTCTCAACGGCCTGGGCATGTCCCTGTATCAGGGCGCGGCCCAGATTGAGCTGTGGACCGGGAAGAAAGCCCCGGTGGAGGCCATGCGTCAGGAGCTGCTGCAAATTGTCTCTGAGCAACAGTGACGAGGGGGTCTCAAAACGACATGTCGTTTTGTCCCGGCGGGCACAGCCCGCCGGGGTGAACAGAGAAGAAAGAGGAGGTACAACATGAAAGCACTCAAATGGCTGGACGATCACTTTGAGGAAATCTTCCTGGTGATCTTCCTGGTCCTGATTTCCTGTGTCAGCCTGATTCAGGTAATTTGGAAAAAGGTCCCCGTTCTGAAGGCCCTGCCCTGGACCAACGAATTCTGCTGCTTTATGTGGATCTGGACGGTGTTTCTCTCCCTGCCCTACACCATCCGCAAGGGCAGCATGCTCCGGGTCAGCGTCCTGCTGGACGCCATGCCCCAGGCGGTGCGCAAGACCATCAACATTCTGGTGGACCTGATCACCATGGCCTGTATGGGCCTGATGACCTACCACTCCTGTTTCGTGATCAAGAGCATCATGGAGAGCGGCGAGACGTCCGCCGCCATGCAGTGGCCCATGTGGATCGTGTACATTATGATGTTCATCGGCTTCCTCCTGGGTACCTTCCGGGCGTTCCAGATGTTTGTCATCCACGTGATGCACTTTGGCGAAAAGGAGCTGACCACCCTGGAGCAGACCATGCAGGAGGCGGCGGAAGAAGCCGCCACCGCTAAGAACGCGGAAGGAGGCGTAAAGTAATGGCAACCGCGGCAGTATTGGTATTTGTAGTATTTCTGATTGGCATCGCTGTTTCCATCCCCATCGGAATCAGCATGATTCTGGGCTCCATCGCCCCCATGTTCCTGGTGGACAAGGGCGGCAACATCACCCAGCTGCTGAACAACACCTTCTCCGGCGCCAACTCCGTGCCCATCCTGGCCGTCCCCCTGTTCATTCTGGGCGGCGTCATCATGGCCGAGGGCGGCATCTCAAAGAAGCTGTTTAATTTCTTCGCCTATTTCGCCGGCCGGATTCCCGGCGGCATCCCCTGCGCCGTCATCCTCACCTGCCTGTTCTACGGCGCCATCTCCGGCTCCGGCCCGGCCACCACCGCCGCCGTCGGCTCCATGTGCATCCCCTTCCTGGTCAGCCTGGGCTACAACCGCCAGTGGAGCGCCGGCCTGGTGGCCGTCGCCGGCGGCCTGGGCGTTATCATCCCGCCCTCTATCCCCTTCGTCCTCTACTCCCTGGCCACCGAGGTGTCCACCGGCAACCTGTTCCTGGCAGGCATCCTCCCCGGCATCATGATCGGCGTGTTCCTCATGGCTTACGCCGTGTTCTACTGTGTCACCAAGGGCGAGGACAAGGCCCTCATCAACGCCAAGATGAACGAGCTGAAATCCCAGGGCTTCGGCAAGCTGTTTGCCGACAGCTTCCCCGCCCTTCTGTGCCCCATCATCATCCTGGGCGGCATCTACACCGGCTGGTTTACCCCCACCGAAGCCGCCTGCATCTCCGTGTTCTACGCCATCCTGGTCTCTCTGTTTGTGTATAAGTCCATCAAGATCAAGGACCTGATTCCCTTCCTGTGCTCCTCCGTGAAGACCTACGGCGGCCTGGCCTTTGTGCTGGCCTTCGCGACCGCCTTCGGCCGCGTGCTGTCCCTCACCCGGGCCAACCGCGTCGTGGAGGACTTTATCACCAGCAACTTCCACTCCTCCTTCTCCGTGATGACCGTTCTGGTGGTCATCTTCCTGATTCTGGGCATGGTCATGGACACCGGCCCGGCCATCATCATCCTGGCCCCCGTGCTGCTGCCCGCCGTGGAAAAGCTGGGGGTGGACCCCGTCCACTTCGGCGTTGTTCTGGTGTGCTGCCTGTCCATTGGCCTGGCCACTCCCCCCTTCGGTCTGGACCTATTCGTGGCCGGAAACCTGGCGGAAGAACCCCCCATGTCCGTGGCCAAGAAGGCTGTCCCCTTCATCATTGCCTTTATGATCGCCCTGTTCCTGATCACCTATGTCGCTCCCATCAGCACCGTTCTGGTGTCCATGTTCGGCGTCATCCCCAGCGGCTGATTACCCCGTCGTGATCTCTTGTCCCCTTCCAATGGGGAGGGGCGGAGTGAACAAATATAACCCTACCCATCATTTTAAGGAGGAAACAAAATGAAAAAGATTACCGCAATGCTCCTGGCCGGCACCATGATTCTCTCCCTGGCCGCCTGCGGCGGCGGCGGCAACACTTCCAAGCCCGCTGCCTCCAATCCCGCGACTTCCAACCCCGCCGTTTCCACTCCCGCCGCCTCTGACGCCGATTACTCCTCTCTGCCCAAGGTGGAGCTGATTGGCGCTGACTCCACCGGCAAGGGCGCCGCCGGCCAGCTCTTCGGCGAGCTGGTCTCCGCCAAGGTGGACGAGATTACCGGCGGCCAGCTCACCATCGAGTACTTCCCTAACGGCGAGCTGGGCGCTGACGCCGATATCCTGCGCCAGATGAAGGCCAACGAGATCCAGATGGTGGTCTGCCAGACCGCCCCCGTGGTTTCCTTTGTCCCCGAGGTAGCCGTGTTCGACCTGCCCATGGTGTTTGCCAAGTACGACGGCGCCACCATCGACAAGGTTCTCAACGGCAGCGACTCCGCCTTCAAGACCGACCTGGGCGCTGCGTTTAACAACGGCGGCTTTGAGCTGCTGGGCATCCTCCAGAACGCCACCTACCGCCTGACCACCGCCAACAAGGATCTGAAGACCCTTGCCGACTTCAAGGATCTGCAGATCCGCACCATGGAGAACCCCAACCACATGGCTTTCTGGACCGCTATCGGCGCTCAGCCCACCCCCATGGCCTGGAATGAGGTCTATTTCGCCCTCCAGTCCGGCAACATCGCCGCCCAGGAGAATGCCGCCGACACCTGCGTGGGCAGCAACCTCAACGAGGTCCAGAAGTACCTGGCCTTCACCAACCACATCCTGTACGCCAACATGATGATCATGAACCAGGACGCCTATCATGACCTGGATCCCCTGTATCAGCAGGCTCTGAACCAGGCTGTTACCGAGGCCATGGCCGAGATCAGCGCCCAGCTGGCCACCATCGACGCCGACAACAAGGCCGAGCTGGAGAACCGCGGCATGACCCTCATCGAGTACGCCCCCGAGTTCTATGACGAGGTGCTGGCCGTGCCCGGCGTGGTGGACCTGTACAAGAGCATCGACGACTCCATCGGCGGTTTGGGCGCCACCCTGCAGGATGCCCTGGCCAATGCCTGACAGACCCATACATATGATTCATAACCAAGCCTGACTTTGGGCCGGCGGCCTCTGACGAAGCCGCCGGCCCTGGTTTTCACAAGGAGACAAAAGCCAATGGAATCAAACCGGAAGGCCTTCGGGCTGCTGTTTTTCACCTTTTTCATCTGGGGCAGCGTCTACGTGGGGGGCAAGATGATTGCCCAGGACTTGCCCCCTTCTCTGGTAGCCTGCCTGCGGTGCTGCACCGCCATGGTCCCGCTGCTTCTCATGGCCCGCAAGCACATGGGTATCCCCATTGCCCCAGAGGACCGGAAATATTTTGTCCTGGTGGGGATTCTGGGCTATTTTGCCACTTTCTTTCTCATTCAGTTGGGCATCTCCCTCACCGGGGCCACCATGGCCTCTCTCATCAACGCCCTGAATCCGGTGTCCGTCACCATTCTGGCCGCCCTGCTGCTGAAGGAGAACATTACCCCCGTCAAGCTGTTCTGCCTGGTGCTGGCCCTGGTGGGCACGATGGTCATTACCCGGGGCGCGGACAGCCAAAGTGAGATTCTAGGCATGGCGGCCGTGCTTCTCTCCGTGGTGACCTGGGGCTTCGCCTCGGTGTACATGCGCCGGCTTACCGCCAAATATCCCCCTGTGCTGGTTACCACCTGGGGCATGGCCGTGGGACTCATCTTCCACATCCCCGCCGGACTGTTCTCCGCAGCCATTCAGCCCGTGTCCTTCTCCCCCAAGGTGGCGCTGGTAATCTTGTATCTGGGCGTCTTCGGTTCGGGCGTGGCCCAGTTTACCTGGACCAAGTGCCTCTCCCTTCTCCCTGCCAGCACCTGCTCCCTGTTTTACCCCCTTCAGCCCGCCTTTTCCGCCCTGCTGGGGGCCCTGATTCTTGGCGAGACCTTCACCTCCACCTTTTTCATCGGATTGCTTCTCATCTCGCTGGACGTCGCCCTGAGCACCTGGGAGACCAAACGGCTTGCCGCCGGTTCCTAGCCCTCTAATTTTCAAAATACTGTTGCATATTTCACCAAAATCATGGATAATAGATGTAAAATAATGAGGAAGAGGGCGATCCCGTGAATCTGCGGCAGCTGTATTATTTCAAGGCGATTGCCGAACTGGAGCACTACACCCGGGCGGCGGAAAGACTCTACGTCAGTCAGTCCAGCCTGAGTCACGCCATCCAGGAGCTGGAGGATGAGCTGAATGTGGAGTTCTTCGTCAAGCGGGGCCGCAACGTGGAGCTGACCAAATACGGCCAGCTGTTCCTCCCCTACGTCCAGAAGACGCTGGAGACACTGGAAACCGGCATCGCCACCCTGTCCGACTACATCAACCCCAACACAGGGACGGTGGTCATGGCCGGCTTTCCTTCGCTGGCCCAGTTCGCCCCGGACATTATTGTGCGCTATGTGTCAGAGACCAACCGGGTGGACGTGCGCCTGCAATTCAATCAGGAGGCCACTTACGCCCAACTGCGGGAACAGCTGCTGGGTGGTCGGGTGGATCTGATTTTTGCCACTGAGGTGGACGACTCCCGGGTGGCTTCCTCCTATATTGGGGACCACCAGCTTGTCCTGCTGGTCCCTCTGGGGCACCGGCTGGCCCGGTATGAGGAGGCCGACCTGCGGGAGCTGGACGGGGAGGACTTCATCTCCTTCGATACCAACTGTCAGCTCCGGGGCGTCACCGACCAGATTTTTAAAAACTTGTCCATTCATCCCAATATCACCATGGAGACCGCTCAGGATTTGATTATCTATGGTCTGGTGGCCGCTAACCACGGGGTGTCCATCATCCCCTACCCGCTGGGCGGCGCGCCCTACAACACCAAGGTGGTGCGTATCGCCAACAATATCCCGCCCCGCCGTCTCTACCTGATGTGGAACACGGAACAGTATCTCCCCCCAGCGGCGGAGTACTTCCGGGACTTTGTGATCCGCAGCGGCGAGGTCTTTACCCAGTTCTTGAGAAAAAACAACCTGTTTACCGGCTGAGAAATCCATTTCAGCAGCGGCGGGGGGCCGATCCCCCGCTCTTTTTTGTATTATTCCTTCTTTTTCCAAAAATTAATGCAAAAAAACGATAGGTGAATGAAAACAGGATATTGGACAAAAACTCACCTTTATATTAAGATTAAATCAGCAAAAACACCTGAGAAGCCAAACATTTTCCCGATTCTTCCCGTCTGTTTTGCGCGATTTGGTCTATGTGCGGTTTCGATGGAAAAATGATCAGGAGGTAATTACTTATGAGCAAGAAGCTGGTTTCCGATCTCATCGTCGACTATCTGGCCCGCCGGGATGTGGAGTATGTCTTTGGCCTGTGCGGACACACCGTCATCGGCATGTTGGACGCCTTCAACCGCAATCCCAAGGTGAAGTACATCTCCAACCGCCACGAGGCTGTGGCCTCCACCGCGGCCGACGGCTACGCCCGGCTGACCCACAAGGCCTCCGTAGTCATGTGCCACCTGGGCCCCGGCCTGACCAATGTCCTCACCGGCGTGGCCAACGCCTCCTTCGATTCCATCCCCATGGTGGTCATCGCCGGCGACGTGCCCAGCTACTACTTCGGCCGCCATCCCCATCAGGAGGTCAACATGCACGCCGACGGCGACCAGTACAAGATTCTGGAGCCCGTGTGCAAGCGCTGCTGGCGCATCGACGATGTGGAGGCCCTGCCCTACATTATGGATAAGGCCTTCCGCCTGGCCGAGTCCGGCCGCCCCGGTCCCGTCCTCATTGACGTGCCTATGGACATGTTCTCCCGGGAGATGGAGGAGGACCTGTGGGCCCGCACCTACAAGGACAGCCACGTCACAATGCGTCCCGCTCTGGACCCCGCTGCCGCCAAAGCTATCGCCGAGAAGCTGGTGAACGCCCAAAATCCCGTCCTCCACGCCGGCGGCGGCATCCTGCTGTCCCAGGCCTCTGAGGAGCTGGCCTCTCTGGCTGAGTTTTTGGACATTCCCGTGTCCCGCACCCTGATGGGTCAGGGCTGCCTGTCCGACCGTCATCCCCTGATGATCGGCCAGACCGGCTTCTGGGGCATGGAGTTTACCCACTCCTTCACCGTCAACGCCGACGTCATCTTGGGTCTGGGCACCCGCTTTGCCGAGGCGGACAGCTCCAGCTGGTATCAGGGCGTTACCTTTGATCCTGACAAGACCACCTTCCTTCAGATCGACATCGACCCCACCGAGATCGGCCGCAACTACCCTGTGGAGATCGGCGCCATCGGCGATCTGAAGATCGGTCTGACACAGATCCTGGAGGAGGTCAAAAAGATCTGCCCCGAGGGCAAGAAGCGCCCCGGCCTGCGGGAGAAGATTGCCCAGGCCAAGGCCGCCTTTAAAGAGAGCAACAAGGCCATCTCTGACGACGCCCGCTTCCCCATGACCCCCCAGCGCATTCTGCGGGATGTAAAGGCCGTCCTCCCCGAGGACGCCGTCATCTTCACCGACGTGGGCTGGAACAAGAACGGCGTGGCCCAGCAGTTCGACGTCACCGTCCCCGGTTCCATCCATCACTCCTCCGGTCTGGCCACCATGGGCTTCGGTGCTTCCGCTGTTCTGGGCGGCAAGCTGGCCGCACCTGAGCGCATTTGTCTCACCCTCACCGGCGACGGCGGCTTCGGCGTCAACCCCACCTGCCTGGCCACCGCCGTGGAGCAGGGCATCGCCTGCACCTGGGTGGTAATGAACAACTCCGCCTTCGGCACCATCGCCGGCCTGGAAAACGCCAACTACAAGACCTTCTTCGGCACCAAGTTCCACACCCCTGACGGCCAGCCCTACACCCCCTGCTGGGCTGACGTGGCCAAGGCCTACGGCGTGGAATCCATCCGCTGCACCTGCGCCGAGGAGTTTAAGCCCGCCATGGAAAAGGCCATCGCCGCCAACAAGGCCGGCCGGCCCTTCCTGGTTGAGGCCCCCATGGAAAATATTGTGGTTCCCACCCCCGGCTGCTGGAACATCAACGACATCTACTCCCCCAACGAGCTGGTCAAGGAGGGCAAGCTGGTCAAGAAGGAGAACGGTCAGTACGTTTCCCCCAACCACGCCAAGTCTCACAACGCAAAATAAGCAAGTTTCTTTTCTCTCTTTCTTCTTTTTTCAAACGAATAGGAGGCGTCCGAAACTGGACGCCTCCTATTCATATTTTAGATTTCTAAAAATGTAAAATATTTACAACCCTCCATATTTCATCTCAACCGAAGCGGGAACACCGGTGTCAATCAGCCCAGGTTCTTCGGTTTCAGCACGGCGGTCTGACCGGCCGTCTCAGGGGTAACCTTCAGCGTGGAGCCGGGGTAAGCGATCACGTCGCTGCGCAGGGCGGTGAAGTTCTCCAGGGGGCCAATCACGTCGTAGCCGAAGCCCGCCCCCCGGTAGTGCATGGGGATGACCACGGCGGGGGCCAGCTCATCGGCCAGGGCGCTGGCCTGGGCGGCGTCGATGGTGTAGTAGCCGCCCACAGGGATGAGAAGGGCGGTCAAGCCCCGCAGCCGGTCTTTCTGCTCCGGGTCAAGGTCACAGCCCAGGTCGCCCAGATGGGCCACCCGGCACTCGCCGTCGTCCAGAATGTGGATGGTGTCCTCACCCCGGAGGGCCCCCTGCTGATCGTCGTGCCAGGTGTGGATGGTCTCCACGGTGAAGGGGGATTCCACACCTTCTCTCAGGGTGACATTCTCCGTTCCGCAGTGGTCCCCGTGGCCGTGGCTGCACAGCACCTGATCCGCCGTCTCCCGAAGGGGCTTGTACCCGGGCACCTTGCCGTCCTGATAGGGGTCCAGGATGATGGAGAAGCCCTTGGATTCAATTTTGAAGCAGGAATGGCCCAAATAAGTGATCGTCATGATGAAAGCCTCCTTATTTTGATCGTTTTCATAATACCATATTTGCGCAAAAAAAGAAAGAGGAACGCCGCCACATTGCGTGACGGCGTTTGCTTCCTTTTTCATTAGACTCAATCAACTGGTGATGTAGTACCGTCCGGGTTATCTTTCATGATAGCTGTGGGTAAATCAAAATGCTCAAGAAGTCTGCAAACTCTGCCAACCATAACATCATTTGTCAACATGTAATACTCACTCAAGTCTCCTACACTGCGCTGCAAACTATAGATTTGGTATTTCAACTCTTGAACAGACATAAATTGAAGAATCAAAATGGCAATCAACAAAGCAATAACCGTTCGGTTAAATTTCATCGAACTACCTCTTTCGCATATTATGGGCATACACGGAAATCCTCGTCGTCGTCTTCATACGTTACACTATTTGTAAACCCGATACTAAGACTGACACTAGTTTGACCAGCTACATCTATACCGACACTAAAACCCGGAATTGTAGGAGTTATTATGGAATGTCCATACGCAGCTTTTACGCGTAAATCTTTCCGGCTATGAACATCAGTCTTAAGAGTAAAACTCCCATCATATAGATAACCTCCTCAACTGATCAAATCATATATTTTCTAAAAGGCCGCCACAAAGCTCTGTGTGGCGGCCTTCTTCAAAAGGAGAGGAATGCTGTCTCAATCATTACTCCTCGTCCATGCCGGGCTTGCAGAAGTCGCCGAACAGCTCCTCGTTGGAGGGCATGTCGTAGGGCAGGGGACGGGCCACCCATGTGGTGTTCATGTAGTGCTTCAGGGTGATGTTCTCGGAGACGATGTTGCCGCCCCAGGTGCCGCAGCCCATAGAAGACGTGGGGGGCATGCCATTGTAAGCGGAACCGGAGTTGCCCCGGTTGTTGGGCTGACGGACCATGATACGGGAGACGGGGGCACACTGGCCCAGGCGGTCGATGTGGCTGTCATCCCAGGAATAGATGCCGCAGGAGTGTCCCTTGCCGCCCACGTTGAACATGGCCTGCATCATGTCCAGAGCGTTCTGGAACTCGCCCTTATACTTGAACAGGGCCAGCAGGGTGGTCAGCTTCTCGCTGGAGAAGAAGTGCTCCTTGCCCACGTTCTCAATGCCGCCGCCGGTGACGGCGATGAACTTGCGGTCCTCCGGGATGGTAAAGCCGGCGGCCTCGGCCAGCTTCTGGGGGCTGATGGCCACAGTGTTGGGCAGACGGTGACCGGTCTCGTCCCACATCACATTCTTCAGCTTCTCGGCCTCCTCCTCGTTGGCCAGGTAAGCGCCCTGGTCCACAAGGGCCTTGACAAAATCGTCATAGATCTCCTCGCAGATGATCAGGTTGCCGTCGCAGGAGCAGCCGGAACCGAAGTCAGAGGTCTTGGAGATGCGGGTGTTCTCGGCGGCCTCGGCCTGGCGCTCAGGGGTGTTGCAGGTGTCGTCGATGATAACGGTGGCGTTGCCGGCGCCGGAACCGTAGGCGGGCACGCCGGTGGAGTAGGCGGACTTCACCATGGGACGGCCGCCGGTGGCGATGGTCAGCTGGCAGCGTTTCATCAGCTCCTGTGTCAGGGAGATGGAGGGCTCCTGGATGCCCTGGATAATGTCTGCGGGGGCGCCCTCGCGGACCAGCGCCTCGCGGATAATATTGATGCACTTGTTGGTGGTCACCTTGGCGCGGGGATGGGGGGAGCAGATGATCACGTCACGGGCCTTGATGGCGTATACTACCTGGCCGGCGGGGGTGAGGCAGGGGTTGGTGGTGGGAACCAGGGAGGCAATCACTCCTACGGGCTTGGCGTACTTGACGATACCCTTTTCGGGGATCTCCTCAATGACGCCCACACTCTTCTGCCGCAGGCAGTCCCGGAGGATCAGCTTAATCTTGTTGCGCTTGTTGCGCTTGGTCACCTTGTCGCCCAGGCCGGTTTCATCCACAGCCTCGTCGGACAGCTGGGCCCACACCTTCATGTCGCACACGGCGGCGGCCACAGCCTGGCACAGCCGGTCCACGCGGGCCTGGTCATAAGTGGCAATAATGTCGGCGGCCTTCTGGGCCCGGGCCACCATCTCGTCCAGCATCTGGATCTGCTCCGCAGTTACTTCTTTTGCCATAAATACTCTCCTCTTTCCATTTTATTTTTTGCCGGGGTTGTTTCATGGTTTTATTTTAGCGTGAGGAGAGGCGCAAGTCCAATACCGGGTTTCTCTCAAATCATAGAGTTTGTCTATCATATAGCCGATCTATCCAAAGGTTTTGGCGGATTTATACAAAAACTCCAATATCCTCTTGTGCAAAGGACCCATCCCGCCCCTCTTGCAAGAGAGGCCATATTGGAGTACAATAGAAAATAACTATCATGTGGAAAGGGGGGTTTTTCTTGACGCTGCTTCAGCTGCAATACTTTAAAACCCTGGCCCGGGTCCTGCACTACACCCAGGCTGCCGCCGAGCTCCACATCGCTCAGCCCAGCCTGAGCTACTCCATCAAGGAGCTGGAGAAGGAGTTGGGGGTAAAACTCTTTGAGAAGGACAGCCGACACATCCGCCTCACCGTCTATGGCGAGCAGTTCCTCCCCTACGCCCAGCGGGCTCTGGACATGCTCGACGAGGGGGTGGGCGTACTCAAGCAGATGGCAGGCTCGGCTCAGCAGATCGTCCGCCTGGGCTACTTCCACTCCGTGTCCGCCTCCCTCATCCCGGCCGTCATGATGGGCATCTATGGCCAGGAGAAAAACCGGAGTATCCGCTTCCAGTTCACAGAGGCCCCCTCTTTCGACCTGTTTCAGCAGCTCAAGCGCGGGGAGCTGGATCTGGCCTTCTGCCTGCACCAGGACGAGGAGCTGGAGTCTGTGACCATCATGCGCCAGCCCCTGTACCTGGCTGTCCCGGAGCACCACTCTCTCGCTAAGCGGGAGTCGGTGTCTTTTGCCGATTTCGCCCGGGAACCCATTGTCATGCTGGACAAGCCCAGCAGTCTGCGCACCCAGCTGGATCAGGTCTACACCCAAAACGGCCTCGCACCCGACGTCGTCTTTGAGGTCCGGGAGTGCAACGCCGCGCTGCAGTATGTGGCCCTGCGCTTTGGTGTATCCGTCCTGCCCCAGGTGCCCGCCATGGAGAATGAGAAGGTGGTGGTCATTCCCATCTCCGATGAAAACGTCTCCTTTGTACGGACGGTTTTCTTCTCCTGGATGAAGGGGCGGCCTCTCTCCCCTGCGGGGCGCCGGGTGCGGGACTACATTGTGGATCGCTACGCCACTCCATAAAAACACAGCCCTCCCCACTGTGAACCGCTTTTATCGGCTCCGTTCACAGGCGGAGGGCTATTCCGTTTTAGCTGACAATCAGGTCCTTTGCCCGGCCGGCCCGGAGGATATAGCTGTCCAGGTCGTGATTCAGCAGCTGCTTCATCTGCCGGGACAGCTCCATCACCTTTACAATGTCCACGCCGGTCTCGACGCCCATCTCGTCGCACAGATTGAGGACGTCCTCGGTAGAGATGTTGCCCGCCGCCTCGGGGACGAAGGGGCAGCCGCCCAGACCGCCGAAGGAACCGTCAAACTGTGTCATGCCTGCCTCCATGGCGGCCAGAATGTTGGCCATAGCCAGGCCCCGGGTGTTGTGGAAATGGAGCCACCAGGAGACCTGGGGGTACTTCTCCCGCACCTGGGCACACATCTGGTAGACCTGGTTGGGCACTCCCATGCCAGAGGTGTCGGACAGGGAAATCTCGGTAATGCCCACCTTCAGGTAGGCCTCAATGATAGATTCAATGTCTCTCAGCGGGATACGGCCCTCCCATGGGGAGGCGAAGGGCATGGAGATGGAACCCGAGATAGCGATGTTGTTGGCCTGGGCCTCCTTCACGCAGTCGGCAAAGCCGGCTACACTCTCCTCCGGGGTCATGTTCAGGTTTTTCAGATTGTGCTGGCGGCTGGCGGAAACATTCAGCTTTACTTTTTTGCAGCCGCAGTCCGCAGCCCGCTTCACACCCCGCAGGTTGGGGATCAAGGCTCTCAGCTCCACACCGGGCACTTCCCCCACAGCCCGGTACACCTGGTCGGTGTCCGCCATCTGAGGGACCGCCTTAGGGTGCATGAAGGACCCCACCTCGATCACCTTAAAGCCGGCGTCAATCAGTCCCCGCAGCAGTTCCACCTTTTTTTCGGTGGACAGCAGGGTTTTTTCGTTTTGAAGGCCGTCCCGCAGACCGACCTCGCACATGGTAATGGCAGAGGGCAGATTGTTCATAATAAGTACCTCCCATAATCCGGCGGTTTCTCCGCACTTTGTTAATAAGTTTATCGAAAAGGGAGGCGGGAATCCAATACATGTTTTGAATCATACCATAGAGAAAACAAATAAAAAGATCTGCCCGTCAAGGCAGATCTTTTTATTTCATTACACCAGCTGAATAATGGCCATCTCGGCGGCGTCGCCGCGGCGGGGGCCAATGCGGACCACACGGGTGTAGCCGCCGTTGCGGTCGGCGTACTTGGGGCCGATCTCCTTAAACAGCTTGTTGGCCACGTCCTCCTTGGTGATGTAGGACAGGGCCTGACGGTAGGAGGCCAGGGTGTTGGTCTTGGCCAGGGTAATCATCTTCTCGGCCACGGGAGCCACTTCTTTGGCACGGGTGACGGTAGTCTTAATCTGGCCGTTCTCCAGCAGGTAGGTGACCATGGCGCGGAGCATAGCCCGGCGCTGGTCGCTGGTACGGCCCAGCTTGCGGTTCTTCTGAGACATGATAAACACTCCTTCGACCTCGCGTGGCGAGATCACTCTAAATTCGTTCATTCGGACCGGGAGACGGTCCAGGACACCAAAACAGGACAGATTTTCATCTGTATCCGGCAAGGAACGTTACTTACTGCCGGATTGCCCCAGGCATGGGGCGGCCTCTGCGCCGCCCCGTTCTATTTTATCGGCGGGGCGGCAGGGAGACCCCCCCTACTGTCAGTTATTTTCTTCGCTTGCCAAAGAAAGCCCCATCATAGACAGCTTGTTGATGACCTCTTCCAAGGACTTGCGGCCCAGGTTCCGGACCTTCATCATCTCTTCCTCGGTCTTGGAAATCAGATCCTCCACCGTGTTAATGTTGGCCCGCTTCAGGCAGTTGTAGGAGCGCACGGACAGGTCCATATCGTCGATGGTCATCTCCATCACCTTGTCCCGCTGGGCCTCAGCCTTCTCCACCACGGTGGAGCGGCTGCCCATGGTCTCAGACAGATCAGTGAACAGGGTGAAGTGGTCGCACAAAATGCGGGCGCCCAGGGAGACGGCGTCGCGGGCGTCTATGGTACCGTTGGTCCACACCTCCAGGGTCAGCTTGTCATAGTCCACAGCGTCTCCCACACGGGTGTTCTCCACGGTGTAGTTGACCTTACGGACCGGGGTATAGATGGAGTCCACAGGAATCACCCCGATGATGGCCTGGGCGGGCTTGTTTTTGTCTGCGGAGACATAGCCCCGGCCATGGGACAGGGTCAGCTCCATGGACAAAGTGGCCTCCGGGCCCAGGGTGGCGATGTGCAGATCAGGGTTTAGAATCTCCACATCGGCGTCCGCCTTAATATCGCCGGCGGTCACCCGGCACTCTCCGGCGGCCTCGATATGGACGGTTTTGGTCCCCTCGCTGTAAAGCTTGGCAATGATGCCCTTTACATTGAGGACAATCTCCGTCACATCCTCCTTCACCCCGGGAATGGTGGTAAACTCGTGCTGAACCCCGGAGATCTTGATGGAGGTCACCGCAGTGCCGGGCAGGGAGGACAGCAGGATACGCCGCAGGGAGTTGCCCAGAGTTGTGCCGTAACCCCGCTCCAGCGGTTCCACCACGTACTTGCCGTAGGAGGCGTCGCCAGGATTCTCAATACAATCAATGCGGGGCTTTTCAATTTCTATCATATGCTGGAATACCCTCCTTTTCTCGGCGGCGCCCATCGCGCCGCTTCATTCAGCTCACCAATATCTGAGGGTTCTCTAAGTTCTATGTGCTCACCGAGCTGTTGCGTATATTCGGTGTAGGGGCGCCCACTACTCCCGCATGTCGTCTTCTCGGGCGGATAATATCCGCCCCTACACACCGTTGCTATACGTGTCAGCCCGATGAAGAAATTACTTAGAATACAGCTCGACGATGAGGTGCTCTTCCACGGGGAAGTCGATGTCGTCCCGGGTGGGCATGGCAACGACGGTGCCCTGGAGGGTATTCTTGTTGCGGTCCAGCCACTTGGGCACGTTGACCACAGGGGCGTCCTCGCCGGTCAGGCGCTTAAACTTGACGGAGGAGCGGCTCTTCTCCCGCACCTCGATCACATCGCCGGCCTTGACCAGGTAGGAGGGGATATCCACCCGCTGGCCGTTGACGGTAAAGTGTCCGTGGGTGGTGAGCTGACGGGCCTCACGCCGGGTCATGGCAAAGCCCAGGCGATACACCACGTTGTCCAGGCGGCGCTCGATAAGGGTAAGCAGATTCTCGCCTGTCTTGCCCTGCATACGGGATGCCTTCTCATAGTACATATGGAACTGCTTCTCCATAACGCCGTAGACAAACTTGACCTTCTGCTTCTCAGTCAGCTGAAGAGCGTACTCAGACTGCTTCTTGCGCATCTGGCCCTTGGGGTTGCGGTTGGTGGTCTTCTTGGCATAGCCCATGGCGGCGGGGGACAGGTTCAGCGCCTTGCACCGCTTGGCGATGGGCTGCATATTTCTAGCCATCTGTCAATACCTCCTTCAAACGATCAGACGCGGCGGCGCTTCGGGGGGCGGCAGCCGTTGTGGGGTACAGGGGTCACGTCCTTGATCAGGGTGACCTCCAGGCCCACAGCCTGCAGCGCCCGGATGGCGGCCTCGCGGCCCTGGCCGGGGCCCTTCACAAAGACCTCCACGGTCTTCAGACCATACTCCATCGCAGCCTTGGCAGCCGTCTCGGCGGCGGTCTGAGCGGCGTAGGGGGTGGACTTTCTGGAACCGCGGAAGCCCAGGCCGCCGGAGGAGGCCCAAGACAGGGCGTTGCCCTGCGCGTCGGTAACGGTGACCATGGTGTTGTTGAAGGAGGAGCGGATATGCACCTGGCCCCTCTCTACGTTCTTACGCTCGCGGCGCT